>JAZPXW010000080.1:0-13811 GCA_045543895.1 Faecousia sp.
TAGGCGTTTGCCATCTGCTCCTGATAGGAAAGGTAGCCCTCCGCGGACATATAGTACCTCCCCCGGCCCCCCAGCGAATCCACCATAGCCGCCGCGGCGGCATCCTCCATGGTCTTTTGATCCGCTTCTCCGATGAAGCGCTGCTGGATGAGTGCTTCCAGCTGCTGGAGCTTGGTCATGCCCACCCCAAAGCTGGGGGCGCACAGACCAAAGGTGACGGACGCTGCCAGCGCCGCCACCAGAATATAAGAAAGGCCCAACAATAACCATTTTTTCATAATGTCACCTCAAAATAACGCTCTATTATGCCCGGATAAAAGGGGTTGTAAAATAACGCGTATATATTCCAGAAACGGCGGGAGCAAGCCCCCGCCCTACAGCCATGTACGAAAAGTCATCGTAGGGTGGGGATCACTCCCGCCGAAAGGTCATATTTTAGATCCTCACATAAAAAATATGCGTTTTTTGCAGCCCCCGGTGGGTCAGAACTTTAAGTACTTGGCGGGGTTCACGGTGCTGCCATTGTAGTAAATGGTGAAATGCAGATGGGGGCCGGTGGAAACACCGGTGGAGCCCATGTAGCCGATAACCTGTCCCGCGCTGACATAATCGCCGCTCTTGACCACATAATGGGTCATGTGCAGATAGCTGGAGGAGAAGCCGTCACCGTGGTTGATGGTCACATAGTTGCCGTTGCCGCTATGGTAGGCAGCGGCGGTAACGGTGCCGTCACGGGTGGCAACGATGGGTGTACCCTCCGGGCCTGCCAGGTCCACGCCGCTGTGGAATTTCCAGGTGCCGTCGATGGGATGGACACGGTAACCATAGGGGCTGCTGAGCCGCACATACTGACAGGGCATCGTCCACTTGATGCCGTCGGTCACGGTGCTGTCGGGCTTGGTGGAGGGCTGCTGCTGTTGCTGCGCCTGCTCTTCCTTACGCTGCGCCTCGTAAATTTCCTGCTCCTTCTTCGCGATCTCCGCCTGGAGCTTCTCGTCGGCATCGTGCTCCAGATCCAGCAGATCCTCCAGGATATTACCCTTGGCATCCAGCTCTGCCAGGAACGCATCCGCCTCCTGGCGCTTCAATTCCAGATCCTTTTGCGCCAGGTTCAGCTGGGCACGAACGTCCTCCAGGGCAGCTTTCTCCGCATTCAGCGCATCCTGCGCCTCTTCCACAGCCTGAGCAGCCTCCCGCATTTCCTTGAGCCGCCGCTGGTCAGCAATGGCGATCTCCTCCACCATCTGCAGCCGGTCCAGCAGGTCAGAAAAGCTGTTGGCTTCAAACAGCACAGACCAGTAGCTGAGCTTGCCGTTTTCCTCCATGGCCCGGATGCGCTTTTTGTTCTTTTCGCTCAGCGCTTCGTAGTGGGCTCTGGCCTCATCCAGCTCATCCTGCTTGTCGGCAATGAGCTGGCCGTAAATAAGGATCTGCTGATTGATGTTATCGATCTGCTGGTACAGCAGGGTGATCTCCCGGTCGATGGCATCCTTTTCAGCAACGATCCTCTCGATTTCTGTCATATTTTCGTCCAGCTGGGTATTGAGCTTGCTGATCTCTTCCTGATTCTTCTCCCGCTCAGCCTTCAGCGCGCTCAGCTCCTTGCGAAGCTCCGAGGAGCTGGCGGCATGGGCCGTTGGAACGATGCCGGCAGGAACGCTCAGCAGCAGCGCTGCTGCCAGAATACCTGCCAACAGGGACAGGCGCATCTTCTTACTTTTCATAAAAGTTCCTTTCTCAGAAGGGCGGTGCCGTTTAATAAGTTTCCCACAGCTCCGCCGGGAGCTGTGGGACGGTGTTTTAGAAATTCAGATAATCTGCGGGGTTCACCGTTGCGCCGTTATAATAGATGGTGAAGTGCAGGTGGGGACCGGTGGACATACCGGTGGAGCCCATATAGCCGATGACCTGGCCTGCCTTGACCTTTTGGCCCACGCGTACCTGCAGATTCTCCAGCATATGTAGGTAGCTGCTGGAGAAGCCGTCGCCGTGGTTGATGGTCACATAGTTACCGTTGCCGCCGTTATAGCCGGTCTTTGCCATCGTTACCGTGCCGTCACGGGTCGCCACGATGGGCGTACCCTGGGGGCCTGCCAGGTCCACACCGCTGTGGAATTTCCACTTTCCGGTGATGGGATGGACACGGTAGCCATAGGGGCTGCTGAGCAGCCGGTAGGAGCAGGGCATCGTCCACTTGATGCCGGCGGTGACGGTGCTGTCGGGCTTGGTGGAGGGGTTCTGCTGCTGTTGCTGTTGCTGCTGCTTCTTCTCCTCTTCCTCCTGCTTGCGCTTTTCCTCTTCTTCCTTGCGCTTTGCCTCGTTGTATGCCTTTTCGGCCTTGGCGATCTCTGCCTGGAGCTTTTCGTCAGCATCGTGCTGCTGTTCCAGCAGATCCTCGATCTTATCGCCTTGGGCATTCAGCTCTACCAGGATGGCATCCGCCTCCTGCCGCTTGACCTGCAGGTCTGCCTCGATCTCACCCAGCTCGGCGCGGGTTCCTTCCAGCTCAGCCTTTTCTGCATTCAAGGCACTTTGCGCCTCTTCCACAGCCTGGGAAGCCTCACGCAGCTCCTTGAGACGGCGCTGGTCGGCGGTGGCGATCTCCTCCACCATCTGCAGACGGTCCAGCAGGTCGGAGAAGCTGTTGGCTTCAAAGAGAACAGACCAGTAGCTGAGCTTGCCGTTTTCCTCCATAGCGCGGATACGCTCTTTGTTTTTGGCGTTCAGCTCCGTATAGCGGGTTCTTGCCTCGTCCAGCTCGTCCTGCTTGTCGGCGATCAGCAGGCCGTAGGCGACGATCTGCTTATTGATATTGTCCACCTGCTGGTACAGCAGGCCCAATTCCTCTTCAATTTTATTCTTCTTTGCAATGATCTTCTGGATCTCGCTCATATTGGCATCGATCTGATCCTCCAGATTGCTGATCTGATCTCGGATCTGCTCCCGCTCCACCTTGAGGTCATTGATCTCATTGCGGATCTCGGAGGAGCTGGCGGCGCTGACCATAGGCACGATCATTGCCAGCAGGCTCAGGATCATAACGGCTGCCATAATGCCAGCCAGAATAGAAACTAGGGTCTTCTTGTTCTTCATAAATTCTCCTTAGATAGGGGTCAAAAAGCAGTGAGGAGCCGAATCCTGACAGCCCCACAGCGGTCTCTTGCTTGGTTTTGTTCGTTTGTTTTTGCTAACACCCATCTTCTGCACAGACTTTTGGGCTGTGGGGTGCCACGCAGTTTTGGGTGAGCGGCTTCTCCCTGCTTAAACATCCATGAATTTACGGATGGAGGTCCAGCTGCCCACGAAGCCGACAAACAGGCCGGCAGCGCCAAACACGGCGATCATGGGGATCAGCAGCTCGTCGAAGGGTACGAAGTTAAACAGCTTAAGGCTGTCCATCTCCGCGATCTTCAGCGTCAGGGCATCATACAGCACCCATTCCAGCCCGAAAGCGATGGCTGCGCCCAGCATGCCCAGGCTCAAGCCCTCGATAACGAAGGGCAGGCGGATGAAGCCATTGGTGGCGCCCACCATTTTCATAATGGCGATCTCGTCACGGCGGTCATACATCGCCAGCTTAACGGTGTTGGAGATGATGAGCAGGCTGACGATCAGCAGTACGATGATAATGGCGGCAGAGGCCAGCTCCAACACCTGCTGCAGGGTGGAGAAGCCCTCGGCCAGCTCAAACTCTGCCCGATAGCCGCCCACACCGGGGATCTGCTGGATCTCGGCCACAGTATCCTTCATCAGCGCGTTATCCTCCAGGGTCACCACAAAACGGTGGCGCAGATCCTCTGCCACCACACCGGTAAAGGCATCGTCGCCCTGGTGGTCGCTGATAAATTTCTTAAGTGCTTCTTCCCGGGATACGAATACCGCCTGCATCACGTTATCCACCCGGTTGAGCTTGGTGCCAACGCTCTTGGCTTCCGCATCGGACAGCTCGCTGTCCACATACACCAGGATCTCGTTGGTCTTGTTAAGGTCCTCCACCATCAGATTTACATTGTAAGTCAGGCAGGAGAAGCTGCCCACGATCAGCAGGCAGGCCACCGTGACACACACAGCGGCAAAGGACATAAAGCCACGGAGGAAAATGCTCCGGATGCCCTCTTTGAGCAAATAACCCAGATTATTGATTCTCATAGCTGATAATACCCATCCAATCCATCGCTGACGATGTTTCCTTCGTCAATCGAAATCACACGCTTTGCAAACCGCTCCACCATTTTCATATCGTGGGTGACCACAAGCACGGTAGTACCCAGATTGTTGATCTCCTGCAGGAGCGTCATAATTTCCAGGGAACGGGCCGGGTCCAGGTTGCCGGTAGGCTCGTCGGCAATGATGGTAGAGGGGTTGTTGACCAGGGCTCTGGCAATGGCCAGACGCTGCTGCTCACCGCCGGAAAGCTCGGTGGGATGGCGGCGGCTCTTGGTATCCAGGCCGACCAGCTCCAGCACATAGGGTACACGCTCCCGGATCTCCCGCTCGCTGGCGCCGATGACACGCATGGCAAAGGCCACATTTTCATAAACCGTCATGGTGGGGATCAGCCGGAAATCCTGGAACACAACGCCGACGGTACGGCGCAGGTAGGGGGCTTCCCGCTTGCGGATCCGCTCCAGAGAATAGCCGTTTACATGTACGCTGCCGCTGGTGGGCTTAAGCTCACCGGTGATCAGCTTGATGATGGTGGACTTGCCGGAACCGGAGGGACCCACCAGGAACACAAACTCGCCGTCGGTGATCTGCATGGATACGCCGTTAAGGGCGGTATTGCCTTCGGTATAGGACTTGACCACATCGATAAATTCAATCATAACAATCTTACTCCATCTTTAGACTGAGGGGAACCGAACCGCAATAGCCCCTCAGCAATCCTTTTTGTTCCTTTTCGTCTTATCTTCCTTGCCTTGCGTTAGCAAGGCGGCGTCATCTGCACCAAAAATCAATCAAAAAATATTTGCTGAGGGGTGCTTCGCAGTTTTCAGCCGTCTGCGTTTTCCAAGACAAAGAAAATCACACAGGGAATACCCATTGGTATTGTCAAATGATTTTCTGCAGTATTGGGGAATGCAGTCGTCTGAAAACCTGTTGGGGTTCGATTTTCCTCAGCATATGTGTAACCGAATTGTAACACATTTTAAGCTTACTGTCAACGCTCTTATTACAAAAAGTGTCGAGATGTACCGCTCCACCGGGCGCAAAAAGCCGCCCAAGGGGCCTTGGGCGGACTTTCAGAAATCATCTTGCGTCCCGGGAGCTGAGGTACTTGCGCACCATCAGCGCCACCTTGAATACGATGGCATGGTCGAACTCCCGCAGGTCCAGGCCGGTGAGCTTCTTGATCTTCTCCAGGCGGTACACCAGGGTGTTGCGGTGGACGAACAGCTTCCGGGAGGTCTCGGACACATTGAGGTTGTTCTCAAAGAACTTGTTGATGGTGAACAGGGTCTCCTGGTCCAGAGAGTCGATGGCACTCTTCTTGAATACTTCGGACAGGAAGATCTCGCACAGGGTGGTGGGCAGCTGATAGATGAGTCTGCCGATACCCAGGTTTTCATAGTTGATGATGCTGCGCTCGGTGTCGAACACCTTGCCCACATCGATGGCAGTCTGGGCATCCTTATAGGAATCCGCCAGCTCCCGCAGGTGGGGCGCGACGGTGCCGATGCCGATGACGGTCTTGACATACAGGGTTTCCTTCAGGTTCTCCTCGATGGAGGCAGCCAGCTTCAGCAGAGAATCGGTATCCCAACTTGCGGGCAGCTGCTTGATCACAGCCACATCGTTTTCGTTGATGCTGATAACGAAATCCTGGAGCTTATCGGGGAACATACCTGCCAGCACATCCACGGTGGACACATCGTTATGACCCAGCTGGCGAACCAAAAACACCGCTCTGGGAGCATCGGTGGCAAAGTGCAGCTCCTTGGCCCGGATGTAGATGTCACCGGGGAGGATATTGTCCATGATGATATTTTTCACGAAGGTGGCACGGTCGTGCTTGTCTTCGTAGAAGATCTTGGCATCGTTCAGGGCAATATAGGCCAGCTGGCAATAGGCCTTGGCCTGATCGTCATCGCCGCTGCAGAACACAGCGTACTCAAAGTGCTTACCGCTGCCGTAGATGGGCTTAAAGGTCTTTTGCTGGAAGGTCACCACGGTATCCACCGCGCCTGCCACACGCACCGCGGCATCGGGCCAGCGCTCGCCGGCCATAGAAATATCCGTGCAGGAGATCACACAGCCCTCACCGTCAATCACGCCGAAAAAACGGTCGCTCACATCCTTGAGCTGCTGCATTACATTATGAAAAACACTATTTGCCATTGTGCCAGCCTCCCTAAAAATTGCATAAATGCTTATTACACAAATTTACCCCACCATTATATATGTATTTTGCACAATTTGCAAGTACCTTTTGACAAATTATTGCAAAACTCCCCTGCTTTTTTATACAAATTCACGAGCAGGCGTGGTGGCGACGCCGGGAAAGGCGGGTTTTCTATGGGCAGGTCGCCCAAAAATTAGTCATTTTGCCCATCCAGAGTGCGGATCTCTGCCTCGGTCAGTTCCCTGGTTTTGCCCCGGGGCAGGTCGCCCAGGGTGAGAAACCCCTCCTGTACCCGCTCCAGATAGTCCACGGTCATGCCCCGGGCAGCCATCATACGGCGCACCTGGTGGTATTTTCCCTCGCAGACGGTAATGCGGCTCTCGCCTGCACCCATCGGCTCCAACACAGCGCTCCGGCACACCGTGCCATCCCGGAGGGTAAGACCATCCCGGAAGGCGGCGATGTCCTCCTGACCTGCCGTGCCCTGGTGGCGGGCATAGTAGACCTTGGGCACTTCCTTCTTGGGGGAGATCAGCTGGTGGAGCAGGTCGCCGTCGTTGGTAAATAGCAGCAGGCCTTCGGTGGCCTTATCCAGCCTGCCTACGGGGTTTAAGCCCAGGTGGGCATATTCCTTCGGCAGAAGCTCCATCACCGTCCGGTCGTTTTTGTCCTCGGTGGCGGTGACGAACCCCTGGGGCTTATTGAGCATCAGCACCACCCGGCGCTTGCCCCCAAGCACCTGCCCATCGCAGCAGATTTCCTGGGTCTGGGGGTCGATCTTCCGGCTGCCGTCCCGCTCCGGGCTGCCGTCCACCGTCACCCGTCCGCTTTTTAAGATGCCCTTGACCTGGCTGCGGCTGCCGATGCCGCTGTCGCAAAGGAATTTATCCAACCGTTCCATAGTTCCTCCGTTCTATCCTCCGGGTCAAGCTCATACGATGCAATGTAACTTTGCCGCAGGAGGGATCATTATGATGGTTATGACCGCAAAGGTCGATAAGAAAAAGATCGTTATGGTACTGGCCGCCGCAGCAGTGCTGGTGGCTGCGCTGATCATGCTCTTTGGGGGCTCCGGCGATGCCGCGCCCACCGCTGCCCTCTCGCCCACGGGAAATGAGGGGCGGGTGCAATTCTTGAAAAGCTTTGGCTGGGATGTGGCCACCTCGCCGGTGGAGTCCGGGCAGGTGCGCATCCCCCAGGAGGGAAGCGAGGTCTTTGACCGCTACAACGCCTTGCAGAAAAGCCAGGGCTACGACCTGAGCCCGTACGCAGGCAAGACCGTTATGCGCTATGTGTATAAGATCAAAAACTATCCCGGCGCGACCGAGCCGGTGTATGCCACGCTGCTGATCCTCAAGGACCGGGTCATCGGCGGCGATGTGACCGATACCGCCGCCAAGGGTGTGATCCGGGGCTTCCAGATGCCCCAGAGCACCGCCACCCCGGCACCTACGCTGCCGCAGACCACCAACCCAACTGAATAAGGTGATATTAGCCATGGTAAAAGGCTCCCTTGTGTAAAGGGAGCTGTCAAAAATCTTTTGATTTTTGACTGAGGGATTGTCTTACCGCAGCTTCGATATATTCACAAACACCACGGAAGTTACGGCTAACTTCGTTATTAGAGATTCGTAAAACTTTCAAACCATAAGCTTCCAAAAAAGCTGTGCGTTCTGCATCGCCTTCCATATTCTCATTTTCATAGTGTTGTGAACCGTCCAATTCAATTATCAGCCCTGCCTCAGCACTATAAAAATCCGCAATGTATTTCCCCAAAACCTTTTGCCGGGAAAATCGCACAGGATAGGCTCGCAAAAAGTCATACCATAAGTGCCGTTCTTCTTTTGTCATTTCTTTTCGCAGCTGTTTTGCAAAAGGAACCAACTGCTTATTATGTTTCCTCTGCATTACAATCCCTCCGTCTGCCCTCCGGGCAACCACCTCCCTTTACACAAGGGAGGCTTTATACCCATCTTATCATGGGAAATGGGTCTTGACAAGAGTTCCATGTTCATGCTATGGTTAGAAAAACCGCATACATCTTCAGGGCAGGGTGAAATTCCCGACCGGCGGTGGATAAGTTTTATCCGAAAGTCCGCGAGCGCAAGCTGAACCGGTGTGATTCCGGTACCGACTGTACAGTCAGGATGGAAGAAGATCAAGGAGACATTCTCCGTATTTTCATGCTCTGGGTGTATGCCCGGAGCTTTTTTTATGGAGGCGACACTATGGAACTTTGGTCACAGGTTAAGGACAACCTTTGGTTCTTGCTGATATGCGGCATCATCATTGCATTCCTTTTCTTCCTGGCAAAGCTGGCGCAGCACTTTCTTCCCAATCTGCGCACCACCACCCCGGCACGGCGAATCTCCATCATCGGCATCTGCGCCGCCATTGCCACGGTGCTGCATATGCTGGATTTCCCGCTGCTGTTCCTGGCACCCGGCTTTTATAAGCTGGATCTCTCCGAACTGCCTGTGATGCTCTGCGGCTTTTTCCTGGGACCTGCCGCCACGGTGGTATGTGAGGCACTGAAGATCCTGCTCAAGCTGCTGCTGAAGGGTACCTCCACCGCCTTTGTGGGGGACTTCGCCAATTTTGTGGTGGGCTGCTCCCTGGTGCTGCCCGCAACCATCGTATATCATATAAAGAAGACCAAGCCCTTCGCCATTTTAGGTCTGGCGGTGGGAACCCTGGTGCTGACGGTATTCGGCAGCGCGCTCAACGCCATCTATCTGCTGCCCAAATTTGCCCAGCTCTACGGCATCGCTCTGGAGGACATCGTAGCCATGGGCGGCGACATCAACCACGGCATCACCTCGGTGAGCAGCTTCGTGCTGCTGGCGGTGGCACCGCTGAACCTTATAAAAGGTGTTTCCGTTTCAGCCCTGACCGTTCTGCTTTATAAGCGGATCGCCAGACCGCTGTTCAGTAAATAAAGTAAATCCCCCGGTGCATACCGGGGGATTTTTCTTATTCTTCAAAGGCAGGGGGATCTACGAGAACGGTAGGCTCCACGGGCGCATAGGGTGCAGGCTCGGGGCGTCTGGGAGGCATACCGAAGTCCTTCTTCCGGCAGATGAACACCAGGAACGGCAGGGTCACGCCGATGAAGATGCTCAGCAGAATGTAAGTGGTCTTGTTGTCGGGGTCGCAGGATGCGTACAGATTGTACAGGCAGATGTACTGGAACACGGACAGCACGATCGCCAGGACCATCATTACCAAAGCACTCAGAAGTGCGATCATTCCGGCAACTATCAAACCTTCTTCGCCGCCACCGATGGCTGCCTGTATGCCCGCATACACAGCCACCACGAACAGCACCAGCATGATCACGCAAAGGGCAATATTCAGACCCACCAGCAGCTTGCGGCGGCTGCGCACCTTGCCCTGGGACACATACTGGTACTGGTCAGAGATGCTGCCCAGGATCCACAGATTGCCGAAAGGCACCCATGCCAGCCAGGGATGATGAATGCCCCGGCGATTTGCGATGGTGTACATGCCCAAAGCCTGGAGTATATATACCAGGATAGAAAATCCGATGGCCAGCAGGTAGTACACCATCATCACGACCAGCATGATACCTGCGGTTCCGACAGCCATATCGGCAGCGCCGTAATAAGAATCAAATCCCATAAAAGAACCTCCTTATTTTTCTTTCGGATTCAGTTTAGCACAGCCGGGAGTAAATTGCAACCACAGCCTTTCGAAAATTTCTGGAATTGCTCCCCAAGAAGTCTTGTTTTTCCGATAAATTCCTCCTTTTTTATTTGACTTTCCCATGCTTTGCCCCTATAATGGATTTAATTGTGACTTCCTGGCAAATAACGCAGATAACGAGGTTCCCATATGAAAATTTCCCGCTTTTTTTCCGGCTTTTTTCTCTTTTTGGCCATCGGCTTGATGATAACGGCTCTGTTTGTGGCTATGTATTTCCCCGGTTCCAAGCCCACCCTTGTTTCCCCTCCCCAGGAGGCACAGAATCGGGTGATCGCGGCGATGGATGCCATTTGCCAGGGGGACTACGCTTCTGCAGAGCCTTACCTTTTGGGTCAGCCCAGTCTGGGCGCGGATCGGCAGCCCGAGGATGCTGCCGGCCAGCTGATCTGGCGTGATTTCCTGCGCAGCCTTTCCTACGAGCTTTCCGGCGAGTGCTATGCCACCGACACCGGCGTTGCCCAGGATATCAGCCTTACCTACCTGGACATTTCCTCGGTGACAGCCAATCTGGCGCAGCGGAGCGAACGGCTTCTGACGCAGCTGCAGCAGGAAGCCACCCATACCTCTCAGGTTTACGACGACAATGGCGATTACCGCCAGGATGTGGTGCAGCGGGTACTCCAGGCCGCCGTTCTGGAAGCTCTGAACGCTGACGCCAAAAACACCACCGTCACCTTCACGCTGCAGCTTGTCTACCGTGACGGTCAATGGTACATCGTTCCCAACAGCGACTTTATCCACGCCCTTTCCGGCGGCATCTAAGCAGAGGTGAAAAGCTTATGAAATTTCTGAACATACTGCGCTTCCTTTGCTCCGGCAAGGTTTTGAAGCTTGTGCTGTGTGCCGTTCTGGGCGCTGTGTGCCTGGGCAGCACCGCCTGGGCGCTGATGTCCGTCGGTCTGGGCAGCAGCGAGCAAAAGCAGACTCCCCAGGCCTCCAGCATCGCCATCTTAGACCGGTACGATATGGCCATCACCAACCGCCTCAGCGCATCTATGGAGGGCATCCTCTCCATAGACAAGGTATACTGGCTGCGGGATGAGGATGTGGTGGCACCGAAACCTAACCAGGACTGCTTCGGACAGACCAACAACCCTGCGGATATCGCAGAGGTGTTGGAACGGGCAGAAAAGCTTCTGGATGGGCAGGAAGTGCTGTTCTCTCCCGACCGGACCTTCATCCCCAACTCTGCCATCCGTTATTATTTGGACGATACCATTCTGGTGATCGTGTGGCAGGAGGAGTTCCGGGGTTCTATCTACACCCTTACCGAGGTAAAGCTTGCCCATGCCTCCCAGTTCCGCCGCTTCTTTGCGGGCAATGAGTACGGACACAGCAAGCAGCACCTGACCACCCAGATGTCCGCCGATGTGAATGCGGTAATGGCTTCCGCCGGCGACTTCTATATGTACCGTTCTGACGGTCTGGTGGTCTATAACGGCGTTGTGGAGCGGGTGGACCGGAGCTGGTGCGTAGAGACCTGCTTCGTGGATGACAAGGGCGACCTGAGCTTCTGCCATATGGGGCAGCTGCTGGACAAGGCAGAAGCCCAGAAATATGTGGACGAGCACAACATCCGTTTCAGCATCTCCTTTGGCCCCATTCTGGTGGAAAACGGTGTCAAAAAGACCCACGACTGGTATCTGCTGGGTGAGATCTACGATCCCTACCCCCGGGCAGCGCTGTGCCAGGACGGTGAGCTGCACTACTATGTGATCACCTCCAACAGCAAGTGGCCCTACGAGGCATTCCATAACATCTATACCTTCAACGATTTTGTTGCCGCCACCGGCTGCGACATGGCCTACACCCTGGATGGCGGTCAGACTGCCACCATCGCCATGAATCACGAGCATATCAATCCGGTGCAGTATGGCAGTCAGCGTCGCATCAGCGATATTTTCTACTTCGCCACCGCGATCCCGGATGGAGGAAACTGATATGGAACAAATTGCTTTCATTTTTGACCACCGCATCGTTTATTGGGACTCTCTGATGGTGGCTCTGGGCTGTGCCGTGGCAGTATGCTTGTTTGCCTGGCTGTTCACCCGGGAAACGGGCAACTGGCAGGGTGTCGGCTGGATGCTGGTGGTGAGCTGTCCTCTGAGTGTCTTCCTTTCCCGGCTGATCCACTGGTACTGCCGTTTTGCCGGCTACAGCAGCTTTACTTCCGCCATCACCGACTATTCTGCAGGCGGCTTTGCTCTTATGGGCGTGTTTGCAGGCTGTTTGATCACCGCCTGTCTGCTGCGTCTGACCCGACGGGTCTCCAGCTTAGGGCAGCTGCTGGACTGCGCCTGCATTGCCGGCTCTGCCGGTATCGCCGTGGGTCGCCTGGGCTGCTTCTTCAGCACTGATGACCAGGGTATGCTGCTCACCGAGATCACCCGGATGCCTATCGCCAACTGTCTGACAAACCCCATCACCGGGCAGGAGGAATACCGCCTGGCTACCTTCTTTCTCCAGGCGCTGGCAACGGGAATCCTGTTTTTGGTGCTGCTGCATTTCTATGTGATCCGCTGCAGAAGATCCGAAACCTACCGCAACGGCGATGTTTTCTGGATCTTTATGGTGGTTTACTCCGCAATGCAGGCGGTGCTGGACAGCACCCGCTACGATTCTCTGTTCCTGCGCAGCAACGGCTTTGTGAGCCTGGTGCAGATCCTCTGCCTTGTGACATTGGTGGTCACCATGGTGATCTTCTCCCTGCGTATGGTAAGGGCTCTGGGCTGGACTCCGGGATATTTACTGCTGTGGATCCCGGCATTGGCTCTCCTGGGCGGCGCAGGCTATATGGAATACTTCGTCCAGCGCCACGGCAATCAGGCCGCCTTTGGCTATGCGGTCATGTCCCTGTGCCTGGGTTCCTTTGTGCTGCTGGCTCTGGCCGTCCGCTGGATCGGTGTCCGCTTCCAGCGTCAGCCCAACATCTGGCAGCAAACTGTATGATGTAATTTTAAACTCCCTCTCCGTCAGCACTACGGGCTGCCACCTCTCCCTTTGGGAGAGCTGTCACCGTAGGTGACTGAGAGGGTATTTTTCCGCTTTTTCCCCGGTTTTTCCCTTGATTATTGGGATTTTTCTGCTATACTTATAATGAAGTATTATGTGCAAAAGAAGGAGTAATGTATGATTACTGTCAGCAATTTAGGTATGCAATTCGGCGGCCAGTGGCTGTTTCAGCACGTGGACCTGCAGTTCCTCCCCGGCAACTGCTACGGCATCATCGGTGCCAACGGCGCCGGCAAGTCCACCTTCCTGCGGATCCTCACCGGCGAGCTGGACTCCACCTCCGGCAATATAAGCATCGAAGAGGGCAAGCGTGTTTCCGTTCTGAAGCAGAACCAGAACGCCTACGACGCCTATTCCGTTATGGACACCGTCATTATGGGCAATCAGCACCTTTACGATGTGATGAAGGAAAAGGATGCCATTTACGAAAAAGAAGATTTCACCGACGAGGACGGTATGCGTGCCTCTGAGCTGGAAGCGGAGTTTGCCGAGATGGGCGGCTGGGAAGCAGAAAGCGATGCCTCCCGCCTGCTCCAGGGTCTGGGCATTCCCACCGATATGCACTACGACATTATGGCGGATGTGGACCCCCGGCTTAAGGTGAAGGTGCTGCTGGCTGCGGCGCTGTTCGGTAACCCCGACATCATCATGCTGGACGAGCCCACCAACAATCTGGACATCGATGCCATCAACTGGCTGGAGGACTTCCTGCTGGACTTCCCCGGCATGG
>JAZPXW010000081.1:0-12738 GCA_045543895.1 Faecousia sp.
CGACCATTTCCCCTACGGTCTGACGGCGGAGCAGTATTCGGAACTGGTGGACTATGATCTCAATCAGTTCAACCAGTACAAGTCTACCCTCATTTTCTGGGTAGGCGGACTGGAGGAACCCATCGTGGTGGATGAATACTGCTGCAATGTGGATGTTCTGCCCACCATTTTGAACCTGTGGGGCTTCGAATATGACTCCCGGCTTCTTGCGGGAACGGATGTGTTCTCTGATGGAGAGCATATGGCGGTGATGATCGACAAGAGCTTCTATAACGATAAGATCTGGGTAAACGCCACCACCGGCGATATCCGCTACCTGGTGGCAAGGGATACCTTGCCGGATGGGTATCTGCAGAATATGATCCGCCAGGTGGAAACAAAGTTTGCTTTGTCCACCAATATTCTCAATACGGCCTACTACAATTTCCTCTTTGAAAAGGGCGATGTAGACGTCAACTGGAACGAGTGGGAAGACCCGGAAGGCCGCGTATAACCAAATAAAAAACGCAGACGAATTTTTTCGTCTGCGTTTTCTTTTAGATATGGCCGATGTCGGCGACTTCAACGGCTGTTACATCCCCGGGGACCAGGGCATCGTCAAAGTGGATCATCACATTTTCCTTTGCCAGGCGGGCCTGGAGAAGGGCTACATCGATGCTTGTAATGGCACTGCCGCTGTCAAGAGCCTGGCTGGCGGCTGCACCGGCTGCCTGTCCGGTGAGAATTGCCGGGGGGATCACACGCACCACATCCCAGGCGTACCGCTCTGCGCTGACGCAGCGGCCTGCTGCGATGAGGTTGTCAAAGCCGTCACGCACCAGGGTGCTGTAGGGGATCTCGTAGAGGTAGTCCCGGCGCTCAAAGTCGCACACGGCGCACACGGAATCGGCAAAGTGGCAGTAGGTATCCTCGGGCTGCAGCACATAGTTACCCACCAGGTGTCGGGTGGTGCGGAACTGGGGCATAATGGGAAGCAGGGTGATGTCGCGGGATTTGCGGTCATCGTCCTTGATCTTATCCAGCAGCTCCAGCTGATTGGTCACAAGGTACTGGCTGACGCTGTCGCCGTCGGTGCCGTCCCAAAGGGGCATGCCCTCGGGGTGACCTTTGCCGTAGAGGTTGGCGCTGCCTGCCAGTCTGCCGTGGACCAGGTGGGCGATATCCTGCTTCTCCAGCGCCTTCTGGCAGCTTTCCAGGTCCGCCTGGAAGCTGATATAGGTGTGGTAGTTGCCGCCGGTGGCGGTGGGAGCGCCGGCAAAATGGCAAACATCGGAATCGCCGGAGGCATCCACAAACAGCTTTGCCTTGCAGCAAATAAAGCCGGATTTGTTGAACAGCACCAGGGAGTCGATATGGCTGCCCCGCATATTGGTGCCGGTGATCACGGTGTCAAAGAGGATATCCACATTCTCGTCCCGCAGGAGCCGACACAGCGCCAGGGAGAAGATGGGGGCGGAGTAGCGGCTGATGAGCCGCTGCTGGGTATTGCCCTGACCGGGCTCGCCGTTTTTCCAATCCTCGGGGATGGTGTCGAAGCCATAGCGGATGGACAGGCGGAGGAATTCCTCTGCCATACCTTTGATGATCTGGGTACCCCGTCCGTTGCACATAGGCACAAAGAGGTTAATCAGACCGATGGTAGCAAGGCCGCCCAGCTGGGTGGCTTTTTCGATCAGTACCACCTTTTTGCCGCTTCTGGCAGCTTCCACAGCGGCGGCCACACCGGCAACACCGCCGCCGGCAACGGCAATATCATATTCAATCGTTTTTGTGTAGTTCATAGGTTAGTCCTCCAGATAGATGGCTTGGTTTTCTTTCAGCAGGAAGTGCTTGGGATCAATGGGAGTCTGCACCAGGAAATTGTCCTCGTCCACAAGATAGGCGGTCATGCCCTCCGGCAGGTCGGTTTCCACCAGAGTATCCGCGCCGGTGTTGGTGATCAGCACACCATGGCTGTTTTCGCCCTTGGCGGCTACAGCATAGAGTTTATCATCTGTGCCGGTGAGAGCTACCTGGCTGCCCAGAGCGTAGAGCTTGCCGAAGGCCTTGAAGGCATAGAAGGTGCAGGTGGGCTGGAAGGTCATGGGGTTAAACAGACCTGCGTAGTAGCTTACACCCAGCCGGGCATCGTAGTAGCACATCATATCCATCTTTTCGTTCTGCATGGCGCACATCATAGCGGCGGTGCAGGCAGAGGAAATGGATCTGCCACGCTCAGGGATGCGGGCATTGGTGTTCCACTCGTTGAGGTGGATCTCCACATGGGAAAGACCCTGTTTTGCAAGATAGTCCGCTGCATAGCGGTTCATAATGAGGGTCTGCTCTACAGAGGCGTAGCTGTGGTGGGAGAAGAAGTCAAAGGGCAGGTTTTCTGCCTTCACCATATCCACGAACTTTTCAAAGAAGTCGATGAAGCCGATCTTGCGGATGCCCCACTTGTCCAGCGCGTGGTCAGTACCCATGGCGATGGCGCCGGTGAGCTGGTCATCGGTGATGGCGTAGAAGCCGCAGTGACCGTAGCCGCCGATCTTGATGGTATCGCCAAAGCAGCTGCGCAGGTGCTTGGAGGCTACCCGGTACAGTTCAAAGAACTGTTCGCTGGTGCCGTTCCAGCAGCCGTTGCCGAAGCCGGTGTGGTTGGAGTCCGGCTCGTTCCAGATCTCCCAGTAGACGATGCCGTAGTGGAAGCCGTCGGCCCAGCCTTCGTTGTAATGGCGGATGATATGCTCGCAGATCCTTGCCCATTTGTGGTTGTCAGAGGGGGGATCGATGCGGAAGGATTTGACCGTGTGGTGGTTTTCAATGGACACACCCAGCCGGAAATAGGGCTGGCAGTTGTTATCCAGCAGATTTTTCAGCAGATAGTCGGTAAAAACAAAGTCGTAGGAGGCGGGATCGGTCTCGTCCGCGTTAAAATCCCGGAAGATGTTGGGGATGTCCACATACAGGTTGGAACTGAACGCACCGCCCACATCGTGGAGGCGGGAGTAGGGGATGTTTGCCTCTTTCAGATAGTGGAAAAAGGAAACATTGGCGCCCACCACAGGGGGAGAACCTACCGCGTGCATCGGCTTGATGGGACCCAGGGTGGTGTTAAAATCCACAGAGAGCTTTTTGATGTTTTCCATAATCAATCCTCCAATCTTGGTGGTTTGCACAATTCCAAGAATATTATAGCAGACCAAAGGAAAAATACAAGCTTTTGGAAATAAATTGGAGATGTGGGCAAAAAAATGAGCGCGCTGCAAAATTTTACAACACGCTCAGAGGGTCACGAGCCTGGGCGCTGCCGGTGGTGGCCGCGTTGCTCTGCGCTGCCAGTGGCAGATGAAGCAGAGCATAAGCGTGTGCCGGGGTCGCTAGCTGACGCAGCCAATTTATTGGCAAGGAAGATAGCGGGTACCCCAAACGGCTGAAGCCCAGGCGCAGTGAGTGCTTTGCGTGTTGTATGCTTGCCACCGGCAAGCATAAAGATTAGAAAACCCGCTGCGCTCTGCAACACGGTCGGCAAGATGCAAGCCTGCTTTGCCAGGCGCAGCAGCTGCCGGGCACCGCAAACGGGATTGTACTCATCGTTGCAATCCCCCAGTCACCGCAATGCGGTGACAGCCCCCTTTACACAAGGGGGCCTTCGGTGCGAGGGAGGCTTTGGTGCGGTGCTTTGATAAATTTGTTTGCCTCTACAAGATTTATTTCAGCGCGGCGGCCTGCTTTTGGGCAGGCAGGCAGGCGATATAGCGGTCAAGGTAGCTTTGGAAACCGGCGACACCGGCGGCATCGGGATAGGCGCAGGTGCTTTCGGCATCGCTAAATACCCGGTTTTGGAGGTAATCTTCCAAGGTCTCTCCTGGCTGCTTTTGCTGCATATAGGCTGCCAGGATCGCCATGCCCCAGGGACCGCCTTCGCCGGCGGTTTCCATGGTGGTAATGGGCACATTCAAGGCATCTGCCAATATCTGCTGGCCTACGCCGGGAGTTTTGAAGAAGCCGCCGTGACCCAGCAGCCGGTCGGATTCCACCTGCTCCTCGCGAGAGAGCATATCCATACCGATCTTTAAGGTGGCGATGGCGCCGTAGAGCTGGCTACGCATAAAGTTGCCGATGGTCATTTTGCTGCGTGGCAGGCGCAGCAGCATCGGTCTGCCGGTCTCGGTGCCGGTGAGGGGTTCGCCTGCAAAGTAATTAAAGGCGATGATACCGCCACAGTCCGCTTCGCCCTCCAGGGCTTTGCGGTACAGCAGGGGGTACAGCTGTCCCATATCCACCTCCTGCCCGGTTGCCCGGATGGCATCCGCAAACAGATTCACCCAAGCGTCGATTTCAGAGGTGCAGGTGTTGGTGTGGGCCATGGCAACGGTCTTGCCAGCGGGTGTGGCCACCACATCGATCTCCGGGTAGTAGCTCTTCAGCGGACGCTCCAGCACCTGCAGGGAGAAGGCGGAGGTGCCTGCGGAAATGCTGCCGGTGCGGGGCAGAACGGCGCCGGTGGCCACCATTCCTGTGCCTGCGTCGCCTTCCGGGGGGCAGAAGGGGATACCGGGCTTCAGCGTGCCGGATGCATCCAGAAGCTTAGCGCCTTCGGCAGTAAGCACACCGGCTTTCTCACCTGCCCGGAGGGCTTTGGGGAGGATATCCTTCAGCTTCCAGGGGAAGCCGTAGGGCGCAACCAACCCATCGAATTGGGCCAGCCGGGTGGCATCAAAATCGCCTGTGGCATCGTCATAGGGGAACATACCGGATACCTCACCCACGCCCATTACATTCTCACCTGTGAGCAGGCTGTGGATGTAGGCGCTGAGGGTGGTCAGCCGGGCGATGTCCTTCACATGGGGTTCGCCGTTGAGGATGGCCTGGTAGAGGTGGGCGATGCTCCAGCGCTGGGGGATGTTGAACCGGAACAGCTCCGTCAGCTGGGAAGCGGCTTGAGAGGTGATGGTGTTGCGCCAGGTGCGGAAGGGGGCAAGCTGGTTGCCGTCCTTATCCAATACCAGGTAACCGTGCATCATGCCGGAGATACCGATGGCACCCACGGTGGTGAGGGGCTGGCGGAACGTTTCTTCAAAGCTTTGCCGCAGCTCGCCATAGCAGGCACGGACACCGGCAACCGCCTTTTCCAGCGGATAGGTCCACACACCGTCCGTAAGGTCGTTTTCCCAGGTGTAGCTGCCGGTGGCGATGGGGGAGTGGGTATCGCTGATCAGCACGGCTTTGATCCGGGTGGAGCCCAGCTCAATGCCCAGGTAGGTTTTCTGCAGATCCATAAAGAAACTCCTTTCGGAAATGGCTTGGGAGCCGGTGACGGGAATCACCGGCTCCCAAGAGGTTTATTTGAGGAAGGACAGAAGCTTTTGGTAAGCTTCTTCCCAGGCCTGCGTGTGGTTGGGCGTCCAGGTTTCTACGGACTCGCTGTTGCGGACCACCTGGCGCAGGTGCTCCAGATCCCGGATGTCGCCCAGCGCCATAGCCTGGGTGAGCAGGTTGCCGATGGCAGCGCCTTCCACAGGTCCGGTGACCACGGTGCGGTCCAGGGAATCGGCGATCAGCTGATCCAGGAAGCGGTTGTTGATGGGGCCGCCCACGATGTTCAGTGAGTCGATCCGCTGGCCCTTCATCTTCTCCAGGCCTTCCAGGGCGTGGCGATACTTCAGCGCCAGGGATTCATAGACGCAGCGTGCCACCTGACCCACAGTTTCGGGAACGGGCTGACCGGTCCTGCGGCAGAATTCCTGGATCTTCTGCTCCATATTGCCGCCTGCGTAGAATTCGGGGGAGTCGGGGTCGATGATGGAGCGCAGAGGCTCGGCCTTTTTGGCTTCCTCCACCACACCGTCCCAGGAGATATCCAGACCGTTCTTGATCCAATCCCGGCGGCATTCCTGGATGATCCACATACCGATGATGGTGCGCAGGGGGCGGAAAGCGCCCTGGATGGTACCCTCATTGGAGAAGCCTGCGTTGGCGGCCTCCATGCTCAGATCGGGTTTGTCCATCTCAGCGCCAAACAGCGACCAGGTGCCGCTGGAGCAGAAGGCGAAGCTGCCGGTGCCGGGGATGGCTGCCACAGCGGAAGCGGTGTCGTGGCTGCCCACAGCCACAAAGGCGGCGGGATTCAGACCCAGCTCCTGGCACAGCTCCGGGCGCAGGTAGCCCCGGATGGTGCCGGTCTTATCGATCTTGGTGAAAATGTGCTTGGGGATGCCCAGAGTATCCATAGTTTCCCAATCCCAGTCCTGGGTGGTGGGGTTATACAGCTGGGTGGTGGTAGCGATGGTATACTCTGTGCCCTTGGCGCCGGTGAGGAAATAGCCCAGCAGGTCCGGGGTCAGCAGCAGGGTATCGGCGGTGAGCAGAGCGCTGTCCTCCTCACGAACCCGGCGGTACAGCTGATAAAGAGTGTTGAAGGTGAGGGAGGTGTCGATGCCGGTGCGGGCATACAGAGTCTCGGTGGGGATCTTTTCCTTCACCGCGTCGATATCCTCCTGAGTACCCAGCCGGTAGGAGCGGGGAATACCGTTTAAGTGGCCGTTTTTATCCAGCAGGCCGTAGTCTACGCCCCAGGTATCGATACCGAAGGCATCCAGCTCGCCATAGCCGCCTTGCTTAAACTTCAGCAGGCCCTGCTTGAGCTGGTTGTAAAGGTAGGGCGTGTCCCAGTAGAACACACCGTTCATTTCGATGTAGTTGTTTTCAAAGCGGTGCAGCTCGTGCATGGTGATGGTTTCACCGTCGAACCGACCCAAAATGGCCCGCCCGTTGCTTGCACCCAGATCAAACGCGATCAAATTTCTTACTTTTGCCATAACACTACCTCCTGTTTTGATAGCTCAAAGCTGCGGGCAAGCCCTGCCCGCACCGTTCAGCTATTAGAACCGTTAAGAAAACCGGCACCACCGAAGTGGTGCCGGTCGGTTTCAGCCGTTAGCTATTGGGTTGCAGTTAACGATTAGTCGTAAACCAGCAGAGCGATGTCTGCGTTGTCGATGTTGGAAGCATCATACCACTGTGCGCCAGTGTCGACGTCAGCAACAGCTTCGCCGTTAGCAGCCTTGACAGCAAGCTCAACAGCCAGGTAGCCGATGCGGTAGGGATCCTGGGTCACGGAGCCGTAGAACCAGCCCTTGCGGACAGCGTCCTTCTGAGCCTTACCGGCGTCGAAGCCAGCAACGACCAGGTCAGCGTACTTGCCGCCGTCGGCCAGGTCAGCACCGTCGGAAACAGCGGACAGGAAGCCGGTGACAGCGCCTTCGTTGGAGCAGAAGACAGCAATCAGGTTCTCCTTAGCCAGCAGAGCGTTGGCAGCGGTCTGAACAGCGGTAGCCTCGGTGGTAGCGGAGATAGCAACCTCGATGATGATGGAAGCCTTGGAAGCATCGCCGGTAGCCCACTTCTCGTGGCCGGTAACAGCGACGGAGCCGTGTGCCTTAGCAATCTCAACCATCTTGTTCACGAAACCGGTGGTACGGCCGGTGACGGAAGCGGAAACAGCGTCCTGAGACAGGCAGCCGATGACAACGGGGTTCTCGACGGTAGCAGCCTTCATTGCAGCAACCAGGTCAGCGTGCTCGCCGAACTTCTGTGCAGCGATAGCAGCAGCGTTCTCGTTGTTGGTGGAAGCGGTAGCCTTCAGCGCGCCGGAGGTGTCGCCGGGAACGCCAGAGTCAAAGCCGATAACGGGAATGTTCTTGGAAGCGCAGTCGTCCAGGATTTCCTTAACAGCTTCGGTAGACAGAGCAGCCAGAGCCATAGCCTTGGGGTTCTTAGCCATCTCGGTCTTGATCATTTCGACCTGCTTGTCGATTTCGGTCTCAGAAGCGGGACCTGCGAAGTAGATGTCTACTTCGTATGCCTTAGCAGCGTCTTCGGCACCCTTCTTAACAGCCTGCCAGAACTGATGCTGTTCACCCTTAGCCATGACGGGGATGTACAGTTTGCCACTGGACTGATTGCCGCAAGCGACCAGGGAAGCAGCCAGAACCAGAACGAGCAGCAGCGCGATGATTTTTTTCATTTTGTTTTCCTCCTGATTTTGTTTTTTATTATAAGCACACAGATACGTGCGCGCCTATACGAAGATAATGGATGATCAGGTCTTCTTGACCTTGCTGGAAGCCTTGGTACGGTAGATATCCAGCAGCACAGCGCCGATCACCACGAGGCCGGTGAAGAAGGTCTGCCACTCGGCCTGCAGACCGCAGGCGGACAGGCCGTTTTTCAGAACGGACATGATGAACACACCAATCAGAGAGCCTACCATAGTACCGGAGCCGCCTGCCATGGAGGTGCCGCCGATGATAACACCGGTGATACCGTTCATTTCCTGGCCGGCGCCTTGGCCGGGAGTGATTGTGGTGTAGGCTGCGGCATAGAACAGAGCAGCCATACCTACGAAGAAGCCGGACAGGGTGTAAGCAGCGATCTTATACTTGTTTACATCGATACCGGAAAGACGGGCAGCCTCTTCGTTGGAGCCGATGGCATAGAAGTAGCGGCCCAGCTTGGACTTGTGCAGGATCAGTGCGGCAATCACAAAGAATGCAACCAGCCACAGAGTACCTACGGGGAAGCCCTTGATGCCGAAGATGTCAGCCTTGAAGAAGACCTTCTTAAACCAACCGCCAACCTCTGCGGAGGCGATGGGCCAAACCTGGGACTGGACCTTGGTGATGATGGAGCCGAGACCCACAGACATCATCTGGGTACCCAGAGTGGCAATGAAGGGAGGCAGCTTCAGCTTGGCGACCAGAACACCGTTGATAAAGCCAAAGGTAACTGCGACGCCCACGGTCAGCAGCACGCTGATGATCAGGGGGCAGCCCAGCTTAAAGGTGTAGGCACCCAGCAGAGCGGAAGCCATCATAACCGTGCCAAGGGAAAGGTCGATGCCGCCGGTGATGATGATGAAGGTGACACCGAAGGCCATAAAGCCGATGTAGTAGGAAGATTCCAGGATCTTCTGCAGGTAGCTAAGTCCCGCAAAATAGGGAGAAGCAAAGCAGAAGAACACATACAGAATTACCAGTGCGGCAGGCGCCAGCAGCGCCTGAATATCCAGTTTACGTTGACCGAGTTTCATATTATTTATACCCCCACTTCACGTTTGGTTGCAAGTGTCATAATCTTTTCCTGTGTGGCTTCGCTGATGTCCAGCTCACCGGTCTTGCGGCCTTCGCACATGACCACGATGCGGTCGGACATACGCAGCAGCTCGGGCATATCGGAAGAGATCATGATGATAGATTTACCTTCAGATGCAAGCTGGTTCATCAGCTTGTAGATCTCGCTCTTGGCACCCACGTCGATGCCGCGGGTGGGTTCGTCAAAGATCAGGATATCGCAATCCCGCAGCAGCCACTTGGAGATAACCACCTTCTGCTGGTTGCCACCGGAAAGACTGCCGACCCTTGCGTGGGTGGTGGGAGTCTTGGTGTGGATCTTTTCGATGTATTCGTCGGAGATCTGGTCGAACTTGCTGTCATTGACCAGCAGACCCTTGCTCAGGATATCCAGGCTGGGCATCACTGTGTTGTCGGTAATGGAAAGGTTCAGACACAGACCGAAACGCTTGCGGTCCTCAGAGAGGTAACCGATGCCGTGGCGAACAGCATCCCGGGGGGACTTGACTTTGATCTCCTTGCCATCCTTGCGGATAACGCCGGAGTCCATCTTGTCGGCACCGCACAGCAGACGCATGGTCTCGGTACGGCCGGCACCCATCAGTCCGGAGAAGCCCAAGATCTCGCCCTTCTTCAACTGGAAGGAAACATCCTTAACATCAATGGAGTTCAGGTTCTCGCATTCCAGGATCACGGGAGCATCCTCAGGAACAGCGGATTGGGTCTTGGGTTCTTCATAAATGGTACGGCCGACCATCATACGGACAACTTCGGGGATATCGGTCTTGTCGGTTTCCAGAACACCGATGTACTGACCGTCACGCATAACGGTGATCCGGTCGGTGATCCGCTTCAGTTCGTCCATTCTGTGAGATATGTAGATGATGCCAACGCCGGTGGCCTTCAGCTGTTCCACGAACTTGAACAGATCGTCGATCTCGGTGTCGGTCAAAACAGCGGAGGGTTCGTCCAGGATCAGCAGCTTGGTATTGTTGTAGGAAAGCGCCTTGGCAATCTCCACCATTTGCTGCTTGGCAACAGAGAGGGTTCTCACCACTGCCTTGGGGTCAATGCTCAGGTGCAGGGTGTCCAGCAGTTCCTGGGTCTTCTTGTTTTGTGCGGCCTGATCCAAGAACGGACCCTTGGTGGATTCACGGCCAATATAAATATTGTCTGCTACGGTCAGGTGCTGCATCAGGTTCAGCTCCTGATGCACGATGCAGATGCCTCTTTTCTGCGCATCCCGGGGACCGTTGATCTCAATCTCCTCGCCGAAGAACTCAATGGTACCGCCGTCCTTGGGGTAGATACCGGTCAGGATCTTCATCAGCGTGGACTTGCCGGCACCATTCTCGCCGACCAGAGCCATGACTTCACCGCTGCGCACCTCTAACTGTGCGTTGTCCAGCGCGTGAACACCGGGGAAATATTTTTGGATGCCCTGCATCTTCAGAATCGTTTCGCCCATTCAAACATCACCTTTCTCAATTGGCTATGTGCCGGTCGGGGAGAGAGCCGCCGACGGGCGCGGACCATGGTTTGAGTGATATTTTGGATAACTCCACCAAAACGAATCGTTTCGATTTGGTTATATCCACTCGCAACCGTTCATCTAGGTATACTATAATAAATTTACACAAAAAAATCAAGCTATTTTTTAAAAATTTGTATTGACAGCACAAAAATGTTTTTATATTATAGTCTTGACCCTGGAAGCAGGGTATAGATTCGCCTTGAGCGCGAAACGATTCGTTTACGAAAGAGGGGATGCACATGGCCACTATAAAGGATGTAGCCCGCATGGCCGGTGTGTCCATTTCCACCGTCTCCAAGTATATGAACGGCGGAACGGTTCGTCCCGAGAACATCGCACCCATCCGGGAAGCCATCGCCGCGCTGGACTACCGTGTCAACCCCTTTGCCCGGGGACTCAAGGCGCAGCGCAACCGCTCGGTGGGCATCCTGCTGCCGGACCTGACCACTCCCTTCTTCGGTTCGATCATCGCCGCGATGGATAAGACCTTCCGGGAGTATGGCTACCACTCCATCATCTCCTGCTATGATTCTGACCACGGCCTGGAGCGGGATGATCTGCGGTTTCTGCTGACCAACGGCATTGACGGCCTCATTTATATTCCCAACGACCTGACGGCGGAGGAGTATTACGAGATCACCGGCAGCTATGCCATTCCCGTGGTACAGGTGGACAGAGTGATTCAGGGGGTCCACAGCGACAAGGTGCTGGTGGACAATACCCAGGCCTCCTACAATGCGGTGCTGTCCCTGACCCAAAAGGGTCACAGGCGCGTTGCTTTGATCACCGGTCCCAAGTCGGTGCTTACTGCCAAGGAGCGGCAGGTGGGCTACCTGAAGGCTTTGTCCGACAGCGGCATCCACTATGATGACGAGCTGTTTATCAGCGGGCAGAATGATTTTGCCACCGGGTACCACGGCTGCGAGGCTCTGCTGAAGCTACCGACCCTGCCCACAGCGGTGTTTACCACCAACTATAATATTACGCTGGGCTTTATCACTGCCGCCAGAGAGCGGGGCATCCAGATCCCGGAGCAGATGGATGTGTTCGGCTTTGACTGCGTGGATATCTGCACGATGCTAAAGCCCCCCATCCCGGTGGTGTGTCAGCCGGAGCAGAAGCTCGGTCATACTGCTGCCGCCTATCTCATCGAACGGATGCAGGGGCTTGCCGACGAGCCCAGAACCACCCGGCTGGAATGCACTGTATCCAAATAATTTGTATGAAGACACGAAAAAGCAGCCCGTGAAAACCTGTCGGGATTCCATTCCCCTTCGCTTGACGTGTTTTTGTAATATGTATTTTATCTGTCCGCTAAGCTTAGCGGCAGGAATTTAGGAGGAATTATTATGGCAAAGAACAGATACATCGGCGATTACCCTGTGATCGGTATTCGCCCCATCGTCGACGGCCGCCGCGGTCCTATGATGCTCCGCGAGAGCCTGGATCCCCTGGTTTGGTCCATGGCGGAAGCAGCCAAGAAGCTGTTTGAGGAGAACCTGTTCTACTCCAACGGCGAGCCTGTTAAGGTCGTTATGGCTGACAGCACCATCGGCCGTGTGCCCGAGGCTGCTGCCTGTGCTAACAAGTTTAAGAAGGAAGGCGTTTCCATCACCCTGTCCGTGACTCCCTGCTGGTGCTACGGCTCTGAGACTATGGACATGGATCCCCACACCATCAAGGGCGTATGGGGCTTCAACGGCACCGAGCGTCCCGGCGCTGTGTACCTGGCTGCTGTTCTGGCCGGTCACGCACAGAAGGGTCTGCCCGCATTCGGCATCTACGGTCATGAGGTCCAGGACCGTGACCAGATCACCGAGATCCCCGAGGATGTTAAGGAAAAGCTGCAGCGCTTCGGCCGCGCCGCTGTTGCTGTTGCTACCATGCGTGGCAAGTCCTACCTACAGATCGGCTCCCAGTGCATGGGTATCGCCGGTTCTATCATGGATCAGGACATGATGGAGAAATACTTCGGTATGCGCGTTGAGTCCGTTGACGAAGACGAGATCCTGCGCCGCATGGAAGAAGGCACCTACTGTGAACAGGACCTCCAGAAGGCTCTGGCATGGACCAAGGAGCACTGCAAGGAAG
>JAZPXW010000082.1:0-15742 GCA_045543895.1 Faecousia sp.
AAGTGTTGTCTTCCTAAGACCGCTTGGCCTCCGACTTTGGCTGCAAGAGGGGCTACGGAGCATAATCTCAAAAATGTGGATGTGGAGATCCCTCTGGGTACGCTGACCTGCGTCACCGGCGTGTCCGGCTCCGGCAAATCCAGCCTGGTGGGAGAGGTGCTGAACAAGACGCTGCTCGGAAAGCTCAATCACGCCAGAGTGCGCCCCGGTGCCTGCCGCTGCGTGGAGGGCATGGAGCATCTGGATAAGGTCATCGACATCGACCAAAGTCCCATTGGCCGTACCCCCCGCTCCAATCCTGCCACCTATACGGGCCTGTTCAATGATATCCGGGACCTGTACGCCTCCACCAATGATGCCAAGATCCGAGGCTACGGACCGGGACGGTTCTCCTTTAATGTGAAGGGTGGCCGTTGCGAGGCCTGCTGCGGCGACGGCCTGGTGAAGATCGAAATGCACTTCCTTTCCGATGTGTATGTGCCTTGCGGGGTATGCCACGGACAGCGTTACAACCGGGGGGCCCTGGAGGTGCTTTACAAGGGCAAGAACATTGCCCAAGTGCTGGATATGGCCGCTGATGAGGCTGTGGAATTCTTTGAAAATCTGCCCAAGATCCGCCGCAAGGCCCAAACCCTTGTGGAGGTGGGTCTGGGCTATATCAAGCTGGGCCAGTCCAGCACCACCCTGTCCGGCGGTGAAGCCCAGCGAGTGAAGCTGGCAACAGAGCTGGCGCGCACTTCCACCGGTAAGACCATCTTTGTGCTGGATGAGCCTACCACCGGCCTGCACGCTGCGGATGTGCATAAACTCATTGATGTACTGCAGCAGCTGGTGGATGCCGGCAATACGGTGCTGGTGATCGAGCATAACCTGGATGTGATCAAAACTGCCGACCACATCGTGGACCTGGGACCTGAGGGCGGCGACGAAGGCGGCTACGTGGTTGCCAGCGGCACTCCGGAAGAGGTTGCCCAGGTGCCGGGCAGCTACACAGGCCAGTACCTTAAAAAGTACCTGTAACAAAAAAAGTCGTGCCGCATTTTGCGGCACGACACAGGCTTAGTTTATTTTATTGCGTTGAAAGCTGGAAGCAGGGAGCAGATCCGAAAGCTCGATGAGCCCGTGATCCCGCTCGCCGGCATAGTCCACCTTCAGCCCAGAGGGAGAGCGGAAATTGCCGCCCTTGTTGGGACGGATTCCGATGGTCAAGGAGACCTTGGTGCCGCCGGTGGCGGGCTGCTCAATCAGCACGGTACCGCCGTGGGCGGTAGCGGCGGAGCGCACCATCACCATGCCCAGCCCGATGCCGTGGCGGCTGTCCTCCACGCAGGAGGGACGCAGGTAGCGGGCATACAGGCTGCTCAGCTTGTCTTTGGGAATGCCGCTGCCGTTATCGGCAACGGTCAAGCAGGCGATGCCGCCGTGACGGGTGAGGGTCGCCTGGATCCTGCTGCCCTTAGGAGTGAACTTCACAGCGTTGGAGATCAGGTTATAAACAGCCCGCTCCAATTTTTCCGCATCTACCATGCTTCGGATGGGATCGGGATAGTTGGAGAATTCCAGGGTGACACCTGCGTCCTCTACCAGTGAGGCTGCCTTTTTGAACAGCTCATCCATAAGCGACCGAATGTCTTGATATTCCATGCGGGATATGCTGTCTTCGGTGTATCTGGCACCATCGGACATATTGCCGATGAGGCGCAGCATATGGTGCAGGCTCCGGTTGATGTTGGCGGCCTGCTTCTGTGCAGCTTCATCGCCGGCATCCAGGGTGGGAAGCAGCCGGTCCGCCGCGACCATCATATTGGAAAGGGGCTCCCGCAGCTCCCGCGCTGCCAGGGCCAATGCCTGCAGTTCCGGCTGGGAATCTCTCGGCTCCAAAACGAAAATATCGAAACCATCCACCTGGGTAACAGAAGCACCAAACTGGCTGCCGTCAATGCAGGTCGTCAGGTAAAGACAGCCGCTGCTCAGCGCTGCGTATTCTTCGGCACCGGTGACCAGCAGCTCCGCAATGGGTGTGCCGGGCGTAACACCGTAGCTTTGCGCCTGGTGGTTGGCATGAACGATGCTGCCATTTTGTACGCAAAAGGCAGGACGCAGGATCAGCTCCAGCATACCCATGATGTTATTTTCTTGCTCCATTGCGATCCTCCTTTGACTAAGCCGATCAGATGCCTGTTTGGGCAGGTTCGGATTATTTAGCATGCGCAGATTCCGGGAAACTATTGCCGATGTGTTTCGACACTGTTCGACCCGTACCCCTATTCTACCGAATAATACACCAAATAGCAAGCAAAAACCTGTGATGAGGTGAAAAATATGTATTCACAAGAGGGACACCGCAAGCGTTTGCGGGAAAGATTTCGTGAAGAAGGTCTGGATCATTTTGATGAAGTGAGCGTCTTGGAGCTTCTGCTTTTTTATGCAAAGCCCCGTATGGATACCAAGAGTCTGGCCAGAGAGCTTCTGAACCGGTTTGGCTCTTTGTCCCGTGTGCTGGAAGCCGTACCTGCGGAATTGGAGACGGTGGAGGGTGTTGGGGAAAGCACCTCCACGCTGCTGACTCTGATCCCTCAGCTGGGGCGCTATTACCTGGTCAATCGCAGCGAAAACCCCAGGATCCTCAACAGCACCGAGAAATACGGAAAATTCCTTGTGAGCAATTTCCACGGAAGGCGGGAGGAATCGGTGTTTCTCCTGTGCCTGGATGCCAAGTGCAAAATGCTGGCCTGCCAGCTGGTGGGGCAGGGAAGTGTCAGTTCTGCCAATGTTCCCATCCGCAAGATCGTGGAGCTGGCATTGGCAGCCAATGCCACAACGGTGATCCTGGCGCATAACCATCCCAGCGGTCTGGCGATCCCCTCGGAAGAGGATAAGGAGGCTACCGAGCATTTGGCGGTTGCGTTGGGTGCAATGGATATTATCCTGGCGGACCATGTGGTGGTAGCGGATGATGATTTTGTTTCTCTGGCGCAGTCCGGGATGTACGATCCCAGACGGTACAGCAGATTAGGGTGAGCATATGAACATTGCAGTTTGTTTGGACGATAGAAACGGGATGCTCTTTGGCGGACGCAGGCAGAGCAAGGATCAGTACCTGCGGCAGCAGCTGCTGCAGCTGGCGCAGCCCAATCCCCTTTGGATGAAAGGCTTTTCCGCAAAGCAGTTTGAAGCCGGGGATGCCATCTATGTGGCGGAGGACTTTCTGGAGACCGCGCCCCAGGGCCAGTGGTGCTTTGTGGAAAACACCGATGTGCTCCCGTATCGGGAAAGGATCGAGTATATTGCCATCTACCGGTGGAACCGGCTGTATCCTTCGGATGTAAAATTCCCGGTGGAGGCCTTTTGCGACAGCTGGCAGCTGGTCAGCAGCCGGAGTTTTCCGGGCCATTCCCACGATGAGATCACGCAGGAGGTATATAAGCTATGAAAAAGTTTATAAAAAAGAAGGATCAGGGAAAGCTGATACTGTTTTGTGTCATCGCGCTGGTGATGCTGGTCAGCTATTTGATAGATCCCAATGGCACCGGGAACATTCCTCACGCTGTGTCGGTGCAGGATGTACCTGCCTTTTCCGGGGAACCCTATGCAGTGATCGGGGATAATCAGCCGCTGTTTGATGAGGATGATATCACGGCGATGTCCTACGAATTCTATTCAGAGCTGGACTATCTTGACCGCTGCGGCTATACTATGGCCTGCATCGGCAAGGATCTTATGCCTACTGAGGATCGTGAGAGCATCAGTCAGGTGAAGCCCACCGGCTGGAAGCAGAAACAATACGACTTCGTGGACGGCAAGAGCTTGTATAACCGCTGCCACCTGATCGGCTTCCAACTCACCGGAGAGAACGCCAATGAGCGCAATCTGATCACCGGCACACGGTATATGAACACTGAAGGAATGCTGCCCTTTGAAAATATGGTGGCGGACTACATAAAGGAAACGGGCAACCATGTACTCTACCGGGTCACTCCCATTTTTCAGGGGGACGAGCTGGTGGCAAGAGGTGTCCAGATGGAGGCCTACTCTGTGGAGGATAGCGGCGAGGGCATCTGTTTCCATGTCTATGTCTATAACAACCAGCCGGGTGTAACCATCGACTACGCAACGGGGCAGAGCTGGCTGGAAGAAAGCTGATTGAGATAAGGGCGGTTTTGTAATTATGGCGAGTTTGCTGCTGGCTTTGATATATATCTGTTTCATCAGCCTGGGACTGCCGGATTCTCTTCTTGGGTCAGCGTGGCCTGTGCTGCACGAACAGATCCATGTGCCGGTATCCTATGCGGGTGTTATATCAATGGCGATTTGTGTTTGCACGATCGTTGCCAGCCTTTTTAGCGATAAACTTCTGCGCAGATTCGGCGCCGGCAGGGTGACTGCAGTCAGCATCGCACTCACCGCAGCTGGTTTGTGGGGCTATTCGGTGAGCAACCGGTTTTGGATGCTGATGCTGTGGTCCATTCCCTATGGTCTTGGCGCAGGCGGCGTGGATGCGATACTGAACAACTATGTGGCGCTGCATTACAAAGCGCAGCATATGAGCTGGCTTCACTGTATGTGGGGTGTAGGCGCATCGATCAGCCCATTTATCATGAGCTTCGCACTGGTCAGCCTTAATAATTGGAACGACGGTTATCTGATCGTGGCGGTGATCCAAGGGGTGCTGGCTGCTCTCGTTTTTATTAGCCTGCCAATTTGGAAAAAAGGCGCGCAGAGCAATGAAGAAGCGGTGGAGGAAACACAAAAAGCATTGACCTTTCGGGAGGTCTTTGCCATAAAGGGTGCGCTCCCTTGCTTTTTTACATTCTTCTGCTATTGCGCTTTGGAACTGACCACCTCCCTGTGGGCCAGCAGCTATCTGGTTGAGTTGTGGGCCTTCACGCCGGAAGCCGCAGCCAGCTTTGGCAGTATGTTCTACATTGGCGTTACCCTGGGCAGATTCGCAAACGGCTTTTTGGCAATGAAATTAAGTGATCATTTCTTGATCCGCATGGGCATCGGACTGATCACTGTGGGTATTGTGCTTTTGTTTGTGCCGCTGCACTACGCGTTTGCTTTGATTGGATTCATTGTTATCGGTCTTGGCTGCGCCCCCATCTATCCCTGTATCATACATATGACACCGACGGTGTTCGGGAAAGATAAATCCCAGGCGATGATCGGTGTTCAAATGGCATTTGCCTATATTGGTTTCTTGCTGATGCCGCCGCTGTTTGGTGTCCTAGCGGATTACATTTCCATTTCTCTGCTGCCTCTATATCAGCTGGTTCTCTTGGTGTTTATGTTCATTACACACGAGTTGGTTGCAAGGAAAAAATAGATTGAATAAAAGGAGTGAGAATATGCCGGATAAGTTCATCTTGCGCTCAGACTATAGGCCCACGGGCGATCAGCCGGAAGCCATTGAAAAGCTCACCATGGGCGTAGAAAACGGACTGAAGGAGCAGGTGCTATTGGGCGTGACCGGCTCGGGTAAGACCTTTACCATGGCAAATATCATCCAGAATGTCAACCGTCCCACCCTGGTTCTCGCTCACAATAAGACTCTGGCTGCCCAGCTGTGCAGCGAATTCCGGGAATTCTTCCCGGATAACGCGGTGGAATTCTTTGTTTCCTACTACGATTACTATCAGCCGGAAGCCTATATCGCCCACACCGATACCTATATCGAAAAGGATTCCTCTGTCAACGAAGAGATCGACCGGCTGCGCCACAGTGCTACCTCTGCGCTGTTTGAACGGCGGGATGTGATCGTGGTGTCCTCGGGCAGCTGCCTGTACGGCTTGGGTGACCCCATCGACTATAAGAGCATGGTCATATCCTTGCGGGTAGGGCAGGAGCGTCCTTTGGACGATATCCTGCGCAAGCTGGCAGAGATCCGCTACGAGAGAAACGACCTGGATTTCTCCCGAAACAAGTTCCGTGTCCGTGGTGACACCCTGGAAATCTACCCTGCCTACTGGGCAGGACGGGCCATCCGGGTGGAATTCTTCGGGGATGAGATCGACCGCATTTCTGAGATCAACGCGGTGTCGGGCATGGTGGAAAGGTATGTGGATCACATTGCCATCTATCCCGCCAGCCACTATGTGGCATCCCGGGAAAAGCTGGAACGGGCGATGCAGGAGATCCGCAGGGAGTGTGACCAGCAGGTGGAGATGTTCCGTGCCCAGGATAAGCTCCTGGAGGCGCAACGGATCGCCCAGCGCACTGCCTACGACCTGGAGATGCTCACAGAGATCGGCTTCTGCAGCGGCATTGAAAACTATTCCCGGGTGATCCAGGGCCGTGCGCCGGGAACACCGCCTACCACGCTGCTGGACTATTTTCCGGAGGATTTTCTGCTGTTTATCGACCAGCGCCATGTGACAGTTCCCCAATGCCGGGCGATGTATGCCGGTGACCGCAGCCGTAAGGATGCCCTGGTCAATTACGGCTTCCGCCTGCCTTCGGCTTATGATAACCGCCCCTTAAACTTCAGCGAATTTGAAGATAAGCTGAATCAGATCATCTATGTCTCTGCCACGCCTGCGGAATACGAGGTCACCCGTTCCGGACAGACGGTGGAGCAAGTGATCCGTCCTACGGGACTTTTGGACCCCATTGTGGAGGTTCGACCCATTGAAGGCCAGATAGATGACCTTATTGGGGAAATTAACGCCAGAACCGCCCGGGAAGAAAGGGTGCTGGTCACAACGCTCACCAAGAAGATGGCAGAGGACTTAACGGTGTATTTGCAGAAGGTGGGTATTAAGGTTCGCTATATGCACGCAGACATCGGCGCAATGGAGCGTATGGAGATCATCCGGGACCTGCGCATGGCAAAATTTGATGTTCTGGTGGGTATAAACCTGCTGCGTGAGGGCTTGGATCTGCCGGAGGTGAGCCTGGTGGCGATCCTGGATGCGGATAAGGAAGGCTTCCTGCGCAGCGAGACCAGCTTGATCCAGACCATCGGCCGTGCCGCCAGAAATGCCGATGGCAAGGTCATCATGTATGCCGATACCGTCACCCGGTCCATGCAGGTGGCGATGGACGAGACCGCAAGACGCCGGGAGATCCAGGATGCCTATAACAAGGCCCATGGTATTGTACCAAAGACCATCATCAAATCTGTGCGGGATCTCATAGAGCTTTCCTCTCCCACCGCCGAGCGGAAGGGAAGAACCGGCGTGAAGATGACCAAGGCCGAGAAGGAAAAGGAGATCGCCCGTCTGGAGAAGCAGATGAAGGAAGCTGCCCGCATGATGGAATACGAATATGCTGCCATCCTCCGGGATCAGATCATCGAGCTTCGTGGAAACGGCATGTAAAAAACCCTCCCAAAGGCGGTTGCGCATAGGGATTTATACGCTCCAAACCGGATCTTTTCCAACAATACTGCAATAAAAAAGTCACGGTAGGCGTCAGCCTTACCGTGACTTTTTATTTTGTCTTGCAGGAAAATCTCTCGGTTTGGAGTGCTTTGCAGTTTTGAAAGCAAGATTTTTTCTTACAAAGAATCCGAGAGGACGAAGAAATACTGGATGTATTTCAAGGACGATCGGTTCTTTGTGGGGAAAAAGATTCTTTCAAAACCGTGTAAATCCCTATGTGCAACCGCCTAACTGGGAGGGTTTTTTGTAGCTTATCGGTTGGAATCCAGTACCGAGATGGTATCAAACAGACCTTCAAACATCTTGGGGTATTTCTCCAGGCTGTTGCCGGTGACGATGATACGACCCTGGCGGATATACTCATTGGTTCTGACGAACCAGGGAGAGTTGCTTTCGCAGAAACCCAGGTAGTAGTGGAAACCAGCCTCCTTCAGCAGCTCGTATTTTTCGCCGGAGTACATGCTGGTATTACCGGCGATGTCGCTGTTTTTGGCATATACAAGGTATTCGGTCTCACCCAGCAGGGGAGTGACCTCTTCCTTCCACTTCTGCAGGTCTTCTTCCAGCTGGCTGACCTTGATATCACCATAGGTCAGATTGCCGTAAGTGTAGCAGCCGAACTGATATCCCTTTTCACGCAGCGCTTCCAGCACAGCGGGGAGGGCCTCCAGCTCCTGCTGGTAGTAATCCTCGCCAAGCTTTTTGGCGGCGCCAGGGTTGGTGCGGTAGCCAAACAGTCCGTCGTAGCCGGATACTGCCAGCACAGCTCTTGCGCCACGATAGGAGAAATCGGGATGCTCCGCAATGAAGTCTTCCAGGATCGGCACAAAGTCGTATGCGCCACGAAGGGTGGTGCCGTCCTTGGTGACCATCTCGTTGGTCAGCTTGCCGTTGCTATCCAGGATCAGCTTGCTGGCAAAGCCGCCGCCCTTCTTATCGGCCAGACCGTCGCCGTCACCGTCGACCATGTAGGTGTAGTAGTTGACCTGGGTCTGGGTGAGCATAATGGGCTTTTTGCCCTCGGGCAGATACAGGGTGTTGACCTCGTATTCAATACCGCTGTCGGTCTTCTTAGCGGTGATCACATCGTCCATATCCACCAGCACATAGCCGTTGTTATACAGCTGCTGCAGGATCTTGGAGAACTCGGTGGTGGTGATGAAATTCCACTTCCAGGACTTTCCATAGCCGGGATCAGAGAAGGTGCGGTAGGGCTCAGCGATCAGCATATGGAAGGAAAGATTGGGAATCTGGCTGGGATTGTTCCAGGGGACCATAGTTTCCTTGGTCTGCACATAACGCTCACGGGTGACCATCAGCGCATTGTAATCTTCCATATCGCCGGTAAAGGTGTCCAGCATGGCAATGGCGGCATCGTAATCGTAGGCTGCAGCCAGCGCCTCGGCTTTGATCAGAAGCTCATTGACCTCCTGATTCCATTGGATCTGCTGTTGCTGCTGGGCCTGCTGGGCGGCCAGACTTTCCAGACGCTGCTCCTCACGGCGCTGATTGCCCCGCTCCACAGAGCCGACTACAAACCAGATAAACAGAATCAAGATCAGTGCAATACCGGCAAAGGGCGCATATTTGCGGATCACCGGTCTGTATTTTTTCATGAACCGACGGTATTTTTTGCGCAGTTTGCGGCGGAGGCTGGGTTTGCGCCGCACTTTTTCTTCGTTATTTTCCATATTTCTTCGCCTTTCGACATATTATCTAGAATATCATACAGCAAGAATATGAAAAAAGCAAGTAGAAAACCGGGCAGAATTCCTTCTGCCCGGTAAAAAACAGTTAAATATATTGAACGATCAATTTTCCGAAACTGATATCCACTTCCAAATCAATGGTTCCTTCCGGAGATACATCAGGATTTCCGATGATCTCCACATTACTGAAAGAGTTAGATACTGCCTGCTGCATATAAAAGCGGCTGGGGACCAGAAGGATAGTCTCGCCGAAGCTGCAATCCACATCCAGCCGGCAACCGGCGGCGACAGAACTCACCTGCGTCAGGTCAACGGTGTAATTGCCAAAGCTGGTGTCGATGCTGCCCCGGGACAGCCGGGGGAGGGTGACCACCTGGGTCGTGTTACCGAAGCTGGCATCCAGCTCGAAGTGTTCATCTCCGCAGGTGTAGTCGTAATTCTGCTTGCCCGGGTTATGGAAGGAAACTCTTGATCTTCTGGGCTTCTTTAGGGCATCTGCCAGCAGGCTCAGACCCAAAAGCACGAGGATCACAGGGAACACGATGTTGCTGCCAGGGGTAATGGGCAGCAGCTCCCACTTTTCCAGCAGGAAGTAGCTGCCGAAGAGGAAGCAGCCAAAGCGGAAGAAGGAAAATTTGGGAAACAGTCCGCATGCGCCAAATACAAACAGTGCTGTGGGCCAAAACAGCGAGCCGAAGGAAAGATCTCTTTCCAGGAAGCTGGCAAGAAACAGCTGAATGCCCAGAGCCAGTATACCCAACGCTAGACAGATGCTGCTGCGCTTGCCGCTGTCCCAATGGAACTCCCATTTGTTTTTAGGCTCCTCTGGCTGCACTACTTCTGCTTCGTACACAGGGGTGGTGTCATTCCCCAGCAGGGCATCAACGGTGGTGCCGAACAGCTGCGCCAGCTTTGGCAGCATATTGATATCGGGGCAGGATTGGTCATTTTCCCATTTGCTCACCGCCTGGGCTGTGACCCCAAGAGATTCAGCCAGCTGATCCTGGGTCAGCCCCAGGCGCTTGCGGTGGCTGACGATCCGTTTGCCGAGTGTTTGTTCCATAGGAATACCTCCTTTTCTTTTCTGGCTATATCATGCCATAAAACGGCAGGAAATGCTATCAATTATTCGTTAATTTTGGGATATTTTTTCCTCAACCGCCGGTTGCGACCAAAACAACCAACGGTTGTGAGCGGTTTTTCTTGCTTTCCGTGAGCCTATGGAGTATAATTTACAAAAGGAAAATGGAGGAACTACTATGGAAAAGATCGCAAGCTTTACCATTGACCATATCCGGCTGCAGCCGGGGCTGTATGTATCCCGCAAGGACCGGGTAGGTGCGGAGACTGTAACCACTTTTGATCTGCGGGTCACCAGCCCCAATGAAGAGCCTGTTATGAACACAGCCGAGGTGCACACCATCGAGCATTTGGCTGCCACTTATCTGCGCAACGAGCCTGTGTGGAAGGACCGGGTGCTGTACTTTGGACCTATGGGCTGCAGAACAGGCTTTTATCTGCTGCTGGCAGGAGACTATACCCCACGGGATGTGCTGGCTCTGGTGACCGATTGCTTCCGCTTTGTGGCGGATTTCTCTGGCGAGGTCCCCGGTGCTTCCGCCAAGGATTGCGGCAATTATCTGGATATGAATCTGCCTATGGCAAATTACTGGGGCAAGCGCTACGCCGCTACCCTGGAGCAGGCGGACGACAGCCGGCTTACTTACCCGGAATAGGCTGAGAGGACTCGAACCGAATCAGCCTCACAGCAATCCTTTTTGCTGCTTTTTCGCTTATCTTCCTTGCCTTGCGCCAGCAAGGCTGCGTCATCTGCGCAAAAAATCAATCAAAAATTATTTGCTGAGAGGTGCCTGGCAGTTTTCAGCCGTCTGCATTTTTCAAGACGAAGAAAATCACGAAGACAATACTTTGCGTATTATCAAGGGATTTTCTGATGGATTGGGGAATGCAGGCGTCTGAAAACCTGGTTGGGTTCGAGTTCTCTCAGCCTAAGGAGAACACTATGAAGAAACTTGGAATTATCGGCGCTATGGAGCAGGAAGTGGAGACCCTCCAGAAGCAGCTGCAAAATGCAAAGGTGACCCAAAAGGCAGGCAGCACATTTTATGAGGGCATTCTCGAAGGGATGCCTGTGGTCATCGTGCAATGCGGCATTGGAACTGTAAATGCAGCCCTCTGCGTGCAGATGCTGTGCGACTGCTATGAAGTAACGCACATTGTAAATACGGGAATTGCAGGCTCGCTGTGTGCCGACCTGGACATTGGCGACCTGGTGATCAGCCGGGATGCCATGTACCACGATTTTGATTGCTGCAGTTTTGGCTATCCTGTGGGCAAGGTGCCGGGAATGCCGGAAACCTTTGAAGCAGACCGGGAACTGATCGAACTGGCAACTGCCTCAGCAGAGCAGGTCAATCCGGGGCACACCAAGCTGGGCAGAGTGGCCAGCGGCGACCAGTTCGTATGCGAGAAGGCAAAGAAGGAGCATATCATCTCGGTGACCCATGCGCTGTGTACCGAGATGGAGGGCGCAGCTATCGCCCACGCGGCATACCGCAATGAAATTCCCTTTGTGATCATCCGGGCGATCTCGGATAAGGCAGATGATTCGGCCGAGATGGATTACCCCTCCTTTGAAAAGCTTGCTGCCCACCGCTGCGCAGCGGTCACAGCGGCTATGGCAAAAAAACTTGCAAATTAAAAACCAGGGTGCTCGAAAGCACCCTGGTCTTTTTATGTGTTTGACACTTCTTTTTTCGGTTTCTTTCTGCGTTGCACCAACACGATGGTCAGTATCAGCAAAACCGTAATGACCGATCCGGCAATCAGCCACACCATATCCATATTTGGTGTCTGCACAAGCGCAAGCTGTGCTTCACCGCCGGATGCGGAGAATACAATATAGCTTCCGTTTTGCGAGAATGCCGCTTCGTTCCAAGCACCATCCGCATTTTGGATCAGCAGCTTCAGATGCTCTCCGCTTGCCGAATCCGGCAGCTGCAGGCGGATCGTATGGGCGCCGTTGGGAACACAAATCTTCCAACTTTCCAAGAGAGTTTCCTGCCGTTTCAGCTCTGGTGCTGCGTCGGATCTTTCTGCCGATACCTGGGAATTCTCTGTAAGCACGCCTTCTGCCAGCACAACGGGCAGTCCGTTATCCCGGACCTGCTCACTTTGGATCGTGGTGTGGCAGGCGGTGTATACTGCGGTAAAGGTCACATCACAGAAGATACGGTTAAGGTCGGCATCTTCCAGCCCGTCCCATTTTGCGGTAAAGCCATCCTTTCTGGGTGTTGCGGGGATTTGGTCAGCGGTCAAACTGCCGCCGGTAGGGATGTCGAAACGCTTTTGCGTGCCGTCCTCAAACAGGAAACTGACAGCCACGGTACGGAACAGCTCCGGCAGCGCTTCCTGCGCAAGGAATGCATCCAGCGTTACGCTTTCTGCCAGACCGGCATAACTGATGCCGTCGATTCCGCCCACATCCTTGCCCAGGGCAGGATAGATGTTTCCGGCGATGGGTGATTGCATGTCTTGGGTTTGGCTTTCGACAGCGTTACCCAGGATTGCGCCGATTCTTTCTGCTCCGTTCAAAAGCTGCACCATGCTGATGCAATCGGTCACGGTGGTGCCGCTGCCTGCGATACCGCCCACATAAGCCTTGCCGTGAATTTCACACTTGGCATAGTTGGCGCGAATATAGCCGGTGCTCAGACCGGATATGCCTCCCACATAGTCGGCTTCCGTACTGTCCAATTTGCCGGTATTGGTGCAGCCTTTAACAAGACCAAGGGATTGCCAGCCCACGATGCCGCCTGCATTCTGCTTCCTGCCGGTGACAGCACCGTGGTTTACGCACTGAAGCAAAACAGCTCGAAGCTTGCTTTCAAAGTTCAGAGATTGCTCGCCCTGCTGCTGCCAATCCTCCAAAATATCCAGATCATTTTCCATAGCCATGGCACCGGCAATGCCGCCGGCGTTCAAATCGGCAAGCACATCGCCGAGATTTAGGCAGCTTTCTACTTTGCCGGTAAGCATTTCGTCGGAGTCCTGGTCAGAAATGTCCTGCAGGCTTCCGCCCAGATTCTCGGAGGATGCTTTGACGGTTTCGCCCATTTTACCTACCAGCGACGAAATGGAATCCAGATCATAGCCCAAAACATTGACGGTAGCTTGGGCCGCGGTTGCAATGCTGCGCAAGGTGTTGGGCATAGCGCCCAGGGCTTCGGTAAGTGCGTTCCGGGCTGCAAGTATGGCATCCGGATCCGGAAGTTCCGGGTTTTCTTCGTCCGGGAACAGAGCGTCCACAGCGTCCTGCGCTGCCTGCGCCTGCTCCTGCAGCAGACCCAGCTGACCGCTGATCTGGCTGGCATTGGCCTGAGCATTGGCGGATGCCCGGTTTACAAGTACTGAGAGATCTCCCAGCTGTCCCTCCAGAAGCTGAAGGGTATCCTCTGAATATTCGATCAGAGAGGAGGGCTCCATTTGCCCAACGATACCGCCCACTTCTTTGCGGCCCTGGATATGCCCGCGGTTTTCGCAGTTTTGGATGTAGCCGGATTGGGTACCGGCAATGCCGCCGATGTTGTAGCCGATGTGCCGGTAGCCCACATCGCCGCTGTTTTCACAATCCCGGATCACACCGCTGCTGCTGCCGGCGATGCCGCCAATATCTGTTGCGGTATTGGCAGCTTCTGTATTGGTGAGGGTGTCCATGGTGATGTCGGTGATCTCAATGTTGTTTTGCTGGGGTGTGGTGTTGACCGTTGCGCCGTTGGCGCAATTACGGATCACGCCGGAATTTTCACCTGCGATGCCGCCTACGAAGTGGTCGCCGTGGATCTCACCGGATACCTGGCAGCCCTCGATAATGCCGGTCACAGCATTGACACCGGCAATGCCGCCGACAGCTTCGCTGCCGGACAGCCTGCCCTGGAAGCGGCAACTCTGAATATGGCCTGCATTGTGTCCTGCAATGCCGCCGATCTGGTTGCGGCTGCCGCCGGGCTGGATATTTGCGCTTACAGAAAGCTCCCGCACCACGGCGGTGGCGGTCAGAAAACGGAAAAGACCCTGGGAGGAACCGTTTGCGGTGGTGCTGAGTCCCGAAATGGTGTGTCCGTTGCCGTTAAAGGTGCCGCTGAATATGGGAATCGGGGTAAAGGGAAGTCCGGTCAGATCGATATCTTTTTCCAATGTGACCGACAGATTCTGGCTGTAGGTGTCCAGCCGGCAGTTTTCGGCAAAGGTGAGGAATTCCTCGGGGGTGGAGATTTTGAGCTGCTTTGGCGAGGGGCTGATCAGCAGTGGTGCATCGTCTGCATAGACAGGTGACGCGATACTCAAGAGAAGGGTGAGTATCAAAACAAAAGTAAGGGCTTTTTTATGCATGCTCCTCGCCTCCTTCCTCAATTTGTCCGTCCGTAGCTACCGATGCATTGAGCTGCCCGTGGATGACACCGTGGATATCGGCATCCACAACGCCGTTAACATATCCCCGGACATGGCCCTGTACGAAAACCGTGCCGGTAGCGGTGCGGGTCTTGGGCTCGATGCCCTTCAGCTTGAAGCTGGTGCGGTTGATGATGGAATCGCCCAGCACCAGGAACGAAGGCAGCACAAACAAAACCAGAATGATGGAGATGATGGTGCCGCGGCCAAGGCAGGTGCCCATGATGGAAACCACCGGCTGTGCGGACATATTGCCGATGAGCAGACCGGCAGAGGACATCATAATGCCGGAGGTGAAAACCGTGGGGAAGGCAGCGTTCAGCGCGTGAACGATGGCTTCCTTATGAGGCATGTGGGCCTTCAGCTCCTGGTAGTGGCTGGATATCACGATAGCATAGTCGATGTTGGCGCCCATCTGGATGGCCTGCACCACCAGGTAACCCAGGAAATACAGAGGTTGACCCGTAAGGGTAGGGAACGAGAAGTTGATCCAGATACTGCCCTGGATCACAATGATCAGCAGTACCGGCAGACCTGCCGATTGGAAAGTGAACAGCAGGACCATAATAACAAAGAAGGTAGAGAGGACGGAGATCACAAGATTATCCGTGCCGAAGGATGCGGACAGATCTCGGGAACTGGTGGAGTTGCCCACCAGATAGTAGTTGTCTTCGTAGTACCGCCCAATGATGGAGCGCATTTCGCTCAGAAATGCGTAGGTTTCCTCTCCTTCCTCCGGGAGGGTAAGATAAACCACCATACGGCTGTAGTTTTCATTTTGCAGCTGCGCCTGGGCCTGCTCCAGCTGGTCGAACAGGTCGTCCATGGATGCCTGGTCGTCACCGGAAAGGTTTATGTTGTACGCATCCAGCTGATCTTTCAGGTAGATGAACATATCGAACAGGGGGATCTCATATTCTTCCAGACCGCTGAGGATCATGCCGTACTGGTTGTATTCCGTGGCGTAAGTGGCGTAGAGCAGCTGCACCACCTCGTAGTCCATATCTGTCAGTTCAGCAAACTGACGAGGGGTCAGCTCATCCACAAGTGTATAACCGTCCATGGCCTCGATGTTGGCCAGACCCAGCGCATAAGAGACCTCATCATGGGATTCCAACTGCTTCAGCAGTGCTTTCTCGCTGGCATAGTCACCTTTGGGAACCAGAAGTGCCATGACAT
>JAZPXW010000083.1:0-7050 GCA_045543895.1 Faecousia sp.
TGCCCGGTTTCTATGCCTTTCACCTTCAGGCCGTCCCGGATGGCTGCCATACAGTCCATGGCATTGGCTGCAATGGCGGCGGAAGAAAGTCCGTCACCCACCACGATCAGCACCTTAGGGCTATTCGGGATAGCGGCTTTCAGCTTCTCGGCATTTTCCTTATCGAAAACGCGTCCCAGATCCGGGCGGGTAAGATACTCATCCTTATCCCTGCACTTTGTCTGCAGAGGGAGCAGACCGTTCTCCTGGGCATAGGTTTCCGCCACCTGGGAGAACACCGCATCCTGTGCGGCTGCGTGGTCTGCCCGGAAACGGAGCATAGTCAGCGTCTTATACCGGGGGCCTGCTCTGCCGCTGCCCACCCGGGCGGGCGTGCGCTCCTTAAGCTTCCGATAAGCGACCTCCTGCTGGGGGTCCTCCACCAGATAGAGCTTGCGCAGATCCAGCTTCGTCACATCCTCCACAAAATCCCCATCTTGATAGTGGGTAGCCTTAGGCTGCGGACCGGGGTTTGTGGGTTTGTAGTCGCTGCCCTTTACCTGGGGCTCCATATTGCCTAAAATCTCCGCAACCAGTGCGGTCAATTCCTGCTTATTCATAAAGCCCCTCCTTAAAACAATAGACTAGAGCCATCGCCGGCTTTTTTCGTCAGCTTGCCGTTTTCCACAAAGCCCATTTTCTCCAGCCAGCGCTGAAATTCCGGGATGGCGGTCTTGCCTGTCAGCTCACGGAGCGTTGCGGTCTCCCGGAAGCCGGTGGTCTGGTAGTTGAGCATAATATCGTCACCGTGGGGGATGCCCATAAAGTAGTTGCATCCTGCCAGGGTCAGCAGGCTTGCCAGGTTTTCAATGTCGTTTTGGTCGGCCTTCATATGGTTGGTGTAGCAGCAGTCGCAGCCCATGGAAATACCCGTAAGCTTGCCCATAAAGTGATCCTCCAGGCCTGCCCGGGTGACCTGCCGGGCATCGTAGAGATACTCCGGTCCAATGAAACCCACCACCGTATTGACCAGAAACGGCGAAAACCGCTTTGCAAAGCCGTAGCACCGGGCCTCCATGGTCACCTGGTCGGTGTCATAGTGGGCATCGCTGGACAGCTCCGAGCCCTGGCCCGTTTCAAAGTACATCACATTGGGGCCTTCCGCAGTGCCCTCGTGAAGCAGAAGATCTCTGGCTTCTTCCAGAGTGGCAGCGTTAAATCCGAAGGCCTCGTTGCCCTTTTGGCTGCCCGCAATGCTCTGGAAGATCAGATCGCAGGGCGCGCCTGCGCGCACTGCCTTCATCTGGGCGGTGACATGGGCCAACACGCAGATCTGGGTAGGGATCTGCCAATGCTCCTTGATCTCCTGGAAGCGGCGGAGGATCTTCCCCACCTGCTCCGGGGAATCGGTCACCGGGTTCAGCCCGATCACCGCGTCGCCTGCACCGAAGGTCAAGCCCTCCAGAGTAGAAGCGGTGATGCCCTCTGGATCGTCGGTGGTGTGGTTGGGCTGCAGCCGGCAGGATAGTGTGCCGGGAAGTCCGATGGTGGTGTTGCAGTGGGCAGTGACGGTGATCTTGTTTGCCGCGTAAATAAGATCCAGGTTGCTCATCAGCTTGCACACCGCCGCCACCATTTCCGAAGTGAGACCACGGCTGAGCTTGCGGATATCGGCACCGCTGGTTTTTTCATCCAGTATCCATTCCCGCAGCTCTGCCACCGTCCAGTTGCGAATGCGGCGATACTGGGCTTCGTTCACATCGTCCTGGATGATCCGGGTCACCTCGTCCTCTTCGTAGGGCACTGCCGGATTTTCACGCAGGTCTCCCAGAGTCAGCGCCGACAGCACCACCTTGGCTGCCACCCGCTCCTGGGCATTCTCCGCTGCCAGGCCTGCCAGCTTATCGCCGGTTTTTTCCTCGTTGGCCTTGGCAAGCACCTGTTTTATGCTCTTAAATTCATAGGTTTTTCCCAACAATGTGGTTTTCAGTTTCATATAACACCTCAATGAGATAGAATCAAGGTCTTGACCACCAGGGATATGGCAGGCCCCACGGGGCTTCCCACATCCAAATAGCTGTCAGCCGGGATATGCACCCGGTCTATACACAGGCAGGGTGTTCCCGGTGGCAGACGCAGCGCCAGGGCGTGTCCCAAAGCCTTTGCCATATCCTCCTGCAGGGCAATGTAGCAGGGCCTGTCCCCCACCGCCTTACAAATGGCATCCGCAAGGCCGGTAACCCGGCTGTAAGAGGGCGCATTCCAACCGGGCAGCGCCAGCACGCCCCATTCTTCCAAACCTTCCAGCCGCTGCCGAATGCGGGCAGACAAGTCCTGCCCCTCCTGCTCCCGGGCAGACAGCACCGCCACAGGCAAATTTTGCAGCGGCAGCGCCACATTTTGCAAAAATACCGTACTGCCGGAAAGCTGGGTGCTGTGACATCCGGCACCGATGACCGTTGCCCGGATGGTGTGGCTGCCCAGGCGGTACTCCCCCCGGCACAGCCTGCTGCCCCGAATGGCAATACCCAGCAGCGGTCCCAGATCGCCGTAGGCAAGCCATGGCACTTCCCTTTCTATGCAATCCGCCACCCCGCCGGAAAAGGACAGCACCACCGCTTCCGTGGTCTCCAGTTCCTTTGCTTCGGGTGTCAGCAGGCTTTGATACAGCGCGTCCTTTTCCCGCAGACCTGCCGCCATCTCCAATGCCGATGCCAGCATATTTGCCACTTCCATCCCCTGCTGCCGGGTGAGGGTATCTCCCACCCGGTGAGGGATCAGCGGCTTTAGAACCGGGGAAACATAGGTAATTTCTCCCGTTTCGGTAAATTTCAGCAGCCGTCCTCCCACATTGAGGCAGCCGGTGGCTGCTACCTGCCCATCCCGGCACAGCGCCAGGTTGCTGGTGCCGCCGCCAATGTCCATATGCAGCACGGTCTTCCCCGTGTCCCGGGAAAGTTCCGTTGCCCCGGCGCCCTTTGCTGCCAGCACACTCTCCAAGTCCGGGCCTGCGGTAGCCACCACAAATTCCCCGGCAAAACCTGAAAGGGAAGAAAGCACCTGGGCGGCATTTTCTTTCCGGGAGGTCTCACCGGTGATGATCACCGCCCCGGTATCCACTGACCCAGGGGTGATCCCGGCCTTTTCATATTCCCTTTCCACCAAAGAGCGGAGCTTGTCCCCATCCACCAGTTCCCCGGACAGAAGCGGGGTAAAATGCACGGCGCTTGTATAGATTATCTTCCGTCCGGTGATCTCCATCTCCGGCACAGAAAAGGCCGATGCCTTGTTTTCCGCTTGGATCTCCGATACGATCAGCTGGGTGGTGGTCGTCCCCACATCCAGCCCCACAGAGCAAAGGATCTCAGGCACGGCCTGTCACCTCGTCCAAAATTCGCCGCACCATAAAGTCCTCCACCTGGATAGGATTGGTGTCGCAGCAGGGGTCAGACAGCACCGCCTGCACCAGCTCACGGGAGCTGCTGCGCACCGTCACCGGAGAAATGCCTGCTTGCGCCAGGGTATCGGGCATATCCAGCTCCCTGCGCAGCCGCACCAGGGCATTTTTGAGATTGCGCACCGCCATAGTCTGGGCGCTGCCTCCCACTCCGGCGGCAGCGGCGATCTTCTGGTATTTTTCCCCGGCAGCGTGGGCGTTGCAGGCGATCACCGACGGCAGAAGGATCGCATTGAGCCTGCCGTGGGGCAGATGAAACGCGCCGCCCAAAGCGTGAGCCATGGCGTGGCACAAGCCCAAGCCTGCCCCGTTAAAGGCCATGCCCGCCATGGTCGCCGCGGTGTGGATCTTCTGCCGCACCGAGGTGTCGCCCCCATAAGAAGCCGGAAGCAGCGCATACACCGTGGAGAACGCCTCCTTTGCCAGGGCATCGGTGATCATCCCGGCATTTCGCCCCACAAAGGCTTCCAGCGCATGGCTAATCACATCAAAGCCGCTGTCCGCAATGAGGCTTTTGGGGAGCTTTTGCAGCAGGTCGCTGTCTAGGATCGCCGCATCGGGCCGCAGCCGCGGGTCTACCAGGGGGTGCTTGACTCCATTGTGGGTCAATATTGCAAAATCCGTCACCTCCGAGCCGGAACCGGAGGTAGTGGGGATGGCGATAAATTTTGCGTCGCTGCCGGAAAAGTACAGCATCGCCTTGGCACAGTCCATTGCGCTGCCGCCGCCCAGAGCCACCAGCACATCTGGCTGAAAGGAACGCACCAGCGCCGTTCCCTCCGCCGCCAGCTCCACCGAGGGATCGGGCCTCACCCCGCTGAAGTATTCCACCTGCTGGGCACTGGCCTTTGCCGCCACCTGGGCAGCTATACCGTTTTCATAAAAATAGGGGTCTGTCACCACAAAAAGCCGCCTCGCCCCGAAGGTCTTCAGCTCGCTAAGTGCCCCCTGCCCGGAGATAATTTGAGTATCTGCTTTGTATCGATTCACCGACTCACCGCCTTTTTACCGCTATTCTTTCCCAACAGGAGAAAATTATGTGTAAAGATAAAAAAGTTGTAGGAAAACCAAAACAAATGTGCTACAATATAGGGTAAGGTGGTGAAACAGCATGCGTATTTTAGGAATCGACCCGGGCTACGGGATCACCGGCTTCGGCCTGGTGGAAGCAAACCGGGGATCTTGTACCCTTTTGCGCTGCGGCGCCATCACTACCCCGGCGGGCATGGATTTTTCCGCCCGGCTGGAGATCATTTATGAAGATATGCGGCAGCTACTGGAGGTGGCGAAGCCCGACGCGGTGGCCATCGAAGAGCTGTTTTTCGGACAGAATGTGACCACCGGCATTGGGGTTGCCCAGAGCCGCGGTGTGATCCTGCTGGCCATTCGCCAGGCAGGTTTGGAGGTCACCTCCTACAAGCCGATGCAGGTCAAGCAGGCGGTGGTGGGCTACGGCAACGCCACTAAGCACCAGGTGCAGGATATGACCAAGCGGATTTTGGGCCTTTCCCAAATGCCCAAGCCGGACGACGCTGCCGACGCCATCGCCATCGCCCTGTGCCACGCCCGGTCCAATACATCGCTGCTTGCCCAATACCAAAAATAACCCTTAGGGGAGGAAATACCATGCTTTATTATGTCTGCGGTGAAGTCACCGTGCTGGAGCCGGGTCTGGCCGTCATCGATTGCGGCGGCGTGGGCTACGGCTGCCACATCACCGGCTATACCGCCGCCCAGCTGAAGCTGGGCCAAAAGGCAAAGCTTTTTGTCACCGAGTCCATCCGGGAGGATGCCCACGACCTCTACGGTTTTATTTCCAAAGAGGAGCAGCGGTGCTATGAGCTGCTGACCTCGGTAAACGGTGTAGGTCCCAAGGCGGCTATCGCCATCCTCTCTGCCGGCGGTCCTCAGAATTTCACCCTGGCGGTGATGTCCGGGGATGAAAAGATGCTCACCGCTGCCCAGGGCATTGGTAAGAAGATCGCCCAGCGGATCATCCTGGAGCTGAAGGATAAGATCGGCGGCGGCAATATGGAGCTGGATTTCTCCTCCGGTCCTGCCGTTACCGCACCCGCCCAAAACAGCGGCCACAAGATGATGGCTCATGCGGCTCTGCAGGAGCTGGGTTACACCCCCATCGAGATCCGCGCAGCTTTGCAGGATGTGGATCCCAACGCCACCACCGAAGAAATGGTCCGCCACGCATTGCGTGCTATGGTGATGAAGGGCTAACAGGAGGTTTTTATGAGTATTGAATTTTCCGAGGAGCTTTCCGCTCCTCTGATTTCCCCCAACTATGCGCCCCAGGATGCGGGTGAGATCGGTCTGCGCCCCAAGCTGCTGAGCGATTACACCGGTCAGGAGAAGGCCAAGGGGAATCTGTCCATCTATATCGAGGCCGCACGGCTCCGGGGCGAACCCCTGGACCACACCCTGCTGTATGGTCCTCCCGGCCTGGGCAAGACCACCCTGGCAGGTGTCATCGCCAACGAAATGGGCGCGGGCATCCGGGTCACCTCCGGTCCTGCCATCGAAAAGCCCGGCGACCTGGCAGCGCTGCTGACCAATCTGAATCCCGGTGACATCCTGTTTATCGACGAGATCCACCGGCTCAACCGGGTGGTTGAGGAGATCCTGTACCCCGCTATGGAGGATTTCGCCATCGACATCATCGTAGGCAAGGGCCCCTCTGCCAACTCCATCCGGCTGGATCTGCCCAAGTTCACCCTGGTAGGCGCCACCACCCGAGCCGGTCAGCTGTCCGCACCGCTGCGTGACCGCTTTGGCGTAAGCCTGCGTCTGGAGCTGTACACCCCCGAGGAGCTTTCCCGGATCGTGACGCGCAGCGCCACCATTCTGGGCATGAAGATCGACCCCACCGGTGCTATGGAGATCGCCTCCCGCAGCCGCGGTACACCCCGTATTGCCAACCGTTTCCTGCGCCGTGTAAGGGATTTCGCCCAGGTCATGGGCGACGGCACCATCACCAGGGAAGCCGCGCAGCTGGCACTTTCCCGGCTGGAGGTGGATCATCTGGGTCTGGATGCCATCGACCGCCGGATGCTCACCGCCATCATCCAGAACTATGGCGGCGGGCCTGTGGGTCTGGAAACGCTGGCTGCCACCATTGGCGAGGAAGCGGTGACCTTGGAGGATGTATACGAGCCGTATTTGATGCAGCTGGGCTTTTTGACCCGCACGCCCCGGGGCCGCTGCGTGACCAGATTGGCCTACGACCATCTGCATATTCCATTTAATGGACAAACCCAGTTTGAAATTTGAAATACCGGCGCAAAAACCGCTAAATCCGTAAAAAACTACGGAAAGATTTGCTAAAACCATTGACAAAGTTTTTCCACTTGTGTATAATTCAACTCGTGGTGAATCTTCACCAACATTATCTGACCCTGGATTATGACCATAAATTTTACGGGTATTCACGGGGCTCAACTAACCGAAGAGAGGTAAAACCAATGTACGAAGACAAGACTTTAGTTTGCAAAGAGTGCGGCAACGAATTCGTTTTCACCGCCGGTGAGCAGGAATTCTACGCAGAGCGCGGCTTCCAGAACGAGCCCCAGCGCTGCAAGGCATGCCGTGACGCTCGCAAGAAC
>JAZPXW010000084.1:0-3356 GCA_045543895.1 Faecousia sp.
GGTGGGCTTGTTGTGATTGGGAATTAGTCCTTGTACATCTCGACCAGCTTCAGCAGATGCTCGTAACGCTCCTTAGCAGCGGCTTCGTTCTTTGCGAACAGATCCGTTGCACGCTCGGGGAACTCGCGGGTAAGACGTGCGTAGCGGGCTTCGTTCAGCAGGAATTCCTGATAGCCATCCTTGGGGGCCTTGCTGTCCAGCTGGAACTTGCCGGTCTCCTTGGAAGGATCAAAGCGGAACAGATTCCAGTAGCCGCACTCAACAGCCTTCTTCATCTCAGCCTGGCAATTGGTCATACCGCCCTTGATGGAGTGCATCTCGCAGGGAGCATAGCCGATGATCAGGGAAGGACCATTGTATGCCTCGGCTTCGGTAATGGCCTTGATGGTCTGTGCCTGGTTTGCACCCATTGCGATCTGAGCAACATAGACATAGCCGTAGGACATTGCAATCTCAGCCAGGCTCTTCTTCTTGGTTTCCTTACCGGAGGCAGCAAACTGTGCGACCTGGCCGATGTTGGAAGCCTTGGGGGCCTGTCCACCGGTGTTGGAGTAAACCTCGGTATCGAATACGAAGATGTTTACATCCTTGTTGGAAGCCAGAACATGGTCGACGCCACCGAAACCGATATCGTATGCCCAGCCGTCGCCGCCGAAGATCCAGATGGACTTCTTGGACAGGTATTCCTTCTTGGACAGGATTTCTGCAACGGTATCACAGCAAACCTTGGCTTCCAGATTTGCAACCAGAGCCTTGGTAGCAGCCTTGTTGGCCTCGCCGTCATTGTAGGTATCCAGCCATGCCTGGCAGGCGGCCCTCCGCTCGTCACAAGCGGTGTCTTCCATAACCTTGCGGACCTTGTTAGCCAGAGACTCGCGGATCACAGCCTGTGCAGTGTACATACCCAGACCATGCTCTGCATTGTCCTCAAACAGGGAGTTTGCCCATGCAGGACCGTGACCGTCGGCGTTGACAGTGTAGGGAGAGGTAGCAGCGGGGCCGCCCCAAATGGAGGAACAGCCGGTTGCATTGGAGATATACATACGGTCGCCGAACAACTGGGTAACCAAGCGTGCGTAAGAGGATTCTGCACAACCAGCGCAGGCGCCGGAGAACTCAAGCAGCGGCTTGCGGAACTGGCTGCCCTTGACGGTGTTGTCCATCATATCGGGCTTGTCTGCGACCTTGGCAACAGCGTAGTTGAACACATCCTGCTGTGCCAGCTCCTGTTCTTGAGGAACCATAGCCAGAGCGCCAACGGGACATACCTGTACACAAACGCCGCAGCCCATGCAGTCCAGGGGAGAAACGGCCATAGTGAAAGAGTAAACACCCTTGCCCTTGCCAGCCTTGACAGGAACGATCTTTGTGCCTGCGGGTGCGGCAGCAGCCTCGGCCTCGGTCAGAGCGAAGGGACGGATGGTGGCGTGGGGACATACATAAGCACAGTTGTTGCACTGAATACACTTAGTCTGATCCCATGCAGGAACAGTAACAGCAACACCGCGCTTTTCGTAAGCGGAAACGCCCAGGGGGAACTGACCGTCTTCCAGAGAAGCAAAAGCGGAAACGGGCAGGCTGTAGCCATCCATCTTGCCAACGGGAGTCAGAATGTTCTTTGCAACAGCAACAGTAGCAGCGGGACCTTCCAGATTCAGCTCAGCAGCCTTAGCTTCAGCGGCAGCCCATGCGGCAGGAACGTCAATCTTCACGAAAGCAGTAGCACCGGCGTCGATAGCATCCCAGTTCTTGTCAACAACATCGCGGCCCTTCTTCAGGTAGGAAGCCTCAGCAGCGGCCTTCATGTAACCGATGGCTTCATCGCTGGGCATAACCTTTGCCAGAGCGAAGAATGCGGACTGCAGAATGGTGTTGGTGCGCTTGCCCATGCCAACCTTGATAGCCAGGTCGATAGCATTGATCGTGTACAGCTGAATGTTGTTCTCAGCAATGTAACGCTTGGATGCTGCGTCCAGATGGTGCTCCAGCTCTTCCAGATTCCACTGACAGTTGATCAGGAATACGCCACCGGGCTTAACGTCCTGAACAATCTTGAAGCCCTTGGTAATGTAGGAGGGGTTATGGCAGGCAACGAAGTCAGCCTTGTTGATGTAGTAGGGGGACTTGATAGCCTTGTCACCAAAACGCAGGTGAGATACGGTAACGCCGCCGGTCTTCTTGGAGTCGTACTGGAAGTAGGCCTGTACATACTTGTCAGTGTGGTCACCGATGATCTTGATGGAGTTCTTGTTTGCTCCGACGGTGCCGTCGCCGCCCAGGCCCCAGAACTTACACTCGATGGTGCCTTCTGCAGCAGTATTGGGGGAAACCTTCTCCTCAAGAGACAGGTTGGTTACATCATCAACGATACCCAAAGTGAACTCGTTCTTAGGAGCATCCTTTGCCAGTTCTTCGTATACAGCAAATACGGAAGCGGGGTGGGTGTCCTTAGAACCCAGACCGTAACGACCGCCAATAACGGTGATGTCATGCTTGCCGGCCTTGGCCAGAGCCATAACAACATCCTGGTAAAGAGGCTCACCCTGGGAGCCGGGCTCCTTGGTGCGGTCCAGAACAGCGATTTTCTTAACAGTAGCAGGGATAGCGGCCAGCAGATGCTCGGAGCTCCAGGGACGGAACAGACGAACCTTAATCAGGCCAACCTTTTCACCGTGAGCGTTCAGGTAGTCAATCACTTCCTCAGCAACGTCACAGAAAGAGCCCATACATACGATGACGCGATCAGCATCAGCAGCACCGTAGTAGTTGAACAGCTGATAGTTTGTACCCAGCTTTTCATTGACTTTAGCCATATATTTTTCGACAACTGCGGGCAGAGCATTGTAGTACTTGTTGCAGGCTTCACGGTGCTGGAAGAAAATGTCGTCATTTTCGTGAGAGCCGCGCATTGCGGGACGCTCGGGGTTCAGAGAGTGGTTGCGGAAGGCAGCCACAGCGTCCATATTGGTCATTTCCTTCAGGTCCTCGTAGTCCCAAATAGCGATCTTCTGGATCTCATGGGAGGTACGGAAACCGTCAAAGAAGTTGATGAAGGGAACACGGCCTTCAATGGATGCCAGGTGTGCAACAGCACCCAGGTCCATAACTTCCTGGACATTGGACTCAGCCAGCATTGCAAAACCGGTCTGACGGCAGGCATAAACGTCGGAGTGGTCACCGAAGATGTTCAGAGCCTGTGCAGCAACGGTACGGGCAGAGACATGGAACACGGAGGGGAGCAGTTCACCGGCGATCTTGTACATGTTGGGGATCATCAGCAGCAGACCCTGGGATGCGGTGTAGGTGGTGGTCAGAGCACCGGCGGCCAAAGAGCCGTGAACGGTACCGGCAGCACC
>JAZPXW010000085.1:0-4979 GCA_045543895.1 Faecousia sp.
AAGTGTTGTCTTCCTAAGACCGCTTGGCCTCCGACTTGGTCACCAGGTCGATGTTCTCTGCACCCTGGGCGATCAGTTCTTCCATCATTTGGCGAAGCTCCCGGCTGTTTACCGCGTTTCCCACCGGACCGCCGCTGATGGCGGCATTCTGGCAGTATTTGCAGCCCAGGGTGCAGCCGCCAAAGAAGATGGCACCGCTGCCGCCGGAACCTGCCAGCGCCGGTTCTTCCCACTGGTGGAGCATGGTCTTTGCCACCAGGGCGGTATCCGGGCAGCGGCAGAAGCCCCTTTCCCCTTTCGTGCGGTCCACACCGCACCGCCGGGGACACAAATTGCAGTTTACATAACTCATAAAAACCGTTCCTTGAGTGTAAGTGATCGTAGAGGCAAAGGCTTCTCCCGGGGAGAAGCTGTCGAGCGAAGCGAGACTGATGAGGAACGGCGGCAGGACCGACCCAGGAGTAGGACTGATAGAGGCTACTTGCTGGCAGGTTACTGCCCGATTTCCTCATCCGTCAAAAATCAAAGATTTTTGACACCTTCCCCCCGGGGGAAGGCTTATACATCGTACCATAGTTGCAGGGGAAAAACAAGAATGCCCTTTACCGAATCCCGGAAATGTGGTATAATGGATGAAATTGTGAGGTGAAGGCTGTGAATATTGTAAGAGCGGAAACCCGGCATATCCCCGGAATGCTGCGGCTGCTGGGACAGGTGGGACAGGTGCATCACGAGATCCGCCCGGACATTTTCCGGGATGGGGCGCTGAAATATGATGCTGCCGCCCTGGAAACGCTGCTGCGGGATGAAAACAAGCCCATCTTCATTGGAGAAGAACAGGAGCAGGTAGTGGGCTACTGTTTCTGCGTGCTTAAGGACTACCGGGGCAGCGGCGTACAGACTGACCGGGTGGAGCTGTACATCGATGACCTGTGCGTGGAGGAGTCTCTCCGTGGGCAGGGCATCGCCACCGCGCTGTACCGCTATGTGAAAGCCTTTGCCCGGGAGATCGGGTGCAGCCATATCAGCCTCAATGTGTGGTGCGGTAACGACGGCGCACAGCAGTTTTATGAAAGGATGGGCATGCGTCCCCGGCACATTATGATGGAACAGCCTTTGGAGGATAACTGATGCTGGAAAAAGGAAAGATTTACGAGGCTATGATCTCAGATTACACCTCTGAGGGACAGGGCATCGCCAAGGTGGATGGCTGCGTGGTGTTCGTGCCAAATGCCATCGTGGGAGAGCGGTGCAACCTCCGTATTGAAAAGGTGGGCAAGACCTGGGCTGCCGGAAAGATCACGGAGATCTTAGAGAAATCTCCCCACCGGGTCCAGCGGGAATGCCCCATTTCCGCTTCCTGCGGCGGCTGCGATTTCTGGCATATGGATTATGCAGAGGAGACCCGGCTGAAGGCAGAGCGGGTACGCCAGGCATTAAACCGCATCGGCGGGGAAAGCCTGGAGGAAATGCCCATTCTGGCAGCGCCCACCTGCTATGGTTACCGCAACAAGGCCCAGTATCCTGTGGCAAGCGGCAAAAAGGGCGTGTATGCGGGCTTTTTCCGGGCAGGCACCCACCAGGTGGTGGAAAACGCCAGATGCCGTATCCTGCCTGAGGAGACCGACCGGGTCAAGGATGTTGTAATAGATTATGTAAACCAACATAAGATCACAGCTTATAACGAGAATACGCATAAGGGCCTGCTGCGGCACATCTATGTGCGCCGTGGCGCGGTGTCCGGGCAGGTGCTGGTGTGCCTGGTGGTCAACGGCAGAAAGCTGCCCCATGTGGATGCCTTGATCGAAAAGCTCAAGGCGGTGGAGGGCTTCCACACCCTGGTGCTGTCGGTGAACACCAAACCGGGTAATACCATTTTGGGCAGCGAGATGATCACCCTCTATGGCCCAGGTTATATTGAGGATACCCTGTGCGGACTCAATTTCCGGCTGTCTGCCCGGTCCTTCTACCAGGTGAATCACCACCAGGCACAGCGGCTGTATGAAGCAGCCATAGAGCAGGCGGGCATTACGAAAAATGACCTGGTGCTGGATCTTTACTGCGGTGTTGGCACCATCACACTGTGCATGGCCAAGGCCGCGAAAAAGGTCATCGGCGTGGAGGTGGTGGAGCAGGCGGTGCAGGATGCCTGGGACAACGCAAAGCGCAACGGCATCGAAAACGCGGAGTTTTTCTGCGGCGATGCAGGCCAGGCGGCGCTGGAGCTGGAGCAAAAGGGCATTTGCGCCGATGTGGCGGTGGTAGATCCGCCCCGCAAGGGCTTAAATGCCGATGCGATTGAAGCACTCTGCAGAATGTCCCCCCGGAAGATCGTGTATGTATCCTGCGACCCGGCGACCTTGGCCCGGGATGTGGCGCTGCTCAAGGAGCGTGGCTACGCTTTGAAAAACGCCCTGGCGGCAGATTTGTTTCCAAGATGCGCACACATAGAATCTATTGTTTGCTTGTGCAAACAATAGATTCAGCGATATAAATTCCTGACGGAATTTGCGATATGCCCTTTGGGCGCGATATATCATCAAAGCGATATACCCTGCGGGGCGTAAGGAATTTATATCATATCGCAAGCAAAGCTTATATCGCATGTGCGCAGCAAATATATCGAGTTGCGAAGCAACATATCGACAATGAGGTGACAAAATGGATGCAGATGTTATTCGTATATATGAAAAACTGTCTAACAAGTATTCAATTGAATTGACCAGCGCGTGGAAAAAAGGATTCCATTCCAGTGTTGATTTTCCTATACTCACAGGAACCTCTGCATTGGGTAGCTTTGAGATGATTTTCGACGATGTGCCATCCTTTGCGTTCTATGCCACACGCAATACTGGAGAGTTCTTGAGGCATTGGCATGCATATTCAGCAGAAGAAGCGGAAAAATCGGTCATTGACTTTATGGAGGGAAAACTTACCCTAATATCGTTTGGACGACCGAACAATACTTGAATCCATCGTGACGATGATTCGAAAATAAAGAAAACGCACCCCGGTGGGGGTGCGTTTTTTGTGTGGTTGGGGGCGGCGGATTATTTGAGACCCATAAAGAAGATGATCAGAGTGAAGATGGGCATAACGGTCCAGGATATGTAGCGGGAGGAGATCTCCCAATCGGAAGGCTCAGCATCGTATGCGTTTTGGACCCGGAAGAGCAGATGCCACCGGAACAGCTCGTCGGCAAACAGGATGGAAATTGCGGTCATGCCGCACAGCACCACCCCCAGGACCCAGCCCCACCAGGAGCCCTTATGGGTCAGCTCCGGACCGCTGAGCAGTTTCAGCACGGTGGCAACACCGGGTTCCATCGGGTCGATAACATTGCCGTTTTCGTCGGTGATGATGCCATTGCTGGATGTAATGGTGATATTACCGCTGTAGGAAGAGCCATCTTCATTGGTCAGCCACAGGCCGCTTGCCATTTTACTCACGCTGCCACGGAAGACGATTTTTCCATCACAACGGACCTCCACGCCATTGCCGTAGTTGCCTGTGGAGGAGAGGGATGCATCCTGCCTGATGGTATAAGGGCCGTAGGTATTGCCGCCGTATTGGAATACCACGGTGTTATTGGGGGACACCGTAAAGGTGGCGGTCTGCCCTTTTATCTCACCGGAATATACGGTGTTTCCACCTTCTTCGGTGGGGACAAGGATGGTATCCTGGTATTCATAGCCTACCCGGGAGGTGGTGATGGCATAGGGTACGATAAAACCCACGGTCATCAGAGCCAGCAGGATCAATATGAATTTCTGGTAGGCGGTGAGTTCTTGAAAGCGTTCCATAGGGTACCTCTTTTGTGGGGGGAAATGCCTCCCTTGTGTAAAGGGAGGTGGCTTTTGCGAAGCAAAAGACGGAGGGATTGTAAGGTGACGATACAGACAATCCCCCAGTCAAAAATCAGCGATTTTTGACAGCCCCCTTTACACAAGGGGGCCTTTAGGTGCGGAGAGGGTTTAAAATTTCTCCATATGGTTTACATCCAGCACGAAGACGGTGGCGCCACCCACGGTGACAGGATCTTCCGACAGCACACGGCTGCCGGGAACGGTACGGGGGGTACAATGCTGCCGGATAATTCCCATAGCCATCGGTACTCTCTGCTCGTCGGTACCGATGAGCAGGGTGGTATTGCCCATCATCAGAAATCCACCGGTGGTGGACAGCCTGGTCACAAAAAAGCCCGTTCGTGTCAGTGCATCCAGCACCCGGGCGGCATCTTCATTATTCACAATGGCAAGGATCAGCTTCATACGGTACTCCTTTCTGCTGCTTTTCTACTTTTAGTGTATCACGATTTTGCCTCAAGAACAACTTGCGGTTTTTACCAAACTTAAAAGAGGGTTTGTGTGTAATTTGCTATTCCGTTTTCGGGCAATCTGTGGTAAAATGATAAATATTTACTAAGGAGGGAAACTGTGGGACGCTGTTTGATCTTCTGCGCCGGAGGCTTTGAAAAGCTGGCGCTGCCGGTAGGGCAGGACGACTATATTTTGGCTGCGGACGGCGGGCTGAAGCACCTGCAAAAGCTGGGTCTTGCGCCCCACGGGATATTGGGCGATTTCGACTCCCTGGGATACATCCCGGAAGCTGCCCAGGTGTTCCCGGTAGAAAAGGACGATACCGACTCCATGCTGGCGGTGCGTAAGGGACTGGAGCTGGGGTATCGGGAATATATTCTCTATGGCGCGCTGGACGGTCCGCGGCTGGACCATACCATCGCCAATCTGCAGACACTGCTGTTTTTGGAAGAACACGGAGCAAAAGGCACGCTGGTGGGCTTAGAGTATCTCATCACCACGGTAAGAGATGGGGTTTTGCACCTGCCGGAATCGCAGGAGGGCCTCGTGTCGGTGTTCTGCCTGGGCGAGCCTGCGGAGGGTGTGACCATCCGGGGACTTCGGTATGAACTGCAAAACGGACGCATGGATAGCACCTTCCCCCTGGGTGTCAGCAATCAC
>JAZPXW010000086.1:0-3526 GCA_045543895.1 Faecousia sp.
CTCCCGTTTCCATCCTGACTCCCGAGCAGACCAAGTACTACTTCCTCTCCGGCTTTACCTCCAAGCTGGCCGGTACCGAGCGTGGTATCACCGAGCCCACTCCCACCTTCTCCGCTTGCTTCGGCGCTGCTTTCCTGGAGCTGCACCCCACCAAGTACGGCGAAGAGCTGGTCAAGAAGATGGAGAAGTCCGGCGCCAAGGCTTACCTGGTGAACACCGGCTGGAACGGCACCGGCAAGCGTATCTCCATTAAGGATACCCGCGGCATCATCGACGCCATCCTGGATGGCTCCATCCTGAAGGCTGAGACCAAGAAGATCCCCTACTTCGATTTCGAAGTGCCCACTGCCCTGCCCGGCGTTGACAGCGGCATCCTGGATCCCAGAGATACCTACGCTGACGCTTCCATCTGGGAGGAGAAGGCAAAGGATCTGGCAGCCCGCTTCCAGAAGAACTTCGTCAAGTACACCGGCAACGAAGAAGGCAAGGCTCTTGTTGAGGCTGGCCCCCAGCTGTAATTAAGATACCATAGAGCAAAAACGATTCCCGGCAGATCACTCTGCCGGGAATTTTTGTCCGCTGTCATCCTGAGCGACCGGAGGGAGTCGAAGGATCTTGGCACCTAATGGCAGCACAGATGGACGGAAATGCGTGGATTCTTCGACTCCGCTGCGCTCCGCTCAGAATAACGACCCTCTCCGTCAGCCATGCGGCTGCCACCTCTCCCGGAGGGAGAGGTCTCCACGCTCTCCCTTTGGGGGTAAGCGAAGCGCAGTCGGCGGTAGTGAATGACAGCCCGGTGGGCTGTCAGAGCCGCCGACCGGGCTCGCCGCAGCGAGCTGTCGCCGTAGGCGACTGAGAGGGTGTAGCGGGCGATTCGTGAATCGCCCCTACGAAAGGGAACGATGGATCCCCGTAGGGAACGCATTTATGCGTTCCGAGATTCTTTGCTCTAGGGAACGGATAAATCCGTTCCCTACCTGGGGAAAAGGACCGTCGGGGACGCCGGTCCTTACATAGAAAAATCCCCGTCCGAGGACGGGGATTTGTATGTTATCTCACAAACTCGATGACCACGCGGCGGTTGGGCTCAGTGCCGGTGGAATGGGTAGTGCGGTGTCTATCGAATTTCAATACCTTTTTCCTGGAAGAGATCGAGCAGCTTCCCGGAATAATCAGAAAAAGCGCCGTACCTATGCAGGTCGATCTCGTGGCCATTCTTGAATACGATCACATAGGAGGGATGAGCTAAGGTTTCTCCCAAACCGTTCACCCGGTCCGGTTTGTAATAAACGTACTCTACATCGCCATAGCTATAAGACTGTCCGGTGAGGGAGAAAAACGCTGTGTTATCCACAAAACTTTCTTGCTTAAATTTTAAATTGTAGTTTGCTAACAGCACAGAAAACACGATGCTTCCGGCGACGGCTACCATAAGAAGGCCTTTCATCAGCTTGTTGCTGCTCTCCAGATTCTGAATGGTCTCCATTTCCTGGTACAACGGGTAATCTTTTTTAAATAATAAGCGGAAGAAGAAAAATCTGGTGAACCAGCTGGCTGCGATTGCTGTGAGAAATCCTGTGATGATGCAATAAGGATAGCTATACTGCGGGCCCATCAGATATTCACAACCCAAACCCGCAATCCACACCAGCAAGGCGTACAGTCCCAGGTAGAGCGCGGAAAAAACAGGACACAGCGCAAATGTTGCCGCAAATGCAGAGAAAACCTCCTTTATCTCTATTTTCGAGGTGCCGTTTCCGCGGAATGCTTTGACGGTTTTGGAAACAGCGGGCAATTGGGTGGACTCGTTCTGCTTTTTGTCCTGCCAAATCCGCAGCATCCTTTTCTCATATCCGGTCAACTGCTTAATTTTGCTAAGCTGTCGAGATGCTTTTGCATAGTTTCCCCGCAAGGCAGACAGGAATGCGTCACCGGAAAATCTGCCAACAAAAAATTGGCTGCCAGATCCCACAGCTGTGGCTGTGCAGAGGAATCAGAAGGCGGAAGCTGGAAAATATACTGCATTTCCAGAGAAAATTGATTGTGCAGATGCTCCATCATATCTTTATCGGAACCTACCCTCGCCAAAACGGGGATCATGATCTTCAAAACATCTGCTATGCTGCCAAAGGCCTGGACCATAGCCTGTTCATTGGTGATAAGTGGAATACATAAGGGCGTGGCGACATCCATTTCGCAGTAGTCCGTAATTAAGGGAAGCGGGATCGCAGGGGCGTCTTCCGATTTATTCAGATATACATTGCAACTGAGGATGCTGTTAACGACACTCAGAAAACCGTGGGCGGTGTATACGAATGAAACGGCAAAAGAATTATAGTAAATTTTGGCTATTTTTCTCTTTAAATTTCCGGGCTGATGGAACCCCTTGTATTCGTTGGCGATTTCGCAGGAGAGCGCTCCTGTATCGGAGCAGAAAGCATGGGAGAGCTCGTCAAATTTTCGAAATATATCGTTGAGCATCTGATTTCTATTCATCGCTGCACCGCCCTATTCATCTATTTGCCAGTATTTTACTATACTATCGGCACAAATGCAAGAAGCGCATCTGGTTTTCAAAAACCAGATGCGCTTTGGTTTATCTCACAAACTCGATGACCACGCGGCGGTTGGGCTCAGTGCCGGTGGAATGGGTGGTGATGTTATCCATCACCTGGAGAGTTGCGTGGATCACATGGCGCTCGTAAGCGTTCATGGGCTCCAGGGTGGTGCGGCGGCGGTTCTTCAGCACCTGCTGTGCCTTCTTGCGAGCATAGCGGCGGAGAGAATCCTCACGCTTTTCCCGGTACTCCTCGGCATCCACATTGATGCGGATGTGACCCTCAACCCCCCCCTTGCCGGAGTAGTTGCACAGATGCTGGATGGCATCCAGGGTATCGCCGCGGCGGCCGATCAGATAGCCCAGATCGTCACCCACCAGGTCCACCTTGTAGGTGTTTTCCTCTGCCTTCCAGGCATGGGGAACAGCGTTGGAGCCCATGTGCTCCAGCAGGCCCTTGAGGAACTGCTCGATCTTCTCTTCGGTGCTGCCGGGCTGGGCAGGCGCATAGGTCTTGGGAGCCTTGGGAGCTTTGGGGGCTTCTTCCCGAACGGGCTTGGGCTCACGGGCGGGCTTCGGTGCTTCCTTCTTGGGCTCGGCGGGCTTCACGGGAGCAGCGGGAGCAACAGGCTTCACAGGCTCAGCCTTGGGAGCTTCCACCACTTTCTTAGCCTTGGGCTTGGAACGGGAAGCGGAGGACAACGCAACCTTGGGAGCGGGATCGGGAACCTGGTAGGTCACCTCAACCTTGGCAGGGGCAGCGCCCAGACCCAGGAAGCCGGCCTTGGCCTGAGCCAAAACCTGAACGGATACATCGTCACGCTCCAGACCCAGCTGGGTCAGAGCGGCTTCAATGGCAAGATCAATGGTTTTTCCGGTAGTAATAATGGTCTTTTCCATGGTTTATTCCTCCGTGGACTGGGTGCTGTAACGGTTGGGGTCATAGGCACGGCCCTTGCAGTAGGG
>JAZPXW010000087.1:0-6405 GCA_045543895.1 Faecousia sp.
TGGAGTGGATCTGGTGGTGGGTGCGCTCCCTCAGGGGAGCGTCCCCTACGGGCTCGCCCGGGAGCTTGCCGGCAATTACCCGGACATTCCCTTCCCGGAAGGGTGGAAGGCAAATTTATTGGGAGTAGATCTGAACCTGCAGTACCCGGCAGGCTGGCTGCAGGCAAGGGAAATTAAGTTCTCCCAGGGCTTCACCCGTCCCGGCCCCCGGGACTATGTGGGAAGAGCGCCGCTCAATCAGCCGGAAAGCCGGGCATTGGCCGCCTATACCGAAGGCATCGATCCCATTTTGGTGCTGGCCTACCACTCCCAGGGGGAAGTGATCTACTGGCAATTCCGGGATTACGAAGTCCCCGGTGCGGAAGCCCTGGCACGGGAATTCTCCCGGCTCAGCGGCTATGGGCTGGATGAAGTTCCTTTTGCATCCAGCTTTGCAGGCTACAAGGATTGGTTCATCCAAAATTTCCGCCGTCCCGGCTTTACCATCGAGGTTGGGCAAGGGGAAAATCCGCTGCCCCTTTCCCAATTCCCCAAGATCTATGCCGACAATCTGGGCATCCTCACCACCGCAGCCCTGGGTCTTCCCGGCAGAGTATAGCCATTGGCTCCCCTTTAGGGGAGCTGGCATTTGCGAGGTACGAGCAAATGACTGAGGGGTTTCATTTCGCTACTGCGTAAACCCCTCCGTCACGGCTCTTTGCCGTGACACCTCCCCTAAAGGGGAGGCTGCAATAAAAAATCCGCCTAATAGGCGGATTTTTCTTTATTTTCTATTCTTCTTGCCCCGGCGGGTGCCCTTGCGGTCAAACAGTACCAAGGCAGTGATGTTGATACCCAGGCAGCAAACCACGATTGTGCCGATCTCCCACAGCACACAGGTAATGGCGCTGTTTACCATATCCATCATGTCCATACCCCGGTAACCATTGACCACCAGAACCATCACGATGGTGAGGATCAGTCCCAGCGCAGACCATACGATACCCGCCAAAAACTGGGTAAACCGCCAGGCCTCCACGCTGCCCATACCGAAATAGGTGCGGTAGCCAGCCCGGTGGTTGGCCTCCTTGGGCGGTAGGAACAAAAACCACAGGCCAAATACCAGTATGCAGATGGGCGCTGCCATCACAAACACCCGCACCAGGGTTTCCACCCAACCCAGGATGGAATCCACCTCGGGAATGAAGTTCGCCAGGTCAAATTCGTTGACCAGCGTCTTCAATTTTTCGACTATGCCATCCATTATAGACTCCTTACTTCTCTTCCAGGTAGGTTTTGATCTCGTTGATGAAACCGGTCACATCCTGGAAACGGCGGTAAACCGAAGCAAACCGGATATATGCCACCTCGTCCAGGGGCTTGATCCGCTCCATGACCATCTGACCGATCTTATCGGTGGTGACTTCCCGCTCCAGAGTGTTCTGGATGGTCTGCTCGATCTCGGTGGTGATCCGGTCCAGGTCAGACACATCCACCTGCCGCTTGTCAAACGCCCGCACCATGGAGTTGAGCACCTTGTTGCGGTCAAAGGGCTGGTGAGAGCCATCCCGCTTCACAACGATAATGGGCAGGCTTTCCACGATCTCATAGGTGGTAAACCGGCGCTGGCAGGCAAGACACTCCCGGCGGCGGCGAATGCTCAAGCCATCCTCGCTGTGTCTGGAGTCCACGACCTTGCTATCCTGGTCGCCGCAAAACGGACATTTCATAGAAATAAGCCCCCTATTACCAATTTATTATATTATTATAACAGAAGGGAGGTTTCCTGTCTAGCTTTTTTCCTTGCAAAAACCCCTGTTTTAGGGTATAATACAGACATTCCACCTGCAAAAGGAGCTAATTATGAGCAATAAGACGCTATATTACATTTGGGGCGGCCTATTTATTCTGTGCGCTCTGCTGGGATTTATTCCGGAGCCGACAGGCCTTGTAAAAGCGCTGATGGTGCTTTGCTCTCTGGTGTTCTTCGTTCCCGGGGGTATGCTGCTGTATTTAAGCAAGCAAGAGGGTGACCTGCGCACCATCCGGATAGTGCGGAACCTCTCCCTCATTTCCCTGATCGTGACGCTGGTGCTGCTGGTGCTGAATTTTCTCTCCGGGCATGCGACTGCCGCCGTCGGCGACTTTCTTTATGGCCTGCTGGTGATGCTCTCTGCACCTATGGTCTGCTCCCAGTACTGGTTTTTGAGTCTGTTTCTGTGGGCGTGCCTGCTGATGACCGCCATTTCTCTGGGCAAAAAGCGGTAAACTCCCGGTAGAATCACCCATTCTACCCCAAAGAGAGTCTGTGACCCAACGGCAGATTGTGTTTTTCCCCAATTTGTGCTACTGTATTTCCATCTTAGATTTAGGAGATTTCCCTATGGCTTATCAAATCATCACCGATTCCTGCTGTGATTTTCCCAAATCGCTGCTGGATACTCTGAATATTTCTACAGTTCCCCTCACGCTGAATTTCCGGGGAGAAACCTGGACCGACACAACCGACGAGGGGCTGAAAACCGTCTTTGACGGTCTGCGCAACGGCGAAGTTGCCACCACCGCTGCCGCCAACCCGGAGGATTGGGCAAAACACATTGAGCCTGTGCTGAAGCAGGGTGACGACGCCCTGGTTTTGACCTTCTCCTCCGGCCTGAGCACCACCTACCAATCCGCTGTGATTGCCGCGAACGACCTGCTGGAAGCCTACCCCCAGCGGAAGATCCGGGTGGTGGATACCCTCTGCGCATCCTTGGGTCAGGGTCTGTTTGTTTGGTATGCCTGCCAGAAGAAGGACGAGGGCCTTTCCCTGGACGAGCTGGCTGCCTGGTGCGAGGAATACCGCTTCAAGCTGTGCCACTGGTTCACGGTGGACGATTTGATGTACCTCAAGCGTGGTGGACGCATCAGCGCCACCACCGCACTGCTGGGTACCATGCTGGGCATCAAGCCTGTGCTGCACATGGACGATGAGGGTCACCTGATCAATGTGAGCAAGGTTCGCGGACGCAAGGCATCCATCGACGCCCTTGCCGCCAAGGTCGGCACTCTGGGCATCTCCGGTGCCAACGACACCATGTTTATCTGCCACGGCGACTGCATTGAGGATGCCGAATACCTCAAATCCCGGCTGGAAGCCCTTTACGGCACCAAAACCGTTGTCATCGGCTATGTGGGCGCTGTGATCGGCTCGCATTCCGGCCCCGGCACTCTGGCCCTCTTCTTCCTTGGCGAGCACCGGTAAGAAACAAAAAAGCTGTCACCTTTCGGTGACAGCTTTCTTGTTTGTTTATTTCAGTTCTTCCGGGACGAAGCTGAGGGTGATGCTGTCCATGGTGGGCTTTAATTGGGTGTAGCGCACACCGGCAGCATTCAGCATCCGCTTGGAGGCCTGAGTGGTGGGGGTGTCGGCATACTTGTCGGACAGGTAAACCACCTCTCTCACACCGCTCTGGATGATGGCCTTGGCGCACTCATTGCAGGGAAACAGCGCCACATACAGCCGGCTATTTCGCAGGTCACGGCCGTTTGCGTTCAAAATCGCGTTCAGCTCTGCGTGGACCACATAGGGGTACTTGGTCTCCTCGCCCTCCCGCTCCCAAGGGAACACATCGTCGGAGCAGCCCTTGGGCATACCGTTGTAGCCGGTGGAGATGATGATATTATCCTGCGATACGATGCAGGCGCCTACCTGGGTGTTGGGATCCTTGCTGCGACGGGCCGCCAGCATGGCGATCCCCATAAAATACTCGTCCCAATTGATGTAATCTGCCCGTTTCATCCCGATGCCTCCCGGTTTTTTCTTTTATGATACTACAGACCGTAACCTTAGTCAAAGAAATCTTTCAGCGTGTCGATAAACTTTTTCAGCTTGGGGGTGCCGCTTCTGTCCAGGCTGTCATCCAGCTTGCGCAGCAGCTCCTTTTGCTCCTTCGTTAGCCGGGTGGGGGTCTCCACCACCACAGTAAAGATGTGATTGCCCCGGCGCTTGGGGTTATTCACAGCGGGAATACCCTTGCCGAACAGCTGGAACATCTTGCCGGTCTGGGTGCCTTCGGGGATCTCATACTTTACCTTACCGTCCAGGGTAGGTACTTCGATCTCTGCGCCCAGCGCTGCCTGGGTGAAGGTAATGGGCACCTCGCAGAATACATCCATATTCTGCCGCTGGAAGATGGGATGCTTTTTTATATAGATCTCTGCCATAAGGTCGCCGCTGGGACCGCCGTTGATACCTACGCAGCCTTCGCCACGGACACGGACGCTCTGTCCCTCATCCACGCCGGCGGGAACTTTGACCTTGATCTTCTGGGTGCGGCGCACCTTGCCCTTGCCCCGGCAGGTGTTGCAGGGGTTCTTGACGATCTTACCACGGCCATTACACTGGGGACAGGCGGAAGTGGACTGCATGGTCATGCCCATAAAGTTCTGGGTGGTACGGACCTGACCGGTGCCGTGGCAGCGGGAGCAGCTCTCGATCACACCGTCGGCGCTGCCGCTGCCGTTACAGGCGGTGCAGTTTTCGATGCGCTGGGCGGACACTTCCTTCTCGCAGCCGAAAGCGGCTTCTTCAAAGCTGAGGTCCAGCCGCACGCCCACATTTTCACCTCTGCGGGGGGCATTGGTGGAATTTCCACGGCTTCTGCCGCCGCCAAAGAATTCGCTGAAAATATCACCGAAATCTCCAAAGCCGCCAAAACCGCCGAAGCCGCTGCCGCCATAACCGCCGCCGCCAAAATTGGGGTCTACACCCTGGAAGCCGAACTGGTCGTACCGGGCGCGCTTATCGTCGTCGGACAGCACTTCGTACGCTTCGCCCACTTCCTTGAACTTCTCCTCGGCGGTTTTGTCGCCGGGGTTCCGGTCCGGGTGGAACTGCATCGCCTTTTTCCGGTAGGCTTTCTTTATTTCCTCGGCGCTGGCACCTTTTTCAACGCCCAGCACCTCATAATAATCGCGCTTATTTTCTGCCATATTGATTACCTCAATCACACCGTAGGGCGGGGGCTTGCTCCCGCCGTTTTCCTGGTGCGTGTTTCGCGGCGGGGGCAAGCCCCCGCCCTACATTATATGCTGATACACCGAAAAGGGGCGGTAGTTACCGCCCCTTATAGGGTTTTTTCATCAGTCTACGGTCTCGTAGTCAGCGTCGACTACGCCATCGTTGCCGGGCTGTGCGCCGGGGTCGCCCTGGGGAGCGGCATTCTGGTACAGCTTCTCGGAAACTGCGTAGAAGGCCTTCTGGACTTCCTCGGTAGCGGCCTTAATAGCGGCCACGTCGGTGCCCTTGTTCACTTCCTTGAGCTTATCCACAGCGGTCTGGATGGATGCCTTCTCCTCCTCGGAGATCTTGTCGCCCAGCTCGCCCAGAGTCTTTTCGGTCTGGTAGATGATGTGGTCGGCATTGTTGTGGGTGTCAACCTCTTCCTTGCGGGCCTTATCCTCGGCAGCGAACTGCTCAGCCTCACGGACAGCCTTGTCGATGTCCTCCTGGCTCAGGTTGGTGGAAGCGGTGATGGAGATGTTGGCCTCCTTGCCGGTACCCAGGTCCTTAGCGGAGACCTTCACGATGCCGTTGGCATCGATATCGAAGGTGACTTCGATCTGAGGCACGCCGCGGGGTGCGGGAGCGATGCCGCCCAGCTGGAAGTTGCCCAGAGTCTTATTGTAAGCAGCCATCTCACGCTCGCCCTGGAGCACATGGACCTCAACGCTAGTCTGGCCGTCAGCAGCGGTGGAGAAGATCTGGCTCTTGTGGGTGGGGATGGTGGTGTTGCGGTCGATGAGACGGGTGAACACGCCGCCCATGGTCTCAATGCCCAGAGACAGAGGAGTGACATCCAGCAGGACCACATCCTTCACATCGCCGGTGAGAACACCGCCCTGGATGGCAGCGCCCAGCGCCACACACTCGTCGGGGTTGATGCCCTTGAAGCCCTCGTTGCCGGTGATGTTCTTCACAGCCTCCTGGACAGCGGGGATACGGGTGGAACCGCCAACCAGCAGCACCTTGTGCAGGTCGGATGCCTTCAGACCGGCATCGCTCATAGCCTGGCGGACAGGCTTCAGGGTGCGCTCCACCAGATCTGCGGTCAGCTCATTGAACTTGGCACGGGTCAGGGAAACGTCCAGGTGCTTGGGGCCGGTAGCGTCGGCAGTGATATAAGGCAGGTTGACGGAGGTGCTGGTCATGCCGCTAAGCTCGATCTTAGCCTTCTCAGCAGCCTCACGCAGGCGCTGCATAGCCACCTTATCGTTCTTCAGGTCGATGCCCTCAGCCTTCTTGAACTCATCCACCAGGTAGTTCATCACACGCTCGTCGAAGTCGTCGCCGCCCAGACGGGTGTCACCGGCAGTAGCCAGAACTTCCACGATGCCGTCGCCGATCTCCAGGATGGACACGTCGAAGGTGCCGCCGCCCAGGTC
>JAZPXW010000088.1:0-3273 GCA_045543895.1 Faecousia sp.
TCAAGTGTTGTCTTCCTAAGCCCGCTTGGCCTCCGACTTCGGTAAACTCCAGGCACTGGAGCTTATAGATGGTAATGGGGCGGGGCTGCCGCTCCACCTCTTTGCCCTTGCGTGCCAGATCGCACAGCTTCTGCCCGTTTACTTTCAGGGCAGAGTACATCGGCGGCACCTGCAGGATCTCACCCCGGAAATTTTCCAGTGCTGCCAGAAACTGTTCTTCTGTGGTCTCCACGCATTTTTCTTCCAGCACGGTGCCGGTAATATCCTCGGTGTCGGTGGTGAGGCCCAGCCGCAGCACCGCTTCATAGGTTTTCTCCGCATGCTCGAAGAATTCCACGCCCCGGGTGGCACGACCCACAAACACCGGCAAAACACCGGTGGCCATAGGATCCAGCGTACCACCATGACCGATGCGGCGGGTGCCAAACACCCGGCGCAGCCGGGCGGTCACATCCTGGCTGGTCCAGCCCTGGGGCTTATTTACGATTACGATTCCGTCCATAGTCATACCCGATAGGCTTCTCCCGGGGAGAAGCTGTCAAAAATCTTTGATTTTTGACTGAAGAGGAATGCGGGCGGTAAACTACCAACCAGCACTATGAACCAAGCCTGCTCCCGTGTTGGTCCTGCCGCCATTCCTCTCCCGTCTTTTGCTTCGCAAAATCCACCCTCTCCGCTTGCGGTACCCGGCAGCCGCTTCGCCCGTCAAAGCGGGCTTGCGTCTTGCCGACCGCTGCACTCACTGCGCCCGGGCTTCATCTGCCACTGGCAGCGCCCTGGCTCGTGGCCCCGGGAGAGGGCTTTGTTCTACTGTCCGGTTTTCATCATTTCCGCAGCCACAGCCTGGGCTGCCTCTTCCAAGGTCATTTGCAGCGTTGCGCCGGCAGCGCCTTTATGACCGCCGCCGCCAAAGGCGTGGCACACCGCAGCGGCATCATAGCCAGGCAGCGCCCGGACAGAAAGCTTGACGGTGCAGTCGCCGCTTTCCCGGAGGGTTGCAGCCATTTTTACGCCCTCGATGCTCCGGGGAAAGCCGGAGATGTTCTCCATATCGTCTTCCGTCAAGCCCAGCTGCCGCTCCACCGCCTTAGGAAGGGCGCAAACCGCCAGCTTGCCTTCCCGGAAAAACCGGATATTTTCCACGATCCAGCCCTGCAAACGCAGCCTTGCCAGGGAGTTGGTATCGAAAATATTCTGATTGATGGTATGCAGATCGCCCCCAGCCTGGGCGCAGGCTGCGGCGACAAGATAGCTGTGGGCATTGGTGTTGGCATAGCGGAAGCAGCCTGTATCGGTGGAAACCGCTATATACAGCGCCTCTGCCATGGGCTTATCCAGGGCCACACCCATCTCCATTAAAATGTCATAAATAACATCGCCCGTCGCGCCGGCGGTTGCATCCACCAGCTCCAGCGGAGTAAAGGAGGTAGCCGAACCGTGGTGGTCGATGCGCAGGCTGATACGCTCGAGCAGCGGCAGCGCGTTTTCCGGCAGCAGCTCCGGGGTAGCGGTATCCACAACAACGACGGTTTGTGCGCCATCGCTGTTTTCCACCGTCAGACCCTCATGGAGGTGGAGATATTTCCCGGTCATCTGGTGATTTTTAAGGATATGGGCGGTTTTACCCAGCTGCCGCAAACCCCGGCACAGTACAGCCGCGCTGCCCAGCGTGTCCCCATCGGGACGGCGGTGGGTTAGGATCAGAAAATGATCTCTCTCCCTCAGCCACCGGGCAGCATCACTCCTGCTCAGGCTCGTCATCCGACTTGACCTCCAGGGAGTTAATGAGCTTGAGCATTTTTGCGCCGTAGGTGATGGAATCGTCCAGCGCCCAGGTCAGCTCGGGGGTATAGCGCAGATTTAAGGCGCTGCCCAGCTCCCGGCGCAGATAACCGCCGGCGGATTTGAGACCCTTGAGGGCATCGGCTGCCTTGTCTTCCTCCAAAAAGCTCACATACACCTTGGCGTAGCGCAGGTCGGGAGTGGTCTCTACATGGGTAATGGAGATCATGGTACCGGAAACTCTGGGATCCTTCAGATTCCGGATGGCAGATGCCAGTTCCTTCTGGATCTCTTCATTGATTCTGCTGATTCGATTGGATGCCATTTTGGTATCCTCCTAAAAAATGATCCGGTAGGGCGGGGCCTTGGTCCCGCCGCTATAAACGCAACCGACACGGCGGGAGCAAGCCCCCGCCCTACAGCGGTTGACCTAAATTATTGCTTGACCTCTTCCATGACGAAGCACTCGAAGATGTCGCCTTCCTTGATGTCGTTAAACTTGAGGATGCTCATGCCGCACTCGTAGCCGGCAGTAACTTCCTTGGCAGCATCCTTGAAGCGCTGCAGGGAACCAACCTCGCCCTCGTGGATAACGATATTGTCACGCAGCACGCGGACCTGGGCATCCCGGGAGACCTTGCCGTCCTTGACCATACAGCCTGCGATGGTGCCGATGGCAGAGACCTTGTAGGTCATGCGCACCTCGGCGTGACCGATAACAGCCTCCTGGAACTTGGGAGCCAGCATACCCTTCATTGCGGACTCGATCTCGTCGATGGCATCGTAGATAACACGGTAGAACCGCATATCCACATTGGTTCTCTGTGCGCTGGCCTGTGCGCCGGAATCGGGACGGACATTGAAGCCAACGATGATAGCGCCTGCGGTGGAAGCCAGCAGAATATCGCTCTCGTTGATGGCGCCAACACCGGTGTGGATGACCCGGACACGGACTTCCTCGTTGGAGATCTTCTCCAGAGATGCCTTCACAGCCTCGGCAGAGCCCTGAACGTCGGCCTTGACGATCAGAGGCAGTTCCTTCATCTCGCCTTCCTGCATACGGGCGAAGAGGTTATCCAGAGTGACCTTCTTCATGGCGTTGGCAGCGGCATCCTTGGCGGCCTGCTTACGCTGCTCAACCAGCTCACGGGCCATACGCTCATCGGTAACGGCATTGAACTCGTCGCCGGGAGCGGGAACCTCGGCCAGGCCGGTGATCTCCACAGGGATGGAGGGGCCGGCGGTCTTGACGGTGCGGCCCTTATCGTTGGTCATAACACGGACACGGCCCACGGCAGTACCGGCAATGATGACGTCGCCCTGCTTCAGGGTGCCGTTCTGGACCAGCAGCGTGGCCACGGGGCCGCGGGTCTTGTCCAGACGGGCCTCGATGACGGTGCCGTGGGCGGTGCGGTTGGGGTTGGCCTTCAGCTCGCGCATTTCGGCGGTGAGGGTGACCATTTCCAGCAGCTCCTGGATGCCCATACCGGT
>JAZPXW010000089.1:0-2861 GCA_045543895.1 Faecousia sp.
CGAAGACAAGACTTTAGTTTGCAAAGAGTGCGGCAACGAATTCGTTTTCACCGCCGGTGAGCAGGAATTCTACGCAGAGCGCGGCTTCCAGAACGAGCCCCAGCGCTGCAAGGCATGCCGTGACGCTCGCAAGAACAACGCCCGTAGCCCCCGTGAGTTCTTCACCGCTACCTGCGCCCGTTGCGGCGGTGAGGCAAAGGTTCCCTTCCAGCCCAAGACCGACCGTCCCGTTTTCTGCAGCGAGTGCTTCGCTCAGATGCGTAACGAAGGCTAATTTGCAAAAAACAAACAGCGCTGACCGAAAGGCCAGCGCTGTTTTGCTATATAAGCATCTGCAAGATGGTACAGCCGGAAAGTCCCCCTTATAGGAGGTTTTTGCAAGCATCGGGGACGCCAGTACCTGCAAGGCGATGCTGTAGGGCGGGGGCTTGCTCCCGCCGCCAGAATCTGTAATTCTTGTCATCCTGTTGTAGGGACACCCGTCCCCGGGTGTCCGCAAACACCGCAGGAGCGGTGTTCTTACATCCTTTGGTTTACATAACTTCTTTATTGGCTCTGCGGTTTTCCATATGCCCGGATTGGATCACGGGCGGCTTGGGGTCTACCGCTTCCCAGGGGATCGGCTTCTTCTCTTCTTCCTTTTTCATAGCAGCTCCTCCTTTGTTTTCTTTATTTTTTCCCAGCGCTGCCATATCATTCAGGAAAACGTTTCCTCCGCACCATTCCACACCTTGTAGGGGCGGATATTATCCGCCCGCATAGTGCATCTCCGATGATGTGGTAGGGGCCGATGCCCACATCGGCCCGCTGGCGGCAGATTGCCGCCCCTACATTTTCTCTTTCAGATTTCCCAGGATTTCCAGTAGTGCCGCGCAGTGGGCTCGTTCCTGCTGCGCCAGCCGGGCAAACACCGGGCCGTACTCCAGGTGGTCTGACCACCTTTCATATTGGGCAAGGCACTGCATCTCCCTGCCGTAGCATCGGCGCAAGGTGGCAGACAGCGGCTCCTGGGATGCCATCGGTGTGTGGGTCACCAGCCGCTCCCCGGTGAGAAGCGTGTAGATCCCCTTAAGGCAGGCCGCATGGGATTGCTCCTCCTCAAACATTTTCCGCAATGTAGCTGCCTCTTTCCCGGTAAACTGGCGGGCAAGCCGCAAATAAGTGGACGCATCCCACCACTCCCCAGCGATCATAGCAGGCAGGCTGTTCAGCTCTTCATTCTGCGGCGCATACCCCTGGACACGCTGCCATACCCGTGCCGCCGCCTCCGGATCGTATTTTTCCATATCATCACACCCTTCACCTTACAGTATAGGTCCGGCTGCGCAAAATTTTCTTGATTTTTTGTCGCACAAACCCGTGAAAACCACTTTTCTTTTTAGTACATATGTGCTATAATCCAGATATACCGAAACAGGAGGGATGAAAATGCCCAGAACCAGCAATAAAGCAGATATGATTCTGGATTATGTAAACCACTTCATTCAAGAAAACGGCTATGCACCCTCCGTCCGGGAGATCGGCGCTGCGGTGGGTCTGCGCTCCACCGCCTCTGTCAGCTACCATCTGCAGCAGCTGCAGCAAAAGGGGCTGCTCCATGCCCCCAGCGCCAAGGGCAAAAAGCGTGCCATTGTTACCTCTGTGCGGCCCGGGCAGATCCCTGTGGTGGGCGTGGTCACTGCCGGTGTCCCCATCCTGGCCATTGAAAACCAGGAAGGCACTATGGCCTGGGACGGCGATCCCAGCTGCTTTGCCCTGCGTGTCCGGGGCGAGAGTATGATCGGCGCCGGTATTCTGGACGGTGACCGGGTGATCGTGCGACCCCAGCAGACCGCCGAGGACGGTCAGATCGTGGTTGCCCGGATCGGCGACGAAGCCACCGTCAAACGGCTGCGCCGCAGGAACGGCGAGATCTGGCTTCTGCCGGAAAATCCCGCCTTCTCCCCCATCGACGGAACCGAAGCGGAGATCATCGGAATCGTCAAGGCCCTGTGCCGTGAGTATTAAGTATAGGGGCAGATTTTGCTTTTTTGCGAAATCTGCCTTTTCTCATCTTTCTCTCTGAAAATTAAGGAATTTAATGGGAGTTTTTTTAGTTTTTTTCCGGAAAACATTTGCAATTATTCCGGCAATATGCTATACTATGTGCGCGTAAAAATTGAAATATCAAAAAAAGCAAAAATTCGGGCAGAAAAGACTGCTCTATTAATGGAAAGGGGTAATACCAAAAATGTCTCACAAGTATGTTTACCTGTTTACCGAAGGCAATGGCTCCATGCGTGAGCTGCTGGGCGGTAAGGGCGCAAACCTGGCAGAAATGACCAACATCGGTCTGCCTGTTCCCCAGGGCTTCACTGTCTCCACCGAAGCCTGCACCAAGTATTACGAAGACGGCCGCATGATCAACGAGGATATCCAGGCTCAGATCATGGAGCATGTTGCAAAGCTGGAGCAGATCACCGGCAAGAAGTTCGGTGACAAGGAGAATCCTCTGCTGGTCTCCGTCCGTTCCGGTGCCCGCGCTTCCATGCCCGGCATGATGGACACCATCCTGAACCTGGGTCTGAACGAGGAAGTTGTTGAGGTTCTGGCTACCAAGTCCGGCAACCCCCGTTGGGCTTATGACTGCTACCGCCGTTTCATCCAGATGTACTCCGACGTCGTTATGGAAGTCGGCAAGAAGTACTTCGAGGTCCTCATCGACGAGATGAAGGAAAAGAAGGGCGTCACTCAGGACGTGGAGCTGACCGCTGAAGACCTGAAGGAGCTGGCTAACCAGTTCAAGGCTGAGTATAAGAACAAGATCGGCGCTGACTTCCCCTCCGATCCTGTTGAGCAGCTGATGGGCGCTGTTAAGGCTG
>JAZPXW010000090.1:0-4650 GCA_045543895.1 Faecousia sp.
GTCACCGAAGATGTTCAGAGCCTGGGTAGAAACGGTACGGGCGGAGACATGGAACACGCTGGGCAGCAGCTCGCCGGCGATCTTGTACATATTGGGGATCATCAGCAGCAGGCCCTGGGATGCGGTGTAGGTGGTGGTCAGAGCACCGGCGGCCAGAGAGCCGTGAACGGTACCTGCAGCGCCAGCCTCGGACTGCATCTCGACGACCTTGACGGTGTCACCAAAAATGTTCTTACGGCCTGCAGCGGACCACTGGTCAACATAGTCGGCCATGGGGCTGGAGGGAGTGATGGGGTAGATGCCAGCAACCTCGGTAAAGGCGTAGCTGACGTGGGCGGCAGCGGTATTGCCGTCCATAGTTTTGAATTTTCTAGCCAAAATGAAATACCTCCTAAAGTACTCAAATTTAGTCCCATATATCATACCACTTGAAATCGGTTTTGTAAAGCAGTTATCCGCCTACTTCCTCAAAAAAACCCGAATTTCGAGGCGATATATTCCTTCCAATTGCTGTAAACTGAAAAAAGGATTGTCATTTACAGAAAAATGCGGTATCATATAAAGAATAAGAGGGGAGGGACCGCTATGATCTGCAGCGTAAACACAATGGGCATCCAGGGAATCCGTGGCAGCTATGTCCGTACCGAGTGCTATATATCTAATGGCTTGCCAGGTTTTGACATCGTAGGTCTTCCCGACGCTGCTGTGAAAGAAGCAAGGGAGCGTGTCCGTGCTGCTGCCAAAAACAGCGGCTTGACCTTCCCCAACAGCCGTATCACAGTGAACCTGGCACCTGCCAGTCTGAAAAAGAGTGGCACTCACTATGATCTTCCCATCCTGCTGTCTATCCTCTCCGCCAGCGGAGCCATCCGCAGACCAAGCTCCCGCTGCGCTTTTATCGGTGAGGTGAGCCTGGATGGTCTGATCCGCCCGGTGACCGGTGTGCTGTCTATGGCGCTGGCTGCCAAGGAAAAGGGTATTGAGACCATTTATGTCCCGGCAGAGAATGCGCCTGAGGCGACCCTTGCCCGTGGTCCGGCCATTATCCCTGTTCGCAGTGTTCGGGAATTGGCCGATTGCTTAAACGGTGAGATCACTATGGAAGAAGAGCCTATCTGGGTGCCACAGCGTGGTGAAGACACACCCCTGGATTTTAAGGATGTTCTGGGACAGGAGAATGTAAAGCGGGCTTTGGAGGTTGCCGCCGCAGGCAGCCATAATGTGCTGCTGATCGGACCTCCCGGCTCGGGAAAGAGCATGCTCAGTAAGCGGCTTCCGTCCATCTTGCCGGATATGACCTGGGATGAATCTCTGGAGGTCACCCAGATCTATTCCGTAATGGGTATGCTTTCTCCCAAAAATCCGCTGGTGCAGCGGCGTCCGTTCCGTGCGCCCCACCATACCATCTCCAATGCGGGACTCACCGGCGGCGGTACCAATCCGCGACCCGGTGAAATTTCCCTTTCTCATAAAGGCGTTTTGTTCCTGGACGAACTGCCGGAGTTCCGTAAGGATACGCTGGACCTGATGCGCCAGCCTCTGGAGGATGCCAATGTGACCATCTCGAGAGTGTCCGGCGCGGTAACCTATCCTGCGGAATTTATGCTGGTATGCGCTATGAATCCCTGCAAATGCGGCTGGTACGGAGATGCTTCCGGCCGCTGCACCTGCAGCCAAAGCGCTGTGTATAACTACCGCAGCCGCATTTCCGGTCCGCTGCTGGACCGTATCGACATCATCGTGGAAGTTCCCGGTGTCCATTTTGAGGAACTGCGCGCCCGTGCGGAGGCTGAGCCTTCCGCTGCGATCAAGGCGAGGGTAGATAACGCAAGGCAGCGGCAGCATATCCGCTTCGGTGAGGATAGCGGTATGTGCAATGCACGGATGGGTCCCAATGAAATGCGCGCCTATTGCCAGATGGATGAAGCCTGCGCCCAGCTTATGAAGCGGGCGTTTGATACCCTTGGTCTTACAGCCCGCAGCTACGACCGCATCCTGCGTGTGGCAAGAACCATTGCGGATCTGGAAGGCTCGCAGAATATCCGTCCCCAGCACATTGCGGAGGCCATCCGCTATCGCCGCGTGAATTTAGATACCAACGACTAACAAATGGAAGGAATATAGAATGAACGAGATCTTTTTGATGAAACTGGGCGAGATCGTCCTGAAGGGTGCCAACAAGCGCCAGTTTGAAAGCAAGCTGCGGCAGAATGTCCGCCGCCGTATGAAGCCCTTTGGCGAATTCGATGTGTATATCATCCATTCCCCTGTCTATGTGGAGCCGCTGAACGAGGAAGCGGATGTAGAGGGCGCATGGGAAGCCTGCCACAGCATTTTTGGCGTGGTCAGCCTGTGCCGCTGCCGCCCCTGTGAAAAGAACCTGGATGCTATCTACGAGGCGGTAGAGGCCTACCTGGGCGACGATCTGGATTGCGCTGAATCCTTTAAGGTGGAATCCAAACGCTCGGATAAGGCCTTCCCTCTGACCTCCATCGGCATCTCCCAGGAGATCGGCGGCAGATTGGCTGAGGCACACCCGAATTGCCGCGTGGATGTCCACAAGCCTGCCTATATTGTCCATGTGGAGGTCCGCGATCTGGCGGCTTATGTCCATGGCCCTGCTGAACCTGGCGCAGGCGGTCTGCCTACCGGTGTTGGCGGCAGAGCCATGTGCCTGCTTTCCGGCGGTATCGATTCTCCGGTTGCGGAGTATATGATCGCAAAGCGTGGCGTGGAGATCGAATCTGTCCACTTCTTCTCCTATCCCTACACCTCACAGCTGGCAAAGGATAAGGTCATTGAGCTGGCACGGTTGGTCACCCGCTATTCCGGCCGCATGACGCTGAATATCGTCAGCTTCACTAAGATCCAGGAAGCCATCCGGGATAACTGCCCCGAGGAATATTTCACGCTGATCATGCGCCGGTTTATGATGGAGATCTCCCAGCGCATCGCAAAGCAGCACGGCTGCGGATGCTTAGTCACCGGCGAGAATCTGGGCCAGGTAGCAAGCCAGACTATGGAAGCCATGGCTGTCACTGGTGCTGTAGTGGACCTTCCCATCTTTATGCCTCTTGTGGGTATGGATAAGGAGGATATTGTGTCCATCGCTCGTAAGATCGGCACGCTGGAAACCTCTATTTTGCCCTATGAGGATTGCTGCACTGTCTTTACCCCCAAGCACCCCAAGACCAAGCCTACCTTGGGTCAAGTGCTGAATGCGGAAAAGGGACTGGACAGGGAAGCGCTGATCGAAGAAGCTCTTGCCACCGTGGAAAAGCTCACAGTAAAGTATCATGATGAAGCTTTGGTCTGATGTGATTTGCGCCCTGGAGGGGTTAGCACTGGTGACAGCGGAAAGCTGCACCGGTGGCGGCATTGGCAGTGCGCTGACCTCCGTTCCCGGCAGCTCTGGGGTGTATAAGGGTGGCGTGATCTGCTATACCAACTGGGTCAAGGAGCATATTTTGGGCGTAGATGCCCAACTGCTTGAGGAGTATGGCGCGGTTTCCGCTCCGGTTGCCCAGGCAATGGCAAAGGGCGTGAGAAAAGCTTTGGCAGCGGATATCTCCCTTTCGGTTACCGGTCTTGCAGGTCCCGGTGGAGATGCGTTCGGAAATCCCGTGGGAACCGTTTTTATTGGCTGCGATAGTGCGTGGCGGTCGGAAGCGCGGGAATATCATTTTGATGGAAACAGAGAACAAGTCCGGCAGCAGGCGGTGACAGCCGCTCTCCGGCTGGTGCTTGAGGTTCTGCGTCTGAGAAAGGATGATGACAATGGATAGAACCAAATTGATCGTATTGTTGGCAGTGCTGCTGACAATGGCCTTGTGCCTTGCCATATTTGTGGTGGACCAACAGAAGAAGCTCACAGATGACCCGGTGGAAACTACCCCCGGTACGACCCAGGGTCAAACCCAGAACGAAAATCCTCCGGAAACCACCACGGAGCCTACTGCGGAAACAACGACTGAAGCAACCACAGAAGCGACCACCGAGGCTACCACAGAAGCCACTACCGAGGCTACTACAGAAGCTACTTTAGAGCCTTCGGAGATAGGCTTGCAGATCGCTGCCGCAGCAAAGGCACAGCTGGGTAAGCCCTTTGTTTACGGAACAGAAGGCCCCGATAGCTTTGATTCCTCGGGACTTACTCAGTACTGTCACAAGCTGGTGGATATTGCCATTCCCCGGTCTGTCCAGGGACAGGCGGATGACGGTGTGCCGGTTGATAAGGAAGAACTGCTGCCCGGCGACCTGGTGTTCTTCTGCGGTGAAACTGCCGGCAAGGTGCAAATCGTTGGTGTTTACATCGGCGATGATAAATTCATTGGCGCCTTCAATTCCAGCCGTCCTGTTGTTGAGGTGGATATGACCAGCACCTATTACCAGAGCCACTATGTCACCGCCCGCAGATATTACGAATAAAAGAAAAGCAGCAGTCCAAAAGACTGCTGCTTTTTTGGAGCTAGTGACCTGACTCGTTTGCATTTTCATTTCCGATTAGAAATGAAAATTGTAGTGTCGCTGCCGTCGAGACCGGCAGCGATCAACTGTCCCCCGGACAGTTGAATTTAGTTCTTCGAGTCAGTTATGTGCAAAAAAACAGAGATGGTAAAAACCATCTCTGTTTTGGAGCTAGTGACCTGA
>JAZPXW010000091.1:0-2719 GCA_045543895.1 Faecousia sp.
CGACTTGGCTTGTTGGAAAGAAAAGGGATTGCTTTTTCGGCAAAATGTGCTATAGTACCCGGGAGGTGATAAAAATGTTTTTCATACCCAGTGAGAACATTCCCGAGGGTGTGGGCTTTCAGGCCTTTGGGCTGACCCATATCCTTTGGCTGCTGGCGGGCGCGGTTTTTTGCGTGGCTGCCTGCATCTTTTACCGCAGACTCCCGGAAGCAAAGCGTAAAACGGTACTCAAGGTGCTTGGTACATACATCTTCCTGCAGGAGATGGTGAAGAACCTGGTGCTGGTGCTGCAGGGGGAATTTGGTTGGGGGTATCTGCCTTTCCATCTGTGCGGCATCAATATTCTGCTCATTGCCTTTGATGTGTTCAAGCAGACGAAGGTCGTAAGAAGCTTCCTTTATTATTTCGCCATTCCCGGCGCGCTGCTGGCGCTGCTGTTTCCCAACTGGACGGAGATGCCGTTTTGGAACTTCTTCCATCTGCACAGCTTCACCATCCACATTCTGCTGGTGCTGTACCCGCTGCTGCTGGTGACCACCGGGCAGGTGGAAACGAATCTGAAGGCGGCACTAAAGGGCGTGGGCCTGCTGGTTGCCATGGCCATCCCGGTGTACGGGCTGAACCTGCTGTGGGATACCAATTTTATGTTCTTGATGGAGCCGGACAGCGGCAATCCTCTGGAAATGTTTGAAAAGCTTTTGGGCTCGCACCTGTGGGGCTTTCCCATCCTGCTGCCCATCGTGATATTTGTGATGTATATCCCGGTATTTCTGGCTAAAAAGCTGAAATAAAAAAGCACCCCCGGTGGGGGTGCTTTTCTTTATGGAATATCAGCCGCAGAGGGCGTCAACCAGGGCATCCAGCTGGGAAAGGCTGGCGTCGTTGAGGGCGGAGCGGACGGTGACCACCGGCTCCAGAAGGGTCAGGTTCTTGCTGCCCTCCAGCATTTTACCCATGGTCTTGGCGGCAACCGGTGCCCAGGAGCCGTTTTCCACGAAGCCCACGGTGCGGTTCTGGAAGTTCCGCTCGGCGAGGTGGTGGATGAACTCCTTCATATAGGGGAAGATGTCGCCGTTATAGGTGGTGGTGGCAAGCACCAGCTTGCTGTAACGGAAGGCATCGGCTACGGCTGCGGCCATATCGCACCGGGCCAGGTCGTACACGGCGATGGTCTGGCCCTTTTCCACCAGCTTCTTTGCCAGCAGCAGGGCGGCCTCCCGTGTATGACCGTACACGGAGGTGTAGGCCACCACGATACCCGCTTCCTCGGGGCGGTAGGCAGACCAGGCATCGTACAGACCCAGGTAATGACCCAGATCCTCCTTGAGGATGGGGCCGTGGAGGGGGCAGATGGTGGCGATGTCCAGAGTGGCGGCCTTTTTCAGCAGCGCCTGCACCGGTGCGCCGTACTTGCCCACGATGCCGATAAAATAGCGGCGGGCCTCGTCATCCCAGGGTTCCTCTACATCCAATGCGCCGAACTTACCGAAGCCGTCGGCAGAGAACAGCACCTTATCCAGAGAATCGTAGGTGACGATGACTTCGGGCCAATGGACCATGGGCGCGGTGACGAAGGTGAGGGTATGGCGGCCCAGGGTAAGCTGGCTGCCCTCGCCCACCACGACGCGGCGGCTTTCATAGTCGGTGCCGAAGAAATTCTGCATCATGGCAAAGGCCTTGGCAGAGGAAACCACCTGGGCATTGGGGTATGTACGCAGGAAGGTGTCGATGCCGGAGGAGTGGTCCGGTTCCATGTGCTGCACCACCAGGAAATCCGGCTCCCGGTCGCCCAGAAGATCGCGGATGTTTTGCAGCCAGGTGTCGATGAAGCGGCTGTCCACCGTGTCCATAATGGCGATCTTGTCGTCCAGGATGGCATAGGAATTGTAGGACATGCCGTTCGGCACCACATACTGACCCTCAAACAGGTCCACCTCGTGGTCGTTTACACCAATGTAGCGAATATCGTTGGTTACCATAGGGGGAAAACCTCCTTTATTATTTGTGAGAGCATTATAGCATATTTCTTGCGAAAAGGGAAGAAAAAAGCCATCCGGGTGGATGGCTTTTTTTGCGGTGAGGATTAGACCCGATCCTTGTGGGTGAGGGAAAAGGCTTCCCCCTGGGGGAAAGCTGGTATTTGCGAGGAACGAGCAAATGCCTGATGAGGGGACTTTTCACCTCATCCGTCAGCACTTTGTGCTGCCACCTATTAGATATGGTATGCCTGCCCCCGGCAGGCATTGAGATTGGAAAATCCGCTGCGCTCTGCAGCACCCTCAAGGGGAAGGCTTGGGGTGCGGTGCAGCATCCCCGGGGAAGGCTTTTAGTGGATGCTGACAGGGGGTTTGGGCTGGTTGGGGGTACGGGCGGAGGTTCTGCCCTCGGGCTTGATCTCCCCTGCCAGGGTCAGAGAACGCTTGGTCAGCGACGGACCCACCAGCTCGTACACCAGCACGCTGAAGAGGATCACATTGCGCACCAGGCTGCCATCGGCAAGGGTGGCGGCGGTGACCGCCATACCCAGCAGAAAGCCACGGGGAACCGTGGAGCTCATACGGGCCAGAATGGTCTGGAGCTTGCCGCCGGCGGTGTGTTCCAGAGACTTGCCCATAACATCCATGCCGAAAAGGAAAAGAGCGAGGCCGCCGAAAAGGCCGATTACTTTCAAAACATACATTGTCATAAACTTCGCACTCCTCAGGAAGTCATTCGTATT
>JAZPXW010000092.1:0-8915 GCA_045543895.1 Faecousia sp.
AAACTGAATATGGTGGGTATAGTTCAATTGGCAGAGCACTGGATTGTGGTTCCAGGCGTTGTGGGTTCGAGTCCCATTACCCACCCCAGAAAAAAGAAAGGAGACCTTTTAGGTCTCCTTTCTTTTTTCTCGTGTGGCAAAGGGACTCGAAAAGGGCGACCCAGCCGCAGGCTGGGTAAAAAAGTGTCCGGGGGACACTTTTTTAGCCCGCGGGAGAGTCCATAGATAGCAGAGCGCAGTCCGTAGGACTGTGAAATGCTATCTATCTAATGAGAAAGGAGACCTTTTAGGTCGCCTTTCGGCGTGTCAAAAAAGCTAATGTCATTCCGAGGGAGCGTAGCGACCGTGGGAATCCGTATTCCAAAACATTGGCTTTTTTGACGGTTTTTCATTAAAGGGAGAACGGATTGCCACGCCAGTGTGCGCACTGGCTCGCAATGACAGCTTTTTGACAGTCTGTAAAAGACAGACCAAATGGTCTATCTTTTTTATGGACCGGTAATGGGCCTCGAAAAGACCGGTCCCCCAAGCTTTACCTTTAGCGGAACCTTCTTCTCAGCCAATGGAGCAGAAGGATCAAGCAGAAAAGGAGCGCGGTCACCGGCACTGCGCACAGCAGGAACAGTGTGGGCAAGGATCCTTTGAGACTGAAACCGCAAGCACCGCAGCACAAAGCGGCCATATCCCAGGAATGCCCATCATCCTCCAGGTGTGCGCCGCAGGCGCAGACCATACTGTGGGAGAGTGCGTCTTTGAAGGTTGGCTTGTAATTGTGGCTGTGGACCAGTTTAGGTGCCAGCTCCCAACCACAAAGGGCGCACAGCTGCGGCTGTTCCTCGGTAGCCGCAGCGCCCGGTTCGTGGGGCTTCGCTTCCAGAGTAAGTCCGCACTGGGTGCATTCGCTCCAATGCCCTGCTTCATCACTGCTCAGGTGCGGAGAGAAGGTGTGTGCTACCTGCCGTTCATAACCGCAAATGTTGCAAGCTCCGTCGCAGGGACTGTCGAAGATGTGCACAGTCTTTGTGCTTGGCGCGTTGCAGACCTCACAGTTGCGCCAATGGTTGCTACTGTCGGTCTCCCAATCGGCGCAATACCTATGACCGCCCTCACGGGCAAACGCGCATATCTGGCAGGGCGAATCGCATTCCAGACCAAAGCTGTGCTCTTCCTCCTGAATATGCCCATTGCAGTCGGTGCAGGCGTACCAGTGTCCGTTGTCGTCCGAAAGCAAGGTGTCGGTGATGCTGTGGGTTGCGGTTTCTTTTTTAGAACAAATCTGGCAGAGACGGGTGTGCTGCTTCTCATTTACATATTCCCAGTCGCCGTAGCTGTGGGTGGTCAGCACCGGGATCGAAGAGGTGCGTGTTGCGGAGCACACGGTGCAGGTGTATGTGGTTTGCCCCTGCTTGGCACAGGTGGGCTGCCTGGTGGTCTTGCCGCTGTCCCAGGTGTGGCTGGCAGTTTCTTTTTTAGAACAAATCTGGCAGTAGCGGGCGTGCTGCTTCTCGTTCGCGCGTTTCCAGGTACCGTAATTGTGGGTGGTCAGCACCGGGATCGAAGAGGTGCGTGTTGCGGAGCACACGGTACAGGTGTATGTGGTTTGCCCCTGCTTGGCGCAGGTGGGCTGCTTGGTGGTCTTGCCGCCGTCCCAGGCGTGGCTGGCGGCTTCTTTTTTACCGCATTTGGTGCAGTTTCTGGTGTGCTGGCCTGAGCCGGAGGAGGTCCAGCTTCCGTAGCTGTGGCTGCAGCTGGCTACGATGCATTCCGTGCAAGTGGAAGAAGCCTGAGTCTTGCCGGTGTAGTACTGATCGCCGCAGTGGTCGCATCTGTAGTATTCCTTGTGGGGATGGGCCGATTCATAGCCCACATGGTAGGTGTGCTCATCTCCAACGGGATAGTTCGGCACTCCGAAATCAAAATCCGCGATTTTCCGGCGGTGGATATACACACCCTCCGGACCCTGGTTGTGGTAGGTATTGCCCTCCAGGGTATAAAAATAATCTCCGTCCAAATAGTAAACGATGCCCACATGGGAATAACCGCTGCCGCTCCTGGTGAAAAACAGGTCACCGGGCTGGGGACGGTAATTCTTACCCGAGTAGGCCTTTGCGTTGAAATCTGCCGGATAGGTGGTGCCGTTTTTGGGGATGATGCTTTTGGGAATGCCGGCTTGGTCTGCGCACCAGGCAACAAACATACCACACCAGCCCCTGTTGTTCAGTCCGTACCATATGCCGTACTTGGTGTCGTTATTCGGCCCTTCATAATAGCCAACCTGGGTGAGGGCAACACCGATGATATCAGCGCGCATATTGCCGGTGTTTTTATATGTATTGGGATGATCCATAGGTGTTGCGTGTACCGGGGGTACGGCAGAGAACACCGTTGCCAGGATCAAGATGTATAGCGTCAGCAAACGGGTTGCCCGTTTCAGCATAGCGATTCCTCCGCGAGTGGTTTTGCTTGTTACTTTTTGTAATTATTTTATAGCAAATCGGGAGAAAAATCAAGTATTGCGGGAGAAAGTTTTGCAAAAAGCTTGTGATTGATAGGAAATATGCTGATTATTTGAAAACTCTATAGGAAATATCTATCCGAAAACAAGTTGTGCCGAGGGGGAACCGGAAGACGGAACCTAGGGAAACACAGCAGCAGCTATGCGGCAAAATGCCCATTGAGGGGAGAAATCCCTTCAATGGGCATATAATCTCTGAATATTGCGCGTTTTCTTTCTTTTCACAAAAAACACCAACCGGCCTACGGCTGCTTACTTTGCTCCGATATTCTGTAGACACCCAGAGCCTCCAAAAAATTCTCCTGAGATTTTGAACGTTTTACGGCATCCCGCAGGAACCGGAGAGGATGCTTGGTGCGCAGACCCCGGTGGATGTACCGTATCATCTGATACAGCCATGCGAAGGGCTTCAAAAACGGATAACGCCCCAGCGCCTGCCAGTTATTACAGCCCCGTTGCTGCAGGATCCGGAAGAGAGTCCGCAGATCACCGAAGGCGCTGAGGACACTAACAGCCCGGTTGGCACCGTGCTGGAGCTTACGACCGAAGTTACCTTGCCCCAGAATATATTCCAGCAGCTCCTGACACAGCATATCATCGGCACCGGCGCACCAGGTGATGTCAGTTCGAAGTCCCAGATACATCTGGCACATTCGGGTCACCGTTACGGCCAGAGTTTCCAGGCCCAACCCTTGAAGAAGAGGGGCAAATTCTGCGTGCCAGAACCGGTCATCCAGCACCTTATCCGCGTACATCATCCAGTCAAGGATCTGCCGCAGACCGAGGCCGTCTTCCAGATGAATATTGATGTGCTCCAGCAGAATCAGACCGTGCTCGGCTTGGGGAAGGCATTGGAAGCGGTAGTCGTCCAGGGAATCGGTCTCCGCCGCGTCGATGGCGCGGAAGATCCGCTGGTCGAAGCGTTCTCTTTTTTGGGGATCCTGCGAGCCGCTGAAGCATCGGTGAAGCTCAACGACCACCTTGTCCTGCTTATATTCCCTGTGCCGGGATGTCTCCCCGTGAAAATCCGCATACTGGGAAATAATCCCACTGGCTTTTTCGAAGTCCTCCGGCTTCACCAGCAGGTCAATATCGCCGATCAGCCGACCGCTGGGCTGAGGATACAGGATGGCGGCAGCGGCACCCTTTACCACAGCACAGGGAATGCCGGCATCGGACAAGTGCTGGCAAAGCTCCTGCTGCAGGCCAAGGAGATTGTACAGGCGCATCATATTTTTCGCGGTGGAGGCGAGATAAAACTCGGCCTTCTCGGGTCTTTCCCGCGCCAGGAGGTCCACGACCAGGAATTGCACCGTCTGGTTTTTCAATTCCTTGAGAATGTCCTTCCATTCCACATCCTGGGGAGCCTGATAAGGAAACCGTTCTTCGCCCCACAAAGCGGAACGCAGGAGGGCAAGCACCTGATCATAGACCGGGGAGCCGGTTCGGTAGATATGGATTTTTACCATAATGTCACCTCGCGTGCAAAACAAAAACTTTTATGATAATTATAACTGGAAAAACCCAAAATAGCTACTATCTTTTCCTCTTTTTTTTATAAATACTGGGATTTATTAGGAAAAAGGGGTTGCTATTTTTGGGACGAGATGTATAATAGTATACGAAAGAGTATCATCTGGTAGAATGCCCATTTTACCGATACATATTGCCAGGAGGGCTTTGCCTCCCGGCAAGGATGATGCTTTTCCACCAATGGCCGCTGCTTGCGTTTGCTTTGCACGGTCGAACCGCCGGCCCCGGAAGAACGCACCTGTCCCCGATGCGGAGCCCCGTCCGGCGCGAGCTTACCCTGGGGACAAGATGTTTACCGAGCCGCAGTCTTCCCCTGAGGTGAGAGGGGATTGGACCGCGGTGGGAGAGACATGACGGCAGAACCGACCGATTCCAGGCCCGGCAGACCCTGGGAAAGGGACGCCCCCTGCCTGCATATACTTTCCCGTCTTGGCAAGCATCATTTGCGAAGCCTGTCGCGGTATACCGGTGCAGTTGTAACTGCCGGTAGCTATCCGCCCCATCGCGAACCGAATACTTTTGTGAAACCTGCGGAGCTTGCTCATATGGGCAAGCGAAGCTGTGCGGCAGCTGTGAGCCGGCCGCCCACCGGAACCGCAGCCACCCCACGGCAAACCTTGCAACAGTGGGATGTTGCGCATGTTTCATAAAAGTAGGAAGTTTGCGAACCGTTGGAGCTGCTGCAGGATAGCCCCCATCCGCATATCCGTCACCCTTCGTGGATCGTCATCCCCGACGGCTTGTGCAAGCCATGTGCTAAGAAGAGAGGTATCGATGAGGCTGACGGATGAGGTGGAACCACTCGTAGGAAACGCATTTATGCGTTCCGTGGCGGGAGTAAACCCCTGCCCTAAGGAATCTTACGATGAGGCCAAAACCCCTAAGGGTTTTCACTTTCTTTATAGGAAAGTGATGATCCTTGAACCCTTGCCTACTGATCCAGGGCAGGCAGAGCGTAAAAGCGAAAAGAGAATCACTGGAAAAAGCAAGGGGCGATTCACGAATCGCCCGCACAAGCCTTCCTACGGGAAGGCACACCCCCTGCCCATCACCAGGCAGGAAACCCTATCCCGGTCGGCGGAGGCTGACCAAAAATTTATGAAAGGAAGCAAGATAAAACATGAATCACTTATGTAAGCGATCCTTTTCTCTGATCATGGCGATCCTTATGGTTCTGTCCCTGATCCCCGCAAACCCCATTCATGTCCGTGCTGAAGAGGCTTCTACTGCCAATGTTGCCCAGATCGGCGACACCCAGTACGGGTCCCTGCAGGCTGCTATCGATGCAGCTGACGGCGAGACTGTTGTCCTGCTGGAGAGCATCGAGCTGACCGAGGGCGTGGTCGTACCCGCAGGCAAGACGGTCACTCTGGATCTGGCTGGCAAGACCATTAGCCAGAGCAAGGAATGCACCGCGTCTTATGAGATGATCCTCAATAAGGGCAACCTGACCATCACCGGCAACGGTAAGATCTCCTTCACCGATACCAGCGCTGGCGATCCTACCTTCGGTTGGGGTTCCTACACCATCCGCAACGAGGGCACTCTGGTTGTGGAAAATGGCACTATTGAGCATCTGGGCGAGCAGAATACAGCTACAGCTGTGAATCATATGTACTGCGCGATTTTCCAGTACTCCGGCTCTACCACCATCAAGGGCGGCAAGATCTCCACTCCCACTTACCGCTCTGTGCGTCTGTGGAAGGGCGATATGACCATCGAGGGCGGTGACTTCGAGGGCCAGGTCTGGGTGCAGGCTGTGGATGATACCGCAAATCTGACCATCGCTGGCGGCACCTTTGCGCCTCGCGGTGCAGACGGCTCCTCTGTGTTTATCACCAATGAGAATAAAGAGGTAGCGTTTGCTGTTACCGGCGGTACTTTCAACACTAAGATTGGCACTTCCAAGCCTGAAAAACTGGCTGGCGCTATCACCGGCGGTACCTTCACCGAGGCAGCCGTAAATGGCACCAACTCCACTCTGCTGGGCGAGGGCATGGAGTTTAGCGAGAATACCAACGGCACCTACGGTGTTGTAGTTGATCCCGCATACGGCAAGGTCGCCAAGGTCGGCGATGCCTACTACGAGTCTCTTCAGGATGCTGAAAATGCAGCCAAGGACGGCGATACGATCGTTCTTCTCCGTGATATCGAGCTGGAGGATAAGGTAACATTCTACAATGCCGCAGGCGCAAGAATGGTTACCCTCGATATGAACGGCAAGACCATTACCTTGAAAGCAGACTGGCCTACTACCACCTCACCGGGTGCATTCTGGGTATGCGATGGCCTGACCATCACGGGCAACGGCACCATCAACGCTGCTCCCGCCGGCGAAGCCTGGGCTTATGCCATTGTCGTTGGTCACCGCACGGCCGGCACGACCGATGGTTATGTCGGTACGCTCGTTATTGAAAACGGTACCTTCTACAGCGATGACGCTTCTGCCGTTTCTGTAACCAATGGTTCTGTAACCATCAACGGCGGTACCTTCGATGCCGCAGGTGATATGGATCTGAACTGCATCGACGATATGTATGCTGCAAGTAAGGCAAGCATCACCGTAAATGGCGGTACCTTCGTGGGCTTCAACCCCGCTGACAACGCAGTCGAAGGCGCTGGCACCAACTTCGTTGCAGAGGGCTACGCGGCTTTGCCGGATCTGAACGGCAATTATGTGGTCGGCGAGAAACCCACCGCTACTGTCAACAATCTGGGTGTGCAGACCATCCCCGCTGGCGAGTACAACATCTACGACGGCAGCCTGACCACCGGCACCGTGGATATGCCCCTGTCCTTCGTTATGCAGTTCCTGGCTGACCAGGATGCAGAGGATATGGAAACCAGCCCCTATGCTGAGTGGTACGGTGACTTCGTCCTGACCTTCACTGGCATCGAGAGCGGCAGCTTTACTGCTGACGGCTGCTACCTGGCCGGTCACTACGGCTCCTTCGGCTGGGTCAAGGTTCCCGTGGATGGCATGCTCATCGAAGAGGACGTTCGTTATCCTGTGATGCTGGGCGTGGGCCTGGGTCAGAAGTATGACTACATCTGCTCCGGCGTTGAGGACTTCAAGTGCGCGCTGTATCTCACTCCCGAGATTCTGGAGGCTAACCCCAACATCCAGGTCAAGCTGGAACTGGCGGTTGTGGACAACTCTCAGGGCAGCGACGCTGCTGCAAGCGCACTGATCAACAACGAAAAGGTCTACAGCGTCACCGATTACGAATATGACGCTGAGGACTTCGTTGTCAAGAACTACGTCGCCCAGGTCGGCGAGGAGAAGTTCGAGACTGTCGCTGCTGCTCTGGCTTATGCCAAGGAGCAGGGCATGACCGATGTCGAGATCACCCTGATCGGTGAGACCGAATCCAACACTACCGACAGCTTCAATCTGCCGTACACAACCCTGTTTAACAGCGTTACCTTTAAACAGGAAGACCCCACCAAGACTTATTATTTGTATGATCTGTACACCGGTGTTCGCACCAACGGTGGCAAGTTCATCTTCGACGGTGTGAACATTACTGTAACCGATCAGTATATGTTCGAGGGCAATGTTGAGCTGATCAACAATTCCAAGATCACCTCTACTGCTGACGCAAACTGCTTCTTCTACTACGCCGATGTCATTGTCAATGGCGGTTCCTCCATCAAGGGCGTGATTGAGGATATCCGCGGCGGTACTCTGACCATCGACGGCGGCAAAACCGACGGCACCTATGCTGAAACTCCCAGCCTGCAGGATGCTATCTTCACAGTTAACTGGGCGGACAGCAATCTGGTTCTGCAGAACGGTGCTTACGTTAAGATCAATGCCGCCAACGAGGTTGGCAGATTGACCGTGAACGGCACCCTGAATATTTCCGATTCCAAGCTGGATTCCTATCAGTGGATCGCCGTTAATGCAGGCGCAACTCTGACTGTGAACGGCAACAGCACCATCACCACGAAGGAGATCACCGGTGCTGGCAAACTCGTTATTGACGCTACCGGCATGACCGCCGGTGCTGTTCCTACCATCGATGCTAATGCGTCCGGCTTCACCGGCACCATCGAGGTCATTAACAACGACGGCCTCGAGGCAAAGATCGTGGACGGCAAGATCGTTCTGGTGCAGAAGCCTGTTGCTAAGATCGGCGATACCTACTACGCAACTCTGGCAGATGCTCTGGCTGTACTGCAGGCAAACGGCGGCACTCTTGAACTGCTGGCTGATGCAAGTATCAATGCTTCTGTTGTGGTCCTCAAGGACACGGTCATCAACGGCAACGGCAAGAAGCTGACTGTCACCGGCGCGTACGGTATCGATGTTAAGGCTGGCGTTAACCTGGCCATCAACAACCTGACCGTGGAGAGCAATCTCTATGCGCTCAATCTCCGTGGCGCATCTGACAATGCTGTGGTTACCATCACCGATTCTAACCTCACTGGATGCATTGCCCTGAACGTATGGGGCAAGAACGTAGTTGTTAACGCAACTAACTCCGAGTTCGTAAGCGTTGATACTGCAACACACGAGAACTATTCTGCTATTGTTCTTAACAATAACGGCACCTACTCCGCAGAGAATACCGTTATCAATGTCACCGGCGGTAAGATCACTGCCCTTGATGAGAACGGCACTCCCTCCATCGCAATCAGAAACGCTACCGCAACCGGCGTTGCCAACGTAAGCGACACCACTGTGGTAACCGGTGAGACTCGTGAGGTTGTAGCGATCATAACCTACAATGGCTATGATGCGTTCTACTCCTACTTCACTCTCCAGGATGCCATTGAGAGGGCTGAAAATGATCCTACCGCAACTGTCAAGCTGCTGAAGGACATTGAGCTGTCCGACATCCTTGTGATCAACGGTGCCGTC
>JAZPXW010000093.1:0-2872 GCA_045543895.1 Faecousia sp.
GCATTTGCCTTAATATGCGTACCATCCACAAATACGACTCCGGGAGCAACATAACCGGCTTCTACCATTTCACTTAGAATCCAATTGAAAATCTGGTCAACTGTTTCTGTGGTGAAGCGATGACGGAAGTTATAACTGACGGTAGAAAAATGAGGTGTGTCTTCCTGCAGTCGGTAACCTAGAAACCAACGATATGCAACATTGAACGACACTTCTTCTGCTGTTCGCCGTAAAGAACCCAGACTATACAGGTGCTGAATTAGGACCATCTTGAACAGAACAACCGGATCCACACTGGGCCGGCCGTTATCTGCACAATACAACGGTTCCACCATATCGTAGATCTTATTGAAGTCTACCGCTTTGTCGATTTTTCGCAGCAAATGTTCCGCAGGCACCAGACTTTCGGTGTCTACGATTTCAAATATTCCCCGTTCCATTTTTCCTCGTTCCAGCATTTTATATCACCCAGAACCATCATAGCACAAGCATAAGAAAAAGCCCAGCTTCCGCTGAGCTTTTTCGACAGTCTGAGTCCAGCACCTTTTGGTGCTGGACTTTTTCTGCGTATGGATATTTGGGAACGGATTCAAAAGGCAGCTCACCGCAGTTTCGGAAAGTACCGTTATACAAAAAATTTTTTACTCAGAGATTCCCGGAAGGAGGGGACGATGGCAATGAGGATCAGGGTGATGCCCAGCAGGAAGAACACGATAAAGGGATAGGGAGACCAGGTGCCGATGCCCGGAAGACCGAAGGTGATGTGCAGCAGGAACTCCAGCAGCACCATAAAGCCTGCCATGGCAAGGCTGGCACCGCCGAAGATATACAGCAGACCCTTGCGGATATACCGGCACAGCACCACCACCGTGGTCACCAGCAGGCACACAAAGCCTGTCACCGGGAAGGCGAAGGGCAAAAACCAGCTGCCGCCGTTGGCAAGGCACACATACAGCAAAAATACCGCGATGGCGGCGAAGCTCACCGGCACGAAGATCACCGGATTGGGCTTACGGAACCAGCTGGGAAGCACAAACATCGTATAAAGCATCACCAGGGTACCGATCACATAGCCGGACCAGTTCAGCTGCCCGTTCACGCTCAGGTCAACGGTCAAACAGATGGACATCGGCAGCAGAAACAGGATGCTTACGATCAGCAGGACACCCCAGGGGTGCGGCTGCTTGGGAGGCATACTGTCGTAGGGGTACAGGGGTTCCGCTTCCTCCCGGGTAATATCCGGGTGATACACCCGGGTGCCGCAGAGGGGGCATTGTTTTTCGGTGTTAGCCAGGGCCACACCACATTTTACACAGTACATACCGGCTCCTTTCAGCGTCCGTTGCTTTCCACCAGCACCTGAAGCCCCTGCCGCTGCAGGACCCGGAAGAAATGGGCTTCCAGCTCCGGCTCCCGGATGCTGCGGATGAAATTTACATAGAGCTTACCATTGTAGGACAGCACACCGCAGTTATGGGGCGCGCTGGCCTGGGGCGCAAGGATAAAGTCCATCCGTTCAATGTGACGGCTCATCTCGGGCGGCAGCTTCACATTGCCCAGATTCGACAGGGACAGGCAGATCTTCCGCTCGCCCACGGTTAAAAAGGCGATCTTCAAAGCGATATTTTTGAGGAACAGGGGCATCAGCCGCACAAACGGGGAGCGTTCGCTTTTTACATTGGCGGCGATCTGTGTGCTCATTTGCTTGGCGGTGACAGCCATGCCCAGGTGGTGGTGCACCAGCTTGCAGATCTCGCTGAGGCTGTATTCGCCCAGCCGGGGGTCGACCTCGGGGTTGGTGTAGAGCGCGAAGTTGCGCAGGGTCTTGCTGGGGAACAGGGAGCGCAGGTTTACCGGGATCTGCACCTTCACCGGCTTGCGGAACTGGCGGAAGGGTATCTTTTCCCGCTGCAGCTCCAAGATCGCCTGGAGCAGCACCGCGCACAGGTAGCTGGTAAGGCTCACACCCTGGGCATGGGCAGCGTCCAGCACCTGCCGGGTGTCCAGGTGGAAGCAGGTGAGGTTGCGGTAACCGTCGGTCTCCGGAGTGCCGGTGAGCCGGAAAGCGTTGGATTCCCGGCGGCTGGCGCTGCAGGGACCGGCATATTTGGGGAAGCTGTCCTCCAGTTCCTCCGGGGAGGGCTCCTCCGTCCGGTCCAGAATGCCGTCGCCGGTGGGGATGGGAGTGCCGTATTTGCGCTGCAGGTACTCCGCAAGCAAGCTCTTGAGGAAGATCAGACCGCCGGTGCCGTCGGTAAGGGAGTGGAAGAATTCCACCGCGATGCGGTTGCGGTAGACGATGACCCGGAAGGCGCATTTGCGCACCGCGCTGCGGGACATATGCATCAGCGGGAAGCTGCCCTCCTGGGAGATCATTGGTGCCTGGGGCAGCTGTTCCAGATAGTACCAGAACACGCCCTTGCGCAGCCGGGCAGCGATGGAGGGAAACCGGCGGACGGTGATATCCAGGGCGGAGGAAAGAATTTCCGTGTCCACCGGCTCGGTGAGCGTGGCAGAAAGGCGGAAAATATTGCTCCAGTTATTGTTTCGGGAGGCGGGGTAGATCTTGGCTGCGTTGTCGAGCCTTAGCCAGCGCAGCTTATTGGGCTTGGATTGAGAGGTGGTGGACCTGCTGGATTTACCCATATTAGAGCCTCCTTTCGCATACTTCTAATCGTATTATACTCGAAAATGGGCGCGGTGTAAATACTGAATGTAGGGGCGAGCATCGCCCGACTGCGAGACGATAGATCCCTCTCAGTCAGCTGCGCTGACAGCTCTCCCATAGGGAGAGCGTGACCTCTCCCTCCGGGAGAGGTGGGAGCCCGGGGGGCTGGCGGAGAGGGGGAAATGTGCGAGGGCAGAGGGGCCT
>JAZPXW010000094.1:0-4926 GCA_045543895.1 Faecousia sp.
AATCCTGGCAATGGTAAAATAACACCTCGATATTTACAACAAGAAGGACCCCTCTGACGAGGGGGCTGGATTTTGCGAAGCAAAAGACTGGGGGAGAGAAGACTACCCCTCAGTCAAAAATCAAAGATTTTTGACAGCTCCCCTGACAAGGGGAGCCTTTTTAGTCCGCTTAATAAACTGGAGCATTTGCAATTTTGTCCGCGGTGAAGCGGAAGGGAGGCCCTGCGTAGAGATAAAACTCTGCGTGGGCGCCGGTATAGAGCTTATATTCACCGGAATTGGTAGAAAGTGTGCCGCCCTCTTGTAAAGAGGCACCTCTTACCAGCGCATCCAGGGCATTGGCGGCGCAAGCGCCGATCTCTCCGGGGTTCCACAGGAAGAAACAGGGGCAGGCACGGTCTGCTCCCACAAGACCCTGCATACGGGCAGGCTGGGAAAGACCTGTCACACGAAGCTCCGCATTTAGTTCTTCCACCGCCTGGCAGCAGGTCACCAATGTTTCGATGCCGGGGCAGCAGATCACGTCCAACCCGGGGTATTTACCCAGCAGGCTGACGATCAGCTTTTTCATACCCTCGATGCCGTCGGTTAAGCGGTAGCTGTAATTGATTTCGCTCCAGGTGAGCTTACTGTATTTGCTGTTCCGGGCGGCTGCCGTCATGCCGCTGACCCAGGGGTCCATGCCGCTAAAGGGCGTCTCTCCGGAGATTACGACAAATTCACCTTCACCGCCGCAAAGCTCCAGGATGGCATCCATCAGCGCCATGCCCACCAAATCTGTGGAGCTGGGCTGGATCAGAAGGTCAGCGCCACGGGTATCCCGGGATACGGTTACCACAGGGATCCCGGCAGCCTGTGCTTCCGCAAGGGCGACCTCTAAACCCTCCACCTGGCAGGCGTTCAGCGCAATGCCCCGGACACCCCGCTTCACCAGCTGTGCGATCAGCTGGGCCTGGGCATCCACAGAGTCATTTTCCGGCCTTGTTACCTCACAGGTATATCCCATCTGGCGGGCAGCGTCGCAGAAGTCCTCTGCCAGAGCAGAGGGATAGGCATCCTCTTCGTAGCAATGAACGAAAGCAACTGCCTTCTGAGGATCCTTGCAGCTGCAAAAACTCAGAAGTATTAAAATAATAAGCAAAAGAGAAATCGTTCTTTTCATAGCATGTTTCTCATTCTGCCAGGGCTTCCAGCTTACCCGGGTCGGTGATGGTAATGGTACCACGGGTGAGGGCTACCATACCCTCCGTCTGGAAGTGCTTGAGCATCCGGGTAACCACCTCCCGGGCAGAACCCAGGTGAGCGGCGATCTTTTCATGGGTGATCTGCAGCTTCTCTGTTCCCTCCAGGCTGCATTCCTCCAGCAGGAAGGCGGCAAGGCGCTTATCAAAGCTCTTCCACATGATCTGCTCCACCAGCCACATCACATCGGTAAACCGGGTGGCCATCAGCTGGTTGGTGTAATTTGCCATGCGCACATTGTTCTCAGAAAGCTTTTTGAAAATGTAGGGAGGCACGGCCCAGAACTCCGTATCTTTTTCCGCGGCGATCATAATGTCAAACTGGATGCTGGACATAATGCAGGAGGCGGAAAAGAGGCAGATATCCCGGTCAAACAGCCGATACAAGGTGATCTCCTTGCCCTCTTCCGATGTCATATATGCCCGGAACTGGCCGCTGCGGATCAGCAGCAAGCCAATGCAGCTGCTGCCATCGCCGTGAACCAGGGTACCCTGCGGCACTTTTCGCAAGACCGCAGATTGCTCCAGCAGCTCCTGCTCTGCTTTCGTCAGCTGATCGTAAATTGGAAAGTGTTCGGCAATGGACATAGCGTTTCCCTCCTTTTTTGTTCATCATATCAGCCAAAAGAAAATCTGTCAATCCGGTTTCCAATGTGATGTTGTCACGGAAACCGGATTTTCTTTTGGATATACTAAAGAAAAAAGGAGGAAGAGTTATGGAAAAGAAGTATGATGTGATCGTATTGGGTGGCGGCCCGGCAGGCTATACCGCAGCAATGTATACCGCCAGAGCAGGCCTTTCCACCTTGGTTATCGAGAAATTGTTCGCAGGCGGGCAGATGACTCAAACGCCCAATATCGAGAATTACCCCGGCTTCCCCGAGGGGATCGACGGAGTGCTGCTGGGCATGAACTTCCAGGCAGGCGCGCAAAAGGCAGGGGTCAAAACGGTAAACGCGGAGGTCACCGCCGTGGAGCTGCGGGGCAATGAAAAAGTGCTGACCACCGCGGAGGGCGATTTTGTAGGCGCAGCGGTGATCATCGCCACCGGTGCGGACCATAAGCATTTGGGACTTCCCCGGGAGTGGGAGCTGACCGGCAAGGGCGTTGCCTACTGCGCTACCTGCGATGGGATGTTCTACCGGGGCAAGACCGTGGCGGTGGTAGGCGGCGGCAACTCCGCAGCCTCCGAAGCGCTGGTGCTTTCCCGAATCGCAAAGAAGGTCTATCTCATCCACCGCAGGGATTCCCTCCGGGCATCGAAAACCTATCACGAGCCGCTGCAGCAGGCGGAGAATGTGGAATTTGTATGGGATTCCCAAGTATCGGAGCTGCTGGGCCAGGAAAAACTCTCCGGTGTGAAGGTGCAAAATGTACGCACTGGAGAAGAGAAAGAGCTGCAGCTGGACGGCCTGTTCGTCAGCATCGGCAGAAATCCGGCAACGGAGCTGTTCCGGGGTCAGCTGGAGCTGGATGAAAGGGGCTATATCATAGCCGATGAATCCACCTGTACCAGCCTTCCCGGTGTGTATGCGGTGGGCGACGTGCGTACCAAGGAGGTTCGGCAGATCGTCACCGCCGCCGCCGACGGCGCTGTCGCTGCTCACTACGCCGAGGAGCAATTACTAAAGTAAAGAGCGGTTCCCCTGGGAACTCCCCGGGGGAACTGTTTTTTATAAAAACCGCTGTTTAAGCGAAGGCTTTCCAAAGAAAAAGGACGAATATTAAGATTTCCTTATTTTTGGGAATATAAGAAAATAGGGGTAGCTTTTTTCATGATATTGTGCCATAATAGGGGGGATATTTTCGCGACAGCAGAGGCATCTGCTGCCCTTTTTGGAGGGATATTTCATGGAAATACTGTATCGGTGGCTGATCGGCGACATGGGTCAGCAGGGAGATCACTCCTATCAGCCGATCCACCTTTACTCTGTGGCGCTGGTGGCGGCAGCGGTGCTGCTGGTAACTGCTCTGAGTGTCACGAGGAAGCTGACACCCCAGAAGAAAAGAACGCTGCTTACAGCGGTTTGCTGGTTCCAGCTGGGCTTTGAGGTGCTCTGGCGGCTGATCTACTGGCTGGTCAAGGGGAATAGCCTGCTGTGCTGGTGGCCTACATACCCCTGTAATTTGGGCGGCATCCTCATTCCGATCATTGCCCTGTGCAACTGGAAAACGGGCAAAAAGATGTTTTATCTTTTTGGGTTTGTGGGCGGTGTGCTGACCTTTGCGCTGCCCAACGGCATCTATTCCAGCGATGTGATGGTATTTCCTATCGTCAAGAGCATCCTGCAGCATACGGGTCTGCTGCTGATCCCGCTGCTTGAAATGGGCAGCGGTACTTTCCGGCCCAGCATCCGGCACATGGGCTGGGTGGTGGCAGGCCTTCTGGTGCATCTTGCAAACTGCGAGGGGATCGACAGACTGCTGGGCTTTGAGGGAGACTATATGTTTTTCCGCTCCGGTATGCCTTTTGTGATCCCCGGCGTGCCCCAGTGTATCACCCTTTCTGTGTTTGCCCTGCTGGTGCTGTGCGTGCTCTCTCTGCTGTGCGATTGGGCAGGCAGACGCAGGACCAAAGCACACGCCTGATTTTCAACCGATAAAAAAGAAGCGCATCGTACTCCCGGTGGAGCAGGATGCGCTTCTTTGTTTTATTTTGCGGAAACCGGCATTTTGGCGGCTTTCCTGTCCTTGAGATACCAGGGCAGGTACACCAGCAGATGCAGCGCTATAATGGCAGCTGCCATAATGCAGATGCGCAGCACATGGTTAGGGGGCAGGATGTCCAGAATGGAGGGGGTGGACTCGGGGCGAGCCATAAACAGGTAGTTGGCGCCGGGTCCCAGCATATCATTGACGAAGTAAGCGATGGTGGCAAGCACTGCGAGCCAGCAGATAGACCGCACAATGGACTTCTTGTTGGGCCGCATATCATGCACGAAGATCATGTAAAACAGCGCCACATAGCCCAGGGTGTGCTCCAGCCAGAACTGATAATAGCGGAAACGGGTCGGGCCTGTGTAGGAGATCACGGTGGGGGTCAGCAGCGCGAACACCGTTCCCGAAAGCAGCCAGAAATAGCAGATATCAAACAGCGCCTGAGATTTGCTCAGCAGCACATAGCTGCTGAACACCACGCACCAGCCACATACGGAAATGGGCAGATGCTCCATAGGGTTGGGACCCAGCTCCGGCATTGCCACCAGCCGCCAGTAGTAAGACATTTCCGTGCAGATCAGTGCCAGAGCCAAGTATAGCCGCAGGTTGCTTTCGTACTTGAATCCGCGCAGCTGCGTTTTGTATTTTCGGATAAGGAAGATCACAGCGATCAGACACAGGATGGGAAGAAAATGGGCAAACCCAAAATTCGTAAATTCGATCTCTGTACCTGCGCCGAGGAAGTACCGCAAAAATTCTTTCATAGTACCGCTCCTTCTGTTCGACAAATTTCGCTACCAGTATAGCATCTCCTTCAGCGCTTGTCACGATAAATTTACAATTTGGCAATATTTTGCCCGTAGGGGCGAGCATCGCTCGTCCGCGGAATGCTTTCTCTCAGGAGAGGGCTTTCTTCGGCGGGAGCAAGCCCCCGCCCTACTGCACTATGTCCTTCCTCTGTCATTGCGAGGGTGCTTGCACCCGTGGCAATCCGTTTCTCCCTTCGTACTTATTGTGCAAAAATATC
>JAZPXW010000095.1:0-9293 GCA_045543895.1 Faecousia sp.
CGTTCATAGGGGTCCTCCATCGCAAAAATGCATCCCGGACGGTCCGTCCGGGATGCCGCAATCACTCTTTAGCGGTTGAAGATCTTGAAGATCTCTTCGATGTCGGCAACATCGCCGGGCTTGCTGGGTGCCTCTGCCGCAGCAGCCTTGGGAGCTGCAGCGTACTCCTCACGAGGCTCAAAGCCGGTAGCAATGACGGTCACCCGCATCTCGTCCTTCAGATCGTCGGAGCAGGTAGCACCGAAGATGATGTTGGCGTCGGGATTTGCGTTCTCCTGCACGATGTTTGCAGCGGTCTCTACATCGTCCAGAGTCAGCTCAGAGGAACCGGTGACATTCACCAGAACGCCGATGGCGCCGTTAATGGAGGTCTCCAGCAGGGGGCTGGAAACGGCAGCCAGAGCAGCCTGCTCAGCCTTTTCCTTGCCGGAAGCGGTGCCAACGCCCATGTGAGCCCGGCCTGCGTCCTTCATAACAGCAGAAACGTCAGCGAAGTCCAGATTGATGATCACATTCTCGGAGAAGCCGACCAGCTCGGAGATGGAGGTCACAGCCTGCTTCAGAACGTCGTCAGCAATGCCGAAAGCATTGGCAAAGGTGATCTTCTGGTCGGTGACATACTTCAGACGGTCGTTGGGGATGATGATCAGAGAGTCCACCTTGGAGGAGAGCTCTGCAATGCCGGCCTCTGCCTGGCGCATACGGTTTGCACCCTCAAACTTGAAGGGCTTGGTCACAACACCAACGGTGAGGATGCCAGCCTCGTGAGCCAGCTCCGCAACGATGGGAGCAGCGCCGGTGCCGGTGCCGCCGCCCATACCGGCAGTAATGAACACCATGTCGGTATCTTCCAGGATCTTGGCGATCTGACCGCGGCTTTCCTCAGCGGACAGCTTGCCTACCTCGGGCTTGGAGCCAGCGCCCATACCGCCGGTGAGCTTCTCACCGATCTGGATCTTGTTCTTGCAAACGGACTTGTTGAGGTCCTCCTTATCGGTATTGATCACGATGTAGTCGACACCGTCGATGCCGCCCTCGATCATGCGATTGATAACATTGTTGCCAGCGCCGCCAACACCAATTACCTTGATCTTAACAACGCGTTCCTGAAAATCAGCCATTATGCTTTCCTCCTATGTATCCTTTACGCCGAGGGAAATCCTTTGGCGCGCATTTATAATCGTACCCTTATATTCTATCTTGAAAATAAGGATTGGTCAATAGAAAATATCACATTTCGTCGAAATATTTGAATTTTTCAATCCTCAAAGGGGTCATAAATCACTTGGTTTTCCTTAATCGTAAAGGAAATATCCAAAATTCCGCTGTCATATTCCTTCAGAGTGTTCTTTTCATCTGTACCCTTGACAACGGATTTGAGGCATTTGATCTTGTAGTTAAGATCCATGGAATCGCCCAACCGCACCTGGAAACGCTGTCCGTACCACAGTTCCAGATCTCCGAGATCTGTAACATCCACGCTGGCTACCTCGCCGATGATACCGTTATCCTCCAGGCAGGTAATGATGGAAAGTGCCGTGGTCAGCTGGTCGCTGGCTCTCACTACACTCATCAAGGTCTCGCCGGAGGTATCGGTCGCATTGGAGGTTTCATATGCCTTGGCAGGCTGGCCTTCCGCAGGATTATCCACCGCGACACCCAGGATCTTGGTGTACTCGCCTGCGGTCGCGCTGTCCACATTGTCGATGACGGTGCCTTCGGTGTTGATCAGCCACCAGCCATTGGCAGAATCCCGGATGGAATAAAGCACATCCCACTCGGTAATTTCAATATTTACCGTATCGGGCAGTTTTATTCCAATTCTCACAGTATTCACATAGGGAAGTGCCAATTTGATCTTCCCCACAGCCTTAGCCTTGCCAAAGGACAGCAGGCCGTCGCCATACTGGATGCCGGAGGCTTCCATCACGGTCCAGGCATCATACTTCTCCGCGCCGGAAACGGTTACCACTTCCACGCTGAAGAAGATCGAAACGCTGAAGGTCAGCGCCAGGACCACCGCCAAGGTGATCGCCAGGCTCAGCAGCAGCCGGTTACGGTTAAAAGGCTTGGGTGGAACATACACCACATCCGGAGTCGGCTTTTTCCTCCGCTGACTGCTGCGCCGCGCAGCGGTACTGCCGGTGCCCGCAGGCTTACGGGTCTTGGGGGCAGTGCTTTTGGTGACCGTGCGCTTTTTCGGGGGTGCCACCCGCCGTTTCTTTGTTTTGGTATCCATAGGATTCTCCTTTATTTAGCAAGCTCCTCCATAACAGAGCAGATGCGCTCCGCGCTGTCCAGCACACAGGCGCTCCGCAGCGCTGTGCCCATAGCCGCCTGCCGCTGAGGATCAGACAGAATATCCTTGATCTCCTGATACAGACGCTCTGCGCTGCAATCCTTTTCTAAAAGCAGCACCGCACCACCCTTGTCGGAGATGACCCGGGCGTTCTTTTCCTGGTGATTGTCCGTCACATTGGGCGACGGGATCAAAATGCAGGGCGTGCCGCAGGCTGCGATCTCATTGCAGCTGGAAGCACCGGCACGGCTGACGATCACATCGGCAGCAGCCATCACCTCCGGCATATTGTAGATGTACCCCCGGATGTCAAAATTCTGCGCGTCCCCGCCCAGCTCCTTGAGCTTATCCGGGAACCACTCCCAGCCAAAGCTGCCGACACCGTGGATGTGCTGATAAGGCAGCCCATCGGCCTGCTCCAGCTTCAGCAGGTCAGCCACCGCCAGATTCATCATCTTAGCGCCCTGGCTGCCGAAGGTGGAAACGATCAAAGGCCGTTCGTCGAGGCCCAGCTTTTCCCGGGCGGCAGCCTTCTGTGTGAAGATAAACTCCCGGCGCACAGGCATACCCACAGCCTCCACCTTTTCAGGGTGCTTATAGTGCTTGGCGCTTTCCTGGAAGCATACCAGCACACGGTCTGCCCAGGCAGCAGCCATCCGGGTGGTAAGTCCGGGCATGGCGTTGGCCTCGTGAACGCAGGTGGGGATCTTGAGGGCGTGACCCGCAGCCAATGCCGGGAAGCTGGCATAGCCGCCGGTTCCCACGATCACCTGGGGCTGAAACTCCCGGATGATCTTCTTGCAGCCGTTAATGGCGGAAACTACATTGGAAACCGCCTTGATATTCTGTTTAATGCCCTTCAGGTTGAGCTTACGGCTCATGCCGGAGGTCTCAAAGGTCTTGAGTTCATAGCCCGCAGCGGGAACCAGCTTTTCCTCCATATGTCCCTTGGCACCGATAAAAAGGATCTTGCTGTCGGGATAGCGCTCTTTCCATATATTCGCAACCGCGATGGCCGGATTGATATGACCGGCAGTACCACCGCAGGTAAAAATCACATTCATAGGAAGTCCTCCTGTCTTTTTGCTTTATTTCGGTAACGGGAAATACCCAGCACGATGCCCATCTCCCCCAGGTTCACCGCCAGGGCGGTTCCACCGTAAGAGAAGAACGGCAGCGCGATACCGGTAGAGGGCAGAATATTGGTCACTACGCACAGGTTCAGCACCGTCTGCACAGCGATTAGGGTCACAAGACCCGCTGCCAGCACTGTGGAAAACCGGTCCACCGCGTGCAGCGCGATCCAGTAGCCCCGCAGGATCAGCGCGGCAAACAGCACCACGATCAGCACCGCTCCCGCCAGACCCAATTCCTCGCAGATCACCGCGAAGATATAGTCGTTATACTGAAATGGCAGGTACAGATATTTCTGCCTGCTTTTGCCCAATCCCAGCCCAAACACCCCACCGGAACCGATGGCATAGAGGGATTGGAGGATCTGATAGCCGGTGTCCCCCGGGTCGGCTTCCGGATGGAGCCAGGCAGTCACCCGGTCTCCGGCATAACCCATAAAGCGGGTGTAGACCAACACAAAAACTACTGCCACGCCCGCACCGAGGAGCAGCCACTTGGGGTGTGTTCCCGCCACGAACATCATCACCACCGCCACCATGCCCATGAGCATAATGGCAGAAAGGTGTTTTTCGAGAGCCAGGGGAACGAGAATACCCAGAAGCGCGCAGCCGAAGCCCAGAACCCCGTAGCGAAACTCCCTTGCGCTGGAGCCAAAGCCCCGGGTCAGCCGTGCAAACAGCACGATGAGGGTGAATTTCGCCAGCTCTGACGGCTGAAACTGCAGCCCGGCGATGTTGATCCAGCGGCGGGCGCCGTTGACTGACTCGCCCACCACCAGAACGCTCAGCAGCAATACGATGCTCAGCCCGTAGATCACCCAGGCAAAGCGATGCCAAAATTGCGCAGGAAGCCGTGAAAGGATCCACATAGCCGCAAGCCCCAGCACAGCGCACACCGCCTGCTTCTGCAGGTAACGGGTGGTGACGGTATAGCCGCTGTCATACTCGCTTTGGGCGTAGCTGGCGGAATAGAGCATCACAAGCCCCACAGCCAGCAAAAGCAGCACCAGTACAAGAAACGGGATGTCCACATTGTCGTCTCTCCGGCGCGTCGCCGCAGAGCGGTCCTCTTTGGCAGCTACAGGTTGTAGCGCCATAAAGACTCCTTTCGTTACTTAACTGCTTACAGTCTGCCGGAAATACCGAACCAGGCCAGCAGGCACATCAGCACAGATACGCCGGCAAACACGAATACGATCTTCTCCTCTTTCCAGCCGCTCATCTCAAAATGATGATGGATGGGAGCCATTTTAAACAGCCGCTTGCCGTGGGTCAGCTTGAAGTAACCCACCTGCAGGATCACAGACATGGTTTCCACGATGTACACCAGACCCACCAGCAGCAAAACCAGAGGCATATCCAACGCAAAGGCCAGAGCGCATACGATGCCGCCCAAGAACAGCGAACCGGTATCGCCCATAAACACCTTGGCAGGATGCCAGTTATAGAACAGGTAAGCAATGAGACCGCCTACCAGGGCAGCAGGCAGCAGCGCCAGGTCGTATCTTTCCATGCAGAAAGCCGCCGCGGCAAAGAACACCATAACCGGCAGCGTCACAGAGGCGCACAGGCCGTCCAGACCGTCGGTAAGATTCACCGCATTGACGCAGCCCACCATCACGAACATAGCAAAGAAAATATAGACCAGGGGGTGGATCGCAACCGACACATTCACAAAGGGAATGTAGAGGTTGCAGGACATGGTATTGGTGCGGTAGAGCACATACAGGTAGATGGCGGATACCGCAGCCTGCAGCGCTGCCTTTTGGAAGGAAGTCAGACCCAGGTTACGCTTGAATTTCAGCTTGAAGAAATCATCCAGAAAGCCGATGGTGCCATAGCAAAGGGCCAGCGCCAGCACATAAAACACAGAGTAATCCTCCATAGCAGGAAGATTCACCAGCAGGCAGACGATCAGACCCAAAATGAACATCAGACCGCCCATCATCGGAGTTCCTGCCTTGTAATTATGCCAGGTGGGACCCACTTCCCGGATAGACTGACCTGCCTTCAGCGCCCGCAGCACAGGCAGCAGGAAATAGCCGATCACACCGGTAAGCACACCGCAGCCCAGGGCTGTTATGATAATTCTTAACATATCTCTCTCCTTATGTTTCGTCTTTAAGCATCCGGTCCAGGATCAGATCCATGTGCATGCCCTGGCTGCCCTTAAACAGCAGCACATCGCCGGGCTTTACCGTGCGCTTGAGAGCGGCAACGATCTTCTCTCTGTCTTCAAAGGAATCGGCGTTTTGCGCCGTCATGCCACCGGTAATGGCACCGCTGATCACACGGCTGCTGTTAGGGCCATAGGCAAACAGCATATCTGCCTTTTCTGCAGCGATGCGTCCAATGCGGTAGTGCTCTGCCCAGGTGGAGGCGCCCAGCTCCAGCATATCGCCCAGCACCGCGATGCGGCGGCCGGAGCGTCTGCCCAGCACCGTCAGCGCAGCCTTCATGGATTCCGGACTTGCGTTGTAGCAGTCCTTAATGACCGTATAGCCGTTTACTTCAAAGATCTCCTGGCGGCCGGCCATATTCTGGAAGGCAGCCAGACTTTCCCGTGCCTTTTCCAGAGATACGCCCAGAACATGGCCCACAGTGATGGCAGCCAAAGCATCGGATACATAGTGCCTGCCGTCCAGCATCAGCTCCACGGGCTCGCTTTCCTCGCCGATCACCGCACGGAACCGCAGCAGGTTTTCTTCCTCGGACACATTGTCCGCACGGACGGCAGCATGGTCATTCTCCTCACCGAAATACAGAATATCCCGGTCACACTTATTCCTGTAGCCCCACAGCATGGGGTCATCGCCGTTAAAGATAACGGCGGCATCTTCCCTTGTGCCCTCCAGGATCTCCAGCTTTGCCTGTAAGATTCCCTCCCGGGAGCCCAGATACTCAATATGCACCGTGCCGATATTGATGATCACAGCCACATCGGGCTTGGCAATGTCGGTCAGATAAGCGATCTCACGGAAATGGTTCATACCCATTTCCAGCACCGCAACCTCGGTGTCCTCGGGCATAGAAAGGATGGCCATGGGCATGCCCAGGTCATTGTTGTGATTGACGGGGGTCTTTTCCACACGGTAAGTACTGCCGAGCACCGTGGCGATCATTTCCTTGGTGGTGCTCTTACCCACAGAGCCGGTAACGCCTACCACCTTCATGCCCAACCTTTGACGCTCATGGCGGGCAATATCGCCCAGGGCCAGCCGGGGATCTTCCACGATGATCGCAGGCACATCCCCGCATTCCCGGGAGCAAAGCACCGCAGCGGCACCCTTCTCCAGCGCCATAGGAATGTAGTCGTGACCGTCCCGCTCGCCTTTGAGGGCGATAAACAGCTGGCCTGGCTGGATCTTCCGGGAGTCGATGTTGGCGCCCAGGAAGGTAACCTCCGCATATTTCTCATCTATACGGCCGCCGCACCACTGCGCAGCCTGCCGCAAAGTAATTCTAGACATAGTTTATCCTCGTTCCTGCAGATAATCTGCCACAACTTCCCGCTCATCCAGGTGATGCTTTACCTTATTGATCTCCTGGTAGGTCTCGTGGCCCTTGCCTGCAAGCACAATTATATCATCTTTTTCCGCAATGTCCATAGCGTGATGAATGGCTTCGATACGATTTTCGATGACCACATAGTTTTCCGCGTTCTTGGGAATGCCGGCAACGATATCCCGGATGATCGCCATAGGCTCCTCGGTACGGGGATTATCGGAGGTAATGACGGCAATATCCGCCAGCTCAGTACCGATCCTGCCCATAATGGGACGCTTTGCCCGGTCACGGTCACCGCCGCAGCCGAAGGCCGTAATAAGTCTGCCCTTGCAGTAGTCCTTCACAGAGGAGAGCACATTCTCCAGGCCGTCGGGAGTGTGGGCATAGTCGATGAGCACGGTATAGGGCTTACCTGGGGTGGGGACCACTTCCACACGGCCCTTAACACCCTGGGCAGTTGCCAGAGCGGCAGCTGCGTCCTCCAGAGGAATGCCCAGCTGCATGGCGCAGCCCAGCACGGTCAGCGCATTGTAAACGGTGAACTTGCCGGGGATGGGCAGCGAAACCGCAACCTGCTTTCCCTCATGTACGGCGGTAAACCGCACACCGTCGGCACGCATTTCGATATTCCGGGCATACAGGCCCTCACCGGGATGCACAGAGGTGGTGAGCATATCCACAGTAATTTTTCTGCTCATTCTCTCAAACCAGGGATCGTCCCGGTTCAGCACAGCCTTGTCGCACCGGGCAAACAGTTCTGCCTTGGCATCGCAGTAGGCGGTCATAGTGTGGTGGAAGTCCAGATGGTCCTCAGTCAGATTGGTAAAGGCCGCCACATCATAGTGGACACCGCCCACCCGATCCAAAGAAAGGGCGTGTGAGGATACCTCCATGATCACATACTTGCAGCCGCCCTCGCGCATCTGGGCAAACAGGTCCTGCAGGTCGAAGCTCTCGGGAGTTGTGCGTTCGGTAGGGATCACCACATCGCCGATGCGGTTTTCCATAGTGCCGATCAGGCCGACCTTTTCTCCCCGGACCGTTTCGATCACATGCTTGAGCAACAGCGTAGATGAGGTCTTGCCGTTGGTGCCGGTGAGACCGATCATACACATGGACTTTGCAGGATGGCCGAAGTAATTGCAGCCGATCAGCGCCAGCGCCAGCCGGTCGTTTTCCACCAATACATAGGGTACATCTGTCGCCCAGGGCTTGCGGGCGGTAATCACCACCGCAGCTCCCTTTTCCAGCGCCATAGGCACATAGGCATTGCCGTCGGAGGTAAAGCCGGAGATCGCCACAAAGGCGCTGCCGGGGGTCACCTTCCGGGAATCGTAGGCAACGCCGGTGATCTCGGTGTTCATATCCACATTGGATTCCCGGACCGTAATGTCTTTAAGTAGTGCATTCAGTTTCATATTTGACTCCTTACCCGGCTGTCAGTCAGCCGCTTGTGTGTCTATAAATTTAATCTTTATTGTTGTTCCGGCAAGCACCTGGGTGCCGGGAGCGATGTCCTGCGCCACCACGGTGACCTGTGGAGAAATTTCTGTATTGCCGGAAACCAGGATATATAGCCCCAGTTTCCCTGCCGCGTCCATTGCCTGCTGCCGGTGCATGCCGCAAAAATCCGGAACAGCCACCGTTTCCGGCTGGGTCGGCTCGCTAAGGTACAACAGCACCTGGCTGCCACCCGGAACGCTCTGCCCGGGAGCCGGAAGCTGCCCGACGACAGTCTCCCCTTCTCCCCGGATCACGCCGGTCAGACCCATTTTCTTTAAAGCCTTCTGGGCTTCTGTCACAGTCACACCTGTTAGATCTTCCAGCACCACCGGCTGCCCGGCGGCATCCTCCGGGCCGTAGGTCTTCGCCACGCCCAGATAAGGCAGGATATCCGCCATCACAGCGCCCACCGTAGGCGCTGCCATCACACCGCCGGAGATGTAGATACCGGTGCTGCGGGATGGGGTATCCAGTGCTACCAGTACAATATACCTCGGATCGTCCATCGGCGCAACCCCTACGAAGGAGACAATTTTATCCAGTACCCGCTGGCCGTTTTCATCAAAAACATCGATTTTCTCGCTGGTCCCGGTCTTTCGCCCGACAAAATACCCGGAAACGGAGGCATTTTTTGCGGTTCCTTCCGAAACCACAGAACCCAGCAGCTGGCACATGGTTTTGGAAGTTTCTTCTGAAATGGTGCGCCGCAGCACAGTTTTTTCCTGCTGAAGCACCGTATTGCCCCGGCTGTCTATCACTTCAGAAACGATGTACGGCTCCAGAAGATAGCCGCCGTTTACCACAGACGATATCGCCCGGACCAGCTGCAGCGGTGTCAGCTTAAAGGTCTG
>JAZPXW010000096.1:0-11402 GCA_045543895.1 Faecousia sp.
CCTCCCCTGTGTAAGGGGAGGTGGCACGGCGTTAAGCCGTGGCGGAGGGGTTGTTCTCGTAGTGACAATCCCCCAGTCACCGCTGTGCGGTGACAGCCCTGCCGGGCCCGCGCCCCTTTTGTCCGCTTCGCGGACATTTCCCCCGCTGACGGGGGAATCTGCCCTTTACACAAGGGGGCCTTTTGTGCGCGCATAACCGCATCTGCGGTAGTAGGGCAGAACACCGGTGGTGCAGGTGGTTATGATTAATTTACAGCTATACTATTTTACTTTTCAAGCAAGTCGATGCCCCAAAACGCATGGATCTCTTCCAGCATGGAAACCACAGCTTCATTTTTATCGGTCAGGAGCTGCGTGATCTTCTGTTTTTCACTCTCGCTGCGCACCGGGAATGGGTGGTTTTCAAAATCCGGAGTCATATCCGCCTTCAAATAAACCGAATAGGCTTCGTTATCCTGATCGGTGATATGCAGCCAGAAGCTGTAGCTGCCGCCCTTCTCCGGGTAGAGGAACATTACCAGCCCATCCTCATCCATCACGCGAGCGAAGCCGCTATTGCTCAAAATGATGGGAAGCCACACTTCAAAGCGATGGCCGTTCTTTTCTGCGGTGTAATCAGAAGATGTAAAGAATGTATCCTCGTTCGTGGTTTGTTCCATGGTCTCTGTCAAACGATAGTAGTATTTGGCATAGCTGAAATACCATATTCCGGTTAAGACAGCGGTAACCAGCAACAATGCAGCCAGCGTGATGCAGATGCCTCTGCGGATATAGGTGTGCTTGCTTTTCTTCCATTTCTTCTGGATCCCCTCCAGGGGCTTCATGTCATCCACCGGTTTTTCCGGAATATGGATGCCGGAGTGAAGATCGGCAAGCACACGGCTGCACTGGGGGCAGTCCTTCAAGTGTTCCTCGATCAGCGTCGCGCTTTCGTCAGAGCACACACCGTCGTAGTACATGGGCAGCATATCTTCAATGACTTTACAGGCTAGTTTCATTTCAGTTCCTCCTTGATCTTCAGCCTCGCCCGGTGATAAGTGACTCTTGCCCAGGCTTCCGTCTTGCCAAACAGCTCCGCGATCTGTTTAAACGGCAACTCTCCAAATGTGCGGAGGGAGAAGACCTCCTTGTAGGGTTCCTCCAGGGTGTGCAGGACCTTATGGATCGCAAAAGCGGTTTCCCTGTCAAAGAATCGCTCCTCGATATTGCCATCGCCTGGGAGCAAGGCCGTATCGGCACCCGGATCCAGGCGCTTATGTTTTCGGCACATGGATATGTAGGTGTTCTTCGCGATCTGACACAGCCAAACGGAAACCTTACACTTGCCGTCAAAGCTGTCCAGCTTTTCCAAGGCCTTGTAGAAGGTTTCCTGCGTGATCTCCTCTGCCACGGATTCGTTCCGGCACAGGGATAAGGTATAGCGGTACACATCCCGGAAATACAGGCTGTACACCTCTTGGAAATTTGTCACTTTCTCACCTCCTTCACACTTATGACGCATGAGAATCGATTTCGTTACATTTTTCTGACCGCTTTTTAAGGGCTGTGAGGATCCTCACAGCCCTTTTGGTTATGGCAATGCCTATTCCAGTCCCAGCGCCTGTTTCAGAAAATTTACCACCCGCTGGCGGTACTGTCCGACCATGATCTGTTCTTCCACATTATCATAGATGTTGTTGCCGTGGTCCGTGAAATAGGTCATGGTGTTTCGATTGAGGGAAAGGGAGTCCAGCGGCCAGCCCGGATGACGGTTGGGTGACGGTGTATCCACCATATAAAATGCGGCTGCCTTCCCCTGCTCATCCAGGAACGACTGGATCTTCCCATCCCGGTACACCGCAATACCGTCCAGATAATAGGCCAGCACCTTGCCGCCCAGCTCAGAGATCAATACCGAATAGTATTCGATCATTTCCTCATCATCCAGCCGCCGGCCCTGGGGTGTGCGGATATTGAGTCCCGGCTGCCGGGGATCGTCCAAGGGAATGCCGTCGAAGTACAGGCCGGAGTCATTGCAGATCACACAGTCGCAGAACTGCCCATAGAAGGCCGCCTTAATGCGGGCATTTTCCTCCGGGCTGCTTCCGCCCTCTTCCGGTTCAGCGGTGATGCCCAGATCCTTCAGCGTCAGATACTCGATGCCGCTGTTGGGAAGGAATTCTTCAAACCGTGTAACCTTCGCCGGGTTGGTCGTTCCAATTAAAACTTTCATAGTGTCCTCGCACATTTCAAATTGATAGAGGAATTATATCACGCTGCAACGGTCTTTGTAAACTCCCCTCTGTTTCTCCCGAGGGCTAAAACAGCAAACCCGCTTCCCGGGAAATGGGAAGCGGGGTTTAGCGTGTCAAAAGCATTTTTAAAACGCAGGTCATCACGGGCGATTCGTGAATCGCCCCTACATCGGAAAAGGTAGTGCGTCCTTGCGGCGGGAGCAAGCCCCCGCCCTACAGCAAAGGCCTTAATTCTTATCATTCCAAGGCTACGCAGCAGCCATGGGAATATGCCTCCCCTGTAGGGGAGGTGTCAGCGAAGCTGACGAAGGGGTTCAAAGGGTATTACGGATTGCCACGGATCCTTCGACTTCGCTCAGGGTCCTCGCAATGACATGGCGTTAGTGATCAGCCGAGGGTGGTTGCTTTGGTAAGGATGGCGTGGGCGGCGCTTTGCTTAGACTGCAGCGGAAGCTCCTGGGTATCATCCCTCGTAATAATGGTAATGATATTGGTATCCACACCGAAGCCTGCGCCCTCCTGCTTGAGGTTATTGGCACAGATCATATCCACATTCTTTTTAATGAGCTTAGCGCGGCTGTTTTCCAGCATATCCCGGGTTTCCATGGAGAAGCCGCAGATCACCTGGCCCTCCCTGCGGTTTGCGCCCAGCCACGCCAGAATATCCTGGGTGCGCTTTAGGGGGATGCTCAGGTCGCCATCTTTCTTTTTCAGCTTATCGTCGATGTAGCTTTCCGGAGTGTAATCCGCCACGGCTGCGGCCTTGAAGATATAGTCCGCCTGGGGTGCGTACTCCTTGACCGCCTCAAACATCTCCTGGGCAGAAAGAGCATTGACCACCCGGACAAAGGGCGGGAGCTTTGCGCTGACCGCGCCGCAAATGAGTATCACCTCAGCACCACGGAGCATGGCGGCCTCCGCGATGGCGCAGCCCATCTTGCCGGTGGAGTGATTGGTCAAATAGCGCACGGGGTCCAGGGATTCTTGCGTTGCGCCTGCTGTGACCAGCACCGTTTTTCCCTGCAGGTCGTGGGGCATTCCAATCTCCCGCAAAACATACTGCAGCAGTTCCTCCGGCTCGGGCAGCTTGCCGGCGCCTACCGCACCGCAGGCCAGACGGCCGGACGCAGGCTCTATGACCTGCCAGCCGTAGCGCCGCAAGATCGCTAGATTATCCTGGGTCACAGGGTTTTCATACATATTGGTATTCATCGCCGGGGCGATGAGCTTGGGGCATTTGCAGGCAAGGACCGTTGTGGTGAGCATATCGTCCGCCAGGCCGTGAGCCAGCTTTGCGCACACATTGGCGGTAGCCGGAGCGATGATCACCAGGTCTGTCCGCTGAGCAAGAGAAATATGCTCCACCTGATGCACGAAATTGCGGTCGAAGGTATCGACCATGGTTCGGTTGCCGGTGAGCTGCTCAAAGGTCAAGGGCGCAATAAACTCCGTGGCGTTTTTCGTCATGACCACTTCTACGCTGGCTCTCAGCTTCACAAGGGCAGATGCCAGGGCAGCAGCCTTATACGCGGCGATCCCGCCGGTGACTCCCAACAGTACGGTTTTTCCCTTCAGCATAGCGACGCCTCCTCTAAAGGATGTTTTTTCTATTATACCCCGAAATCCCCTTTGTGTAAAGTTAGAAATTCTTCTTGAAAACAGGCATTACTTTTACTATAATATGGATATCTCGCAGAGATAAGATTGCGCTGTATTCGCTGGGGCGAAACGGTAGCAGGAGGTAAATGAATATGAAAACAAAACGGTTCAGCACTCGCAGTATGGTGCTGCTGGCTATGCTCAGCGGCATTCTGCTGGTTATGTCCTACACACCCCTGGGTTACTTGAACATCGGACCCTTGGCCATCTCGCTGAATATGATCCCCGTAGCCATCGGAGCGGTTGCTCTCGGACCGGGAGGCGGCGCATTCCTAGGCGCAGTATTCGGCATTACCAGCTGCCTGCAATGCGTGGGCATCGGCGGCACAAGCGCTATGGGTGTGGTGACCTTTGAGATCAGCCCGATTCTGACCATTATCCAGCGGTTTGCCACCCGTGTACTGGCAGGCACCCTCACCGGCGTTGTGTACCAGAGCCTGCACAAGGCGCATTTCCGCTACGCCAGCTATGTGGCGGGTTTTTCCGCTGCTCTGTTTAACACCGCGTTTTTTATGGGTGCGCTGGTGCTGCTGTTTGGACATACGGAGTATTTGCAGGAAATGATCGCAGGCAGAAATATCCTGGTATTTATTCTCAGCTTTGTGGGCATCAACGCCCTGGTGGAGCTGTTTGCCACCACCGTGGCTGCTGGCGCTGTGTGCAAGGCGCTGGGAAAACTCAACGGAGGAAACTGATATGCTTCTGGCCATTGATATCGGCAATACCAACCTGGTGATCGGCTGTATCCGTGACGATCAGATCTTATTCAAGGCCCGTATCGCCACCGACCGCACCCGCACCTCCGACCAGTACGGCGTGGAGATCAAAAATATGCTGGAGGCCTTCGGCGTCTGCAAGGATGACATCGACGACTGCATCATCTCCTCGGTGGTTCCCCAGGTGTTCAACTCCGTGAAAACAGGCGTTATCAAGGTCATCGGCAAGCAGCCGATGGTGGTGGGACCGGGGCTCAAAACCGGGCTGAACATCCATGTGGAGGTCCCCTCTCAGCTGGGCAGCGACCGGATCGTCATCGCTGTGGCGGCTCTGGCGGAATACAAGGCACCGCTGATTCTGATGGATCTGGGTACCGCCACCACCCTTGAGGTGATCGAGCCGGAGAATGTGTATATGGGCGGTGTGATCATCCCCGGTGTGAAGACCTCGCTGGATGCGCTGATCAGCAAGGCAGCGCAGCTGCCCGGCATCAGCCTGGATCAGCCCAAAAAAGTGATTGGCAAAAACACCGTGGACTGTATGCGCAGCGGCATGATGTACGGCACAGCCGCCATGCTGGACGGGCTCATCGACCGGATCGAGGAAGAGCTGGGTCACAGCTCCACCCTGATCGCCACCGGCGGTATGGCGCAGTTTGTGACGCCGCTATGTAGGCACGAGATCATATTGGAAAAGGACCTGCTGCTAAAGGGTCTGAACATCCTTTATAAAAAGAATAAAAAGGCATAATAGATAAGGCGCAGAACCGGGATTTCCCGGCTCTGCGCCTTTGTGCGTTCTATTTCTTTTCTTCTTTTGGGAGCGTCCATGCCAAATATGCTGCGTACCCGCCGGTGATCACCGTAAGGGCGATGGCGGTGAAGATCCGCATTTCCTGGGATGCAGCCCTTTCATCCGCAAACACGCTGAGGGCATTGAAAATGCCGTGAGCGCCGATGCAGGGCAGCAGGCTTCCAGATTTACAATACAGCATCACAAACATAAAGCCGGCAGCGGTGGCATACACCACCTGGAGCAGGTTGCCCAGCAGCTCCGCACCGGAGCCATTGACTAAATTGATCATGTGGCCGATGCCGAAGGTGACGCTGGACACGATCACCGCAGTTTTGAAATTATCCTTGCGCATCGCTTCAAACAGCAGACCCCGGAAGATGACCTCCTCCAAAAAGCCCACGCAGAGCATGGAAAGGATATAAAGCACCGTTTCGGCAGCGCCGTAATGGAGGGTCAGGCCATACCACAGGTTGGCGGTAAGCATAAGGGCCACAGGAAGATACCAGAGCATGGACCGGGCGGATGCCTTTGGGCGGCAGAAGCCGTAGGTCTTCAGCAGGTTACTGCCGCGCAGGAAGCAAAACAGTACCGCGCAGAGGATCAGCCCAACAGCCAGAGTCACGGATTTTTCCACACCCACCATGGCAGACAGGGAATCTCCCGCAGACAGCAGGACACAATAGGCGATGATCCACGCCACCGCAAACCAAATCTGGCTTTTATCATAGAGTTTTTTCAGCATAGCGCACCTCTTTTGTCTTGGTATCGTTATGAGCATTGCAACGCCGTACAGCACCCTCGACCACCCTCAGGATGACACCTCACCAAATAAAGGGAATGAGCCGGTACTTGACTTTCTTTTTGTATGCTTCGTAGCCGGGAAGCTCCCGGGTCAGCAGGTCTTCCTCGTCCTTGAGCCGGACAATGATGACCGCCGGGTAAACGGCAAAAGCAATGAGCGCATACCAGGAGCCCAGCACCAGGGGCATCATCAAAAACAGCAGCAGGGTTACTGCGTACATCGGATGCCGGACGATGCCATACAGCCCGGTATCCACCACGGTCTGCCCCTCCTCCACTTTAATCGTGCGGCTGAGGTAAGCATTTTCCCGCATCACCTCGGCATAGAGGGCATAGCTAAGCAGGAACAGCACCGATGCGGCGATCACCACCCAGGTGGGCATCGCTGACCAGCCAAAACGGTAGTCCAGCCCCGCCACCACAAAACCGGCAATAAACATAAGTCCGGAGAAGGCCAAAACACCCTTTTGCGTCCCCTGCTTTTCCTTGGCATCCAGCCGTTTTTTAAGGAAATCCGGGGATTTATAGAGCATCACAAACCCGGCGATCAGCATCGGTCCAAAAAGCAGGCCAATGAGCAGCCATCCGTATGTATAGCTGAGGGTTCCTGCCGGCAGGAAGATCAGAAGTCCCACCAGCACCAGGCCGCAGGTAAATTTTACGATCGCTTCCAAAAACAGTTTCATAGTCTGCCTCCCTGTCATCCCTTTTTCGAATACACACAGCTGTTTTTGACCTCATACACAGGTACGCTCATAACTTCCTGATAGTCAAACAGAGAAAACTGCCAATCGCTGCAGGTGTCCAGATACCGGAAAATCTTATGCATGATCTGCTCGCAGGTCTCTTGCTCCGCTGCCAGGTCAAAACGGATCACAAACACGCTGGTGAAGAAATCCTCTGTGATCGTCTTTCGCACCAGATATATCTTTTCGATCTGCCCTTCATCCACGCTGCGAATATACTCCAGAATATCGTCCAGCATACCGTTCGGCAGACTTTCTTCCGACAGGCGATCTTTTTTCGTCAGAAAACCTGTCTGACTGTACTCATCCTTCTGCTTCTGGGCCAGTTCCAGAGCCTTTTGCCTGTAAATATCCAATTCCGTTTGGTTGCCCGTCAGGCAGCAGAAGGTCCCAATGGCATCGATGCCTTCCTCCAGATAATTGCTGTTATTTTCGATGGCAAAGTAGATATCCCCGATGCCCCGTTCATCATAGCTGTGCAGCCGGTGGCACCCTCTTATAAAATATCCGTTGCAGCTTGCAGCCACAGGAAGCTCCCCAATGGCCCGCTCGCACAGTTCTATCGCCTCTGTATTTCTGCCCAATTGCCGCAATGCCCAAACGAGATCGCCGTATTCCTCGGCGACCAAAGGCTTGCCAGCTGCTTCCCAGGCTTCCACCTGGGTCTTGGGTTCCAAATAGAGCGCCTTTCTGCGGGCATCATAGTCCTGGGACAGTTCCCCGCAGATCAGTTCTGCCACATAGTCCCGTGCTTTTTCGCACTCTTTCGCGTAGTCGCAATCCGCCGGAGCAGCCAGGAGACGCGGTTCCCGGATCCCCAAAGCCTCCAGGCGCAGCTTTAAGGTAGGATGGGATGCGGACCGGGACTGGATCTCTGCATCGATCAATTGCTGCCATTTTCCGCTTTTTTGTTCCATTGCCTGCCGGAAGCGTTCCAGCTCCCTGGTCAGAAATTGCTGATCCGGCATTTCCGGTTCGTACATACAGGGTTCATCCTGCGTGCCCTTTTCCCAGGTAAACAGCTCGTAGTACTTGAGCTTCAGCAGCGCAGAGGCTACTGCCGCCGGGTCGTTACTCAAGAGCATCGCCTGGTCTGCCGCAGATTCCGTTCCGATGGCAGCTGCGTAAGCATAGAGGCTGAACTGCAGCGCATAAAACCCATCAAAGAAACTGAAAAAGAGCTTTGTGATCCCGGAAAGAAAATGGGGCGTCTTGCCGCCATAGATCCAGCTATGGTAGTTGCCTGCCTTCATTTCCTCGCTGTTATCTGCCGCCATATGGGCAAATTCGTGCAGCAGGACACAATACATTTCCTCTTCCGAGAGGCTGCATAGCAAAATCGCACCCAGCTGCACCGAGTATGTCTGTCCTATCTTCGCAATGCCGGCATTGCAGCCTGTCAAAAAGGCGATTCGGATGCTGCCGCCGCAGCCGATTGTCCGGGCAGCTTTTTTCGCAAGGGCATACAGGTGAGGATACTGCTGCTCTGAGACATAGGACTTATCCTCATCAAATACATTTTGGGATACCCGGAAGTGTATCCGGGAAAATGCGCACATAATCAGTATGGAAGCAGCAAAGCACAGCGGAACTGCGCTGCCGCTGTCAAGCAGAATCCCTCCGCACAGCGCTATACACAGGCCAAGTACGCCCAGCAGCACACTATATGCGCCTGTGAAAACCCTCCACCTTTTCAGTAAGGACAGTTTCTGTTTAGCCGTCCGCTCTGCTTGTTCCCGATGGGAATAGATAAACTGATAGACTTGGCTGACCTGCCGGTTTGTAAAGCGGCCAACATACCACTTCTCCAGCACAATGTTCGCAAGCAGCGCTGCTGCCGCAACCGCAATACTGATTCCCAGCAGCCACCCACTCAAATTCTGCAGATGTGCGGAAGACTCCTTGCCTAACACGATGCCGACGGTCATTGCTCCCAAAGCGAGTGTAAAGGCTAACACCAGCAAAGCCGTTCCACGCCTGCCGGTCTTCTTATCCCCGTTTGCTTCCACAGTATGTATCTGGTGCCGGAAGCGTTTTCCCTGCTCATTACCAAACAGAACCGCCAGCAGGAACGCAGCGATCGCAGTGGCGATCTCCACGACAGCAAACACGGTCATAATGATTTTATCGGTATCGGTAAAATCTTCGACCTCCCTGCCGCCGGTCAATCCCACCGCTACGAAGATCCAGAGAAACATCGCCACAATGGCGCAAAGTAATCCAATTAAATACTTTTTCGGTTTGTGTTCCATAACACACTTCCATTCTGCAAAATTACGGGTCAAAGGGGCTATTTCTCTCCCTCTTACACTTCCTCATCAGGCTGCTGTCCGTCGTGGGCCAGCCATTTGCATTCGGTCAGCTCCATATGGGAGAACACAGCCTTGAAGGAGGAGTCCTCCGGGCTGCAGGCATAAATGCCAAAGCGGATCGTGCCGCCGCCCTTATGCATATGGCAGATGCGCATTTGGCTGAAATGCGCGCCATCTGCCGAGCATTCCACGCAATAGTCGTCCTCCCGGCGGCTGAAGCGGTACCACATTGCTTTCACGGAAGCGTCGATCTCCGTTGTCGCCCAATCGGAGTAGCCCAGGTTGGTGACCACGCTGCCCAGGTGCTGAAAAGACTCGTTTTCATACTCAATGGAGGCTTTCAGCCAGTTTTCGCTGTCCAGGTACATCACCACACCGCACTGGTCAAAGCGGTGGTGGCTATCAAATTCTGTCTTTACGGTAAAGGAAAAATAGCGTTCGTCCGTTTCCATTTGGAACACAGGGGCATTGTCATTGCGGAAATGATAATAGGTCCGCTGCCACAGGTCCGTATGGGGCTTTGTGACTACCTCTACCCGGTTTCCATCCACCGTATAGGACGCAGGCTCCCGGGTCCACTGAAAATCACAGATATTTAGATTCATGATCTGTCCTCCATTGCTTCCAAATAAAAGCTCACCGGGCGGAAGCCATCGTTGCAGCTGATCATTGCCGAATAGGGATTTTGCATCCAGCCGTCAAAGAAGTTTCCGCCGCCCTCTGCCAAAACCTTCGCAAAGGGCGCTATGCTGTCCCAGGCGCTGGAGCAAAAGGACTCCGGCTTTTCTCCACCAATGCAGATCCAGCTCTGCCCTTCCTCCACATCGCAGGTGTGCTGGATGGGATTTTCGTATTTCGCCATCAGATCGGGGTAGCAGGCCTTGCGGATGGCGGTGATCTTCACTCTTTTCATAGACTGTATTCTCCGTCGTTCAGAATATTGGGTAGTTCTAAAAAGCATTATAGCACGCAGGATCGCCGCTGGCAATGTGTTCCCCGGGCAGATTGTACATTTTTTTCTTTACTTTGATGCTTTATTATGGTATATTTGCCTTGTTTGAACCGTAAAGTGGTAAATGAAAGGTTTCGTTTTAGGGAGAAATTTCCATGAATTATGATGTAATTATTATCGGCGCCGGTCCCGGCGGTATCTTTGCTGCCTACGAACTGATGCAGCGCAAGCCCCAGCTGAAGGTGGCGGTCTTCGAGGCAGGTCATGCCCTGGAGAAGCGCCGCTGCCCCATCGACGGAGAAAAGATCAAAACCTGTATCGGCTGCAAGAGCTGCTCGATCATGAGCGGTTTTGGCGGTGCGGGCGCTTTCTCCGACGGCAAATACAATATCACCGACGACTTTGGCGGCACGCTGTACGAGTACATCGGCAAAAAGCAGGCTATGGATCTGATGCACTACGTGGATGAGATCAATATGCGCTTTGGCGGCGAGGGCTGCAAGCTCTACACCACCGCAGGTTCCCGGTTTAAGACCCTGTGCATCCAAAATGACCTGCACCTGCTGGACGCATCTGTGCGTCACCTGGGCACCGATGTGAACTATGTGGTGCTGCAAAACCTGTACAACGAGCTGAAGGACAAGGTGCGGTTCTTCTTCGACACCCCTGTGGACACGGTGAAGATCATTCCCGGCGGCTATGAGGTGGAAGCCATGGGAGAGCGCTACTCCTGCGAAAAGTGCATCGTTTCCGTGGGACGCATCGGCAGCAAGTGGATGGAGAAGATCTGCAAGGAGCTGAGCATCCCCACCAGCTCCAACCGGGTGGATATCGGCGTGCGTGTGGAGCGGCCTGCCGCGGTGTTTGCCCACCTGACCGACGAGCTTTACGAAAGCAAGATCGTATACCGCACCGAGACCTACGGCGATAAAGTGCGCACCTTCTGCATGAATCCCAAGGGTGCTGTGGTCAATGAGAACACCAACGGCATCATCACCGTCAACGGTCACAGCTACGAAAACCCCGCCCTGCAGACCGAAAATACCAACTTCGCGCTGCTGGTAAGCAAGCATTTTTCCGAGCCCTTCAAGGATTCCAACGGTTACGGCGAATCCATCGCACGCCTGAGCAATATGCTGGGCGGCGGTGTGATCGTGCAGCGGTTCGGTGACCTGATCCGTGGCCG
>JAZPXW010000097.1:0-14388 GCA_045543895.1 Faecousia sp.
GATCTTCAACCAGATGAGTAAGTGGCAGTCCATGTCCGCCGGCATTCTGAAGATGCCTCTGGTCCTGCGTGTCTCCGTCGGCTCCAAGTACGGCGCACAGCACTCTCAGGACTGGACCGCACTGTGTGCGCACATCCCCGGTCTGAAGGTTGTCTTCCCCGCAACTCCCTGGGAAGCCAAGGGCCTGATGGAGTCCGCTCTGAAGGGCACCGATCCTGTTGTGTTCTTCGAGAGCCAGAGAATCTACGATGTGGGTGAGCAGTTCCACGAGGGCGGTGTGCCTGCCGAGCGTTACGAGATCGAGATCGGCGACACCAACAAGGTTCGCGACGGTAAGGACATCACCATCCTGACCATCGGCGCTGCTCTGTACCGTGCTATGGATGCAGCCAAGCAGCTGAGCGAGAAGTACGGCATGGAAGCTGATGTGATCAACATCCACTCCCTGTCTCCCCTGGACTACACCAAGATCCTGGAGTCCGTCCGTAAGACCGGTAAGGTGGTTCTGGTTTCCGATGCCTGCGCAAGAGGTTCCTTCCTCAACGATGTGGCTAAGACCATCACCGAGCTGTGCTTCGACGATCTGGATGCACCTCCTGTTGTGGTTGGCGCAAAGAACTGGATCACTCCTCCCTTCGAGTTCGACGCATACTTCTTCCCCCAGGATACCTGGATCCTCGATGCTATCCATCAGCAGATCCAGCCTCTGGCAGGCTACGAGCCCGGCCAGAACTACTCCGAGGCCGAGAAGATCCGCACCGCAAAGGCCGGCGTGTAATACTTAACTTGCAACCCGGCGCGATCCGTCGCGCCGGGTTCTTTTAAATAGGCCATCCAAAGGCCCCCTTGTGTAAAGGGGGCTGTCACGCGAACAGCGTGACTGGGGGATTGTAAAGTATCGATACCACACAACCCTCCGTCTTGCTTTTGGCAAGCCACCTCCCCTACAGGGGAGGCTTTCATCACCAGCTTCGTTCCTGCGGCAAGGGCAAAGGAATTGCCTTTGCCGGAAGAACGAATTCCCAAGAAAGGAATCGATATCTATGAAAAAACTGATTTGCCTGGGTGACAGCCTCACCTTCGGCCTGCGGGTTCCCCAAAGTCAAACCTGGCCCCGGCTGGTGCAGGACACTGGCATCGAGGTGGTCAATTTGGGCATTTGCGGCGATACCACCGGTGGTATGCTGGCAAGACTTCCCTTGATCCTTCGGGAACAGGGCAGAAATCAGACTGTTGTGCTGATCATGGGCGGCAGCAACGATATTTTCTACTCCGGCACCGATGTGGGCGCCCGGAGCAACCTGGGCGCTATGGTGCATCAGGTGATCGCTGCGGGGCTGACCCCTGTGGTGGGCATTCCGCTGCCCATCGTGCCGGAGGATGCGCCCAAGGAGTGGGAGCCGGTGGCGAATTTCCAGCAGGCTGCAAAGCGATTGGAGAGCTACTGCGAGTGGCTCAAAACCTACTGCAAGGCATTTCACATCCCTACGGTGGACTTCCGGGAGGATTTTCTGGACGATAAGGGCAATGCCCGCCGGGAGCTTTACTGTGACGGGCTGCATCCCAATGCTCAGGGTCACCGGCTGATGGCGCAAAAGCTGTGCAATTTCGGAGAGAAGCTATGAATTATCTGAATTTGAAAACCACTGATCCCGCCTTTAATCTGGCGGTGGAGGAGTATGTGTTCGAGCAGCTCCCCCGGGACCGGATGTATGTGATGCTGTGGCAGAACGACAATGCCATCATCATCGGCAAGAACCAAAACACCATGGCAGAGATCAATGCAAGCTATGTCAAGGAGCAGGGCATCCGGGTGGTGCGCCGGCTCTCCGGCGGTGGTGCGGTGTACCACGATATGGGCAACCTGAACTTCACCGTCATCGCTGATGCCCAGGGGGAGACCCTGGACTTTGGGCGGTTTTGCGCGCTTGTGGTGAAGGCGCTGGGACGCGTGGGCGTTCACGCTGAGATCAATGGGCGCAACGATATGACCATCGATGGCAAGAAGTTTTCCGGCAATGCCCAGTATCTGCGCCAGGGCCGGGTGATGCACCACGGCACCATTCTGTTTGATTCCAATGCGTCGGTACTTTCCAATGCCCTGCAGGTGGACGAAGCCAAGATCCAGGCTAAGGGCGTCAAATCCGTCCGCAGCCGTGTGACCAATGTGCGGGACCATTTGCCGGTGGATATGACGCTGCCTCAGTTCCGACAGATTTTGCTGGATACGATTTTGGAGGAACAGCCGGGAAAAGAATATGTTCTCACCGCTGCCGATCTGGAAGCGGTGGAAAGGCTCAAGCGGGAGCGCTACGACACCTGGGAGTGGAACTACGGCCACAGCCCGGAATGCACCCTGCATAAAAAGGGACGCGTGGAAGGCTGCGGCACCGTGGAAGCCTTCATCACGCTGCGGGAGGGTAAGATCTCCCAAATCGTCTTCAAGGGTGACTTCTTTGGGGTGAATGACCCGGAGCAGCTGGCAGAGCACATCATCGGCTGCCGCCCGGACAGAGCTGCCCTGGAGCAGAAACTGGAAAATCTGGATGTCAGCCGCTACTTTATGGGTATGACCGCTGCGCAGCTGGTGGGCATTTTGGCAGATAGTTGAGGAAATGCAAATGGATAAAACAAAGATTCTGGCATCACAGAAGCTGTTTCTGTTTGATATGGACGGCACGCTGTATCTGGGCGACCGGCTGTTTGACTTTACAAAGCCGCTGCTCCACCAGATCCGCCGTACCGGAGGAAAATACTTGTTTATGACCAACAATTCCTCCAAAAGCGTGGCGGATTACATTAAAAAGCTAGAAAAACTGGGCATTTCCTCCACCCGGGAGGATTTTATCACCTCTTCCCAGGCGACAGCTTACTATCTTCATAAGCACCACGAGGGACAGCGGCTCTATGTTTGCGGTACCGAATCCCTCAAGGAAGAGCTGCGAAAGGAGGGCTTCACCGTTACGGAGCAGGTGGAGGAAACGGATTGCATCGTTATGGGCTTTGACACAGAGCTGACCTTCCGGAAGCTCCACGATGTGAGCTACCTTCTGCTGACCCGGGAGCTGCCCTACATCGCCACCAATCCGGACCTGGTATGCCCCACAGAGTTTGGCAGCGTGCCGGATTGCGGCAGCGTGTGCGGCATGATCTTCAATGCCACCGGCAAGCGCCCGGTGGTCATCGGAAAGCCCAGCCCCCTGATGCCCCAGTTGGCAATGGACCGCCTGGGTTATAGCAAAGAGGAGACCTGCGTGGTGGGCGACCGGATCTATACCGATGTAAAAAGCGGCCTCAACGCCGGCATCACCGGCATTCTGGTAATGTCCGGGGAGACCACACCGGAAATACTGGCCCAATCGGAGGACAAGCCCCATTTGGTGCTGGAAAGCGCAAAAGAGATTTTGGAGGTGCTGTATGAAAAATAAAAAGTTTTATTTGGCTCTGGTGATCTTCAGCCTGGTGGGACAGGTGGCCTGGGTCGTGGAGAATATGTACCTCAATGTCTTTATTTATAAGATGTTCCACGCCTCCGCATCTGCCATTTCTTCCATGGTGTCTGCATCTGCTGTGGCTGCCACAGTGACTACGATCTTTGTGGGTGCGCTGTCCGATAAGCTGGGCAAGCGCAAGCTGTTCATCTGCCTGGGCTATATCCTTTGGGGTATCTCCATTTGGAGCTTTGCGCTGATCCGCATGGATGTGATCAATGCCCTGTTTCCGGCAGCGGCTTCTGCCGCGGCGGTAGGTGTTTCCCTGGTGATCATCATGGATTGCGTGATGACCTTCTTCGGCTCCTCTGCCAACGATGCCTGCTTCAATGCCTGGCTCACCGATTCCACCGATGCCACCAACCGGGGAAAGGTGGAGGGCATCAATGCCATGATGCCCCTGGTGGCAATTTTGGTGGTGTTCGGCGGCTTTATGAGCTTTGACCAGAATCTGCCCGAGACCTGGACGGTGATCTTTGGTGTCATCGGCTCTGTAGTGCTGGTGCTGGGCATTGCCGGCTTTTTCCTCATTGAGGAAAAGCCCATCGCCACCGAGGATAACCAAAACTACTTCAAAAACATTCTCTATGGCTTCCGTCCCAGCGTGATTCGGGGCAATCCAAAGCTGTACCTGGCGCTGCTTGCCTATGGTGTGTTCGGCATCGCCATCAATATCTTTATGCCCTATCTGATCCTCTACTACAGCGTCAGCCTGGGTATGGACAACTATGTTTTGATCTTTGCGCCTGCCATCGTGCTGGCAGCGGTGTTTACAGCTCTTTACGGTCGTGTGTATGACCGCAAGGGCTTCCAAACAGCGGTGCTGCCTGCGCTGGGATTGCTGATGGCAGGCTTTGTGGTGCTGTACTTTAGCAAGCATACCGCATTGGTGTTCATCGGTTCGCTGCTGATGATGTGCGGCTACCTTTCCGGCATGGCGGTGTTCGGCGCGGTGCTCCGGGATCACACCCCGGAGAATAAGGCGGGTATGTTCCAGGGTCAGCGGATCGTGGGACAGGTGCTGATTCCGGGTATCATCGGCCCGGCCATCGGCGCGGCGGTGCTGCAAAATGCCGAAACCATCGTCAATGACGATGGCACCACCTCCTTCATCCCCAACGAAAATATTTTCTTGGCGGCATTCGTGGCAGCCTGTGTGATCTTTTTGGTGCTGTGGCCTTTGTTCCGGAAAATGAAGGAGGACCGCCGTGGCTAAGCAGATTCTGACCACAGCCCATGGGGAAGCCCTTACAGGAACACCCTGGGAGGCCTACCCCAGACCCCAAATGAAACGGGCGTCCTGGCAAAACTTCAACGGCAACTGGGAATTTACTGTGAGCCGGGAGGAAGCTCTGCCCAATCATTTTGACCGCACCATCCTGGTGCCTTTTGCCCCGGAGAGCCGACTTTCTGGTATCAGTGAGCATTTTCCCGAGGGTAGCTATCTGTTCTATCGAAGAGAATTCCAGGTGGAGATTCCCCAAAACGGCAGATTCTTGCTCCATTTTGGTGCGGTCAGCCAATATGCACAAATTTATGTAAACCAAAACCTGGTGGGAACCCACCGGGGCAGCTACGAAGCCTTCTGTTTTGACATCACCGACTATCTGCAGCAGCAGAACGAACTGGTGGTGCGGGTCAAGAGCGATCTGGACGATCTCACTATACCCTACGGCAAGAATGTGACAAAACCCGGTGGTATGTGGTACACCCCGGTCACGGGTATCTGGCAGACAGTGTGGGGCGAGTGGGTGCCGGAAAACCATATCGAATCTCTGGACATCCAGGTGACCTTGACCGCTGCGACCATCACCGTGACCCCTGCACTTAACGGGCAAGTGGAAGTGGATGGGAAGACCTATCCTCTGGTGGATGGCAAGGCGGTGGTCGCACCAGAAGATCCCCACCCTTGGTCGCCCGAAGACCCCCATCTCTACTACTTTACTCTCACCGCCGGGGAGGACAAAATCGAGAGCTACTTTGCTCTGCGGACGCTGGATATCCGGGAAGTCAAGGGGCTTCCCCGGCTGTGCCTGAATGAAAAGCCCTATTTCTTCCAGGGTCTTTTGGACCAGGGCTACTGGCCGGATGGCCTGCTGACCCCTGCAGCCCCGGAGTGCTACGCCCAGGATATTCTCTCTATGAAGGAGCTGGGCTTTAATACCCTGCGCAAGCACATTAAGGTGGAGCCGGAGCAGTTTTATTACGATTGCGACCGGCTGGGCATGGTGGTGTTCCAGGATATGGTAAACAACGGAGACTACAATTTCCTCCGGGACACAGCGCTGCCCACCTTCTTCCGCCAGCGGAAGGACGACCGGAATATGCACCGGGACGCTGCGTGCCGCAAGACCTTTTTGGAGGGTATGGAAGCCACTGTGCAGCAGCTGAAAAACCATCCCAGCATCTGCTACTGGACCATTTTCAATGAGGGCTGGGGTCAGTTTGACGGCACAGCAGCTTACCGCAAATTGAAAGAGATGGACAGCAGCCGCTTTATCGACTCTGCCTCCGGCTGGTTCCGGGGCTGCGAAAGCGATGTGGAAAGCCTGCATATTTATTTTAATATGTGGCACCGGATGAAGCGATTCCCCAAGCCCATCGTGCTCAGCGAGTTTGGCGGCTTTGCCTATAGCGTAGAGGGGCATATTTACAACCCGGACAAGACCTACGGCTACGGCACCTGCAAATCCGCGGAGGAGCTGGACCGGAAACTGTGGGAGCTTTATGAAAAGCATGTGATCCCGGAGGTAAAGAAGGGCCTTTGCGCCGCCATTTACACGCAGGTTAGCGATGTGGAGGATGAAATCAACGGTCTCGTGACCTACGACCGCAAGGTGATCAAGGCAAAGAAAGAGACGATGCGCCGGATCTCCCAGGCGCTGCAGAAGGGAATGGAATAAGGAACGGCTGCCGCAGACCTCTGCGGCAGCTGTTTTGTTTATCAAATAATGGTTGCAATAAACGGCAGAAACCGATAGAATAAGAGCATACTCAAACATATAGGAGACAGAGCATGAAAAAACGCTATATTGGAATCGTACTCTCCTTGCTGCTTCTGCTTTCCGGCTGCAAAGAGCAGCCCATAGCACAGCAGACGCAACAGCCGACGCAGACCCAACAGGTCCAGCAGACACAGCCCACGCAGCAGGAAACGGAACCCTCCTGCCCGCAGCATATAGATCAGAACAAGGATGATGTTTGCGATCTGTGTGATAGCTCGGTGATCATCGTCATTGATTTCTATTGCATCAATGACCTGCACGGACGGGTTCTGGACTCAACGAATCAGCCCGGCATCGATGAAATGACCACCTTCCTGGAGCAGGCTAAAACTACCGACGACCATGTACTGCTGCTGTCGGCAGGAGATATGTGGCAGGGCAGCGCAGAATCCAATCTGACGAGAGGTCAGCTGATCGTGGAGTGGATGAACCGGCTGGACTTCCAGGCAATGGCCTTGGGCAACCACGAGTTTGACTGGGGCGAAAGCTATATTGACGAAAATGCCAAGCTGGCAGACTTCCCGTTCCTGGCGATCAATGTTTACGACAAGGATACGAACCAGCTTGTCGAATACTGCGAGACCTCCCGCATTGTGGAGTGCAATGGCGTGCAGGTGGGCATTATCGGCGCCATTGGCGATTGCCATTCCTCCATTGCTGCCGAAATGGGACAGGGCGTGTACTTTAAAACCGGGCAGGCGCTGACCCAGCTGGTCAAGGCGGAATCCCAACTTCTCCGGGAACAGGGCGCGGATTTCATCGTGTATGTGATCCACGACGGCATGGGCAGCAGCGCCTTTGGCGGTACAATGTCAGTGCCCGATCATCAGTTTGTTTCCTATTATGATGTGTCGCTGTCCGATGGCTATGTGGATCTGGTGTTTGAGGGTCACACCCATCAGCGGTATGTGGCAAAAGACCAGTACGGCGTGTATCACCTGCAGCATGGCGGCGACAACACCGGCGGTGTGTCCCATGCGGAGATCTCCATCCATGCAATCGACGGCACCGTGGAGGTCCGGAAGGCAGAGCTGATCCAGAGCGCAAAATACGAGAAGCTGGAGGATTCCCCCATGATCGGGGAGCTGCTGGAGGAATTCGAAGAGCAGCTGGGTGCTGCCCTGGACTCCTGCGGCAAGGTTGCCCACGCCATCCCCGGCAATGACCTGCGGCAGCTGGTTGCGGACCTGTATTACATGGAGGGTCTGCTCCGGTGGGGTACGGAGTATGATATTGCCCTGGGCGGCGGCTTCATTTCCATCCGGCAGCCCGGCTATCTGGCTCGGGGCGAGGTAGCATATGGCGACCTGCTGGAGCTGTTCCCCTTTGATAATGAGCTGGTGCTTTGCTCCATTTCGGGCAGAGACCTGAGAAAACGGTTTCTGGAAACGGATAATAACAATTACTTCATATGTTGTGACGAAACCATTACCGATCACATCGATGACAACGGAACCTATTATGTGATCGTGGATTCCTACACCTCGACTTACGCTCCCAACCGCCTCACCGAAGTAGAGCGCTACGGCGCACCCTATTACGCAAGAGATATCCTGGCAAACTACATTCGAAACGGCGGCCTGAACTAAATAGAGCAATAAGAAAACCGACCTGCTTTCGCAGGTCTGTTTTTGCATTGGTAACTTTCACGATCAGTTGTAGCTGCTCAGAGACATCTGAGTCATCCCCAACTTGTAAGCTTGAAGCAGTTTGGACTCAGCTTACGCAAAATTCACGGTAATGGTCTTGATGCGGAGCTGCGCATTAGGAGCATCCAGCTTGATGTACTTCACAGGAGTCTCGAAGTTGATGGTCACATCACCGTAGCTGCTGGTGTAAGCCTGATTGGAGTACAGGGTCCAGGTCACGCCATCCTCGGAGGTGTATACATCGAAGGTGCTGGTCTTGTAGCCAGCGTTCACGACCAGAGAAGAAATGGCCTTCTTGGACTCAATGACACCGTTAGCGTTCTTGTAGATTCTGGCTTCGGTGGTGAACCAACCGGAGCTGATGGTAAACTTCACATTCTCGTCCAGATCGCGGATATGTTCACCGCCGCCCAGCTCACCATCGACCTTGTATGCGGACATGGTGTAGGTAACGCTGGAGGCTTCGCCGGGCTCCTCAGGCTTCTCTACTGCAAAGCAGCGGAAACAAATGGTACCATCGCCAAACTCATGACCGAAACCTGCGCAAATGAACTTTTCGCAGGTGTTACAGAGCACATCGTCTTCACACTGTTGAGAAGCGCAATGTCCCATAATTGCACAAACGTCAGGGCCAAATTCAAACACCATACCCTCGGGGAGAGAATCTGTTCCTGTGGTAATCGTGTACTGATTTTCGGCATTAAGTTCCAGTGCCACCACATCAGCGCCGGTTCCCTCGAAATCGTACATAGTCAGCTCAAGGACATTTCCGGAAATGGTATAGGATTCGAAGGGAATGGTTCCCCAGCTGGAAATAGAAGCATAGTAGATTTTTCCATTGTACTCGCGGACTTCAAAGTTTCCTTGCTCGGGCTTTTCAGTGAAGTAAGTTTTGTAATAGATGGTCTCAGAACCCAACTGGTAGCAGTTGAGTCTTGTTCCATCTTCGGAAAGGGATACTGCATAACCGGTATCAGTACCAAAGACATGCTCGTAAGAGGGTTCCTCGGGAGCGCCTTCCCAAGCCAGCTCCAGGATGGTCATACGGTCCTTGTTGCCATCAACGCCGGAGGGGCAGTCGTTCGTAACCTCAATGGTGAAGTCACCGGTGATGGGAGTACCCATGAACCATTGGAAATCCCAAACAACATACTTATCGGCATCCTTCTCCACATCGCGGGTAACGGTCTGGGTGTAGGTAGTACCGGAAGTCAGGTCGGTGACGGTGATGGTCACGGAAAGCTTGGTGTCGGTGAACATCTTGGTGTACTTCATGGTCAGCTTGGAAATACCACCGGTAAGAGTGGGAGAAGTGAGCTTGCCGGGAGCGGAGGTCTTGCCGTTCAGGCAGACAGCCTTATAGGTGTTGTCCGGTCCGATCACGGGGTACTGGGGATTCATCACAGAAGCGCCACCAGCTTGAATTGCGGAGTTGACGGTAGTCCAACCGTTGGTGGTGGTATAGGTATTTTTGTAAGAGGAGTCGCCGTTGGCGTTGGAGGTGACGATGGTGTTGAAGTCAGCCTTGCCGCCGGCAGGAGCCTCGGGCTCGTCGGGAGTGTAGTTGGGATCAGCCTCACCGCAGACACCGCAGGTGCCGTTCTCGAAGCTGTGGCCGGGAGCAGCGATGATCTCGCCCTCGATCAGGACTTCACCGCAGTCGGAGCACACGGTCTTGCCGGTGTGACCGTCTTCGGTACAGGTAGCTTCCTTAGCACCCTCAATCTGGGTGTTGGTGTGCTCACACTGCTCGGGCTCAACAGAACCACCGGCACCGTTGGTTGCAAACCATGCGCAGAACTGGCTAACACCAATCTTGCTGGTATCGGAGATGTAGCTGGTCTTGGATGCGGAGATGGTAGTGTAGGTGCCGTAGGTACCCAGATACCAGTCGGTGCCGTTGACAGCGGTCGAAGCATACTTGAACTCGGTGTTCAAAACATAAACACTGTGCTCACCGGAGGTCTGGAACACAACATTGGTCTTGGTTGCATCGTTGGAACGGGGAACGATATCCAGATAAGTCTTGGTGGTACCATCCATGAAGTAGATGTGGTAACCGCCGGTGGCCTCCTCCAGATATACATCGATCATATCAGCCACGGTCTCGGTAGTTGCGTAGTAGTAGCCGTCCATCTCACCGGTAATACCCAGAACAGGAGAACCGGAGATTCCGTTCTGCTGCATAGCAAATTTGTAAGCAGTGCCAGCAACAGGTGCGTCCACGAAGCTCAAGCCTTCGGGAGTCTCAGGCTCGTCGGGAACCTCGGGCTCGTCGGGAACTACGGGGGCATTTCCATCGGAGAGATAGAACTGACCGAAGAAGCCGGCGTATTCCACAGCGCAGGGGCCCATAGTGGTGTAGGTCTTGTCGTTGCGGGTACCAAACCAGTACTCAGCATCGTTTACGATGGCGATCAGAGTGTTCTTCTCTGCGTTGTAGGTGTAAACGGTGGAAGCGGTTGCTTCGTAAGCGCCGTTGACATGAGTGCCGCTGACGACCATGTTGATGTACAGTTTTTCTTCACCGCTGAGAGTGTAGAAGTAGTAGCCGCCTGCGGTCTCTTCCACATAAACATTGATAGCAGCAGCGGGATCTGCGGTAGTGGCCAGGTAATAGGTCTGTGCCATGCCACCAGCCAGGTAGTAGACAGCGTTCTCCAGGTTACCCTGAGCCATACCGAAGCGGTAAGGTGTACCTGCAACCAGCTCAGTAGCAACATCCACGCTGGGAGCATCGGGGATCACGGGGCTCTCGCCCTTTGCGCCGATGATCCAGGCATTCTTCATCTGGGGATTGGTGCCGTAGCGGCCAATGACACCGTACAGAGTGACGGTATCGCCAACAGCGGGCAGGGGATTCAGCTTGTCATAACGGGTGTTGCCGTCCTCGGACCAGGTGCCATAGATCAGGAGCTTGCCGGTACCGTCGGAAACGTACATATTACCGTAGGTAGTGTTGTCGATGGAAACGATCTCACCGGTGATGTAGTACTTGCCTTCGGTGTAGGTGTTGTGATCCTTGCGCTGACCGATAGCGGTCGCATCAGCAATGGACAGATGGGTGTCGGGAGTGGGATCGGGAATTGCTGCGGGAGGCTCCTGGTTGACCAGGTCCACCAGAGTACAGCCTGCGCCGAACTCGATGGTGCCGTTGTAGTTGGTGATCACACCGTAAACGGTGATGATGTCATTAACATTCAGCTGGTCAGCGCCATTGCCCTTCATGCGGTAGCACTTGATGGAGTAGCCATGGGAGTTCATGGTAACTGTGACATTGTCATAGTTGGGATCGTAGGCATAATCCACGGAAGTGATGGTACCGGTCAGCGTGCAGCCATAGGGCAGGGACTTGCCGGGAGCCAGAGAGTAGGCTTCCTTCAGGATATCCAGGGGATTCTCGGGAGCAACGGGGACTTCACCGCCGCCGCTTTCCACAGCCTCCAGGATACAGCCGGCAGCGAACTCGATCTCGCCGTTGTAGTTGGTGAGGCTACCGGTAACGGTGATGGTGTCGCCAACAGCCAGCTTGTCAGCGCCGTCGCCCTTCAGGCGGTAGCACTTGATGGGCATATCCTCGGCACCAGCGACTTCGATGGTGACGGTGATATTCTTGTAGTTGGGATCGTACATGGTGTCAACAGTCAGGATGACACCGGTCAGAGTGTGGGTACCCTCCAGAGTCTCGCCGGGAGCCAGAGCATATGCCTTCTTAATAACATCAATGGCATCCTCGTCGATGGCGGCGGGGATCACATGGTTCCAGGTAAGGGTCAGCACGCGGCCGTCCTTGCCGGTGATGGTAGCGGTCAGCACATAGGGGGTGGGTTCGGTGCTTTCCTTGATCGCTTCCTCGTTGATGTCGATGGTGTAGGTGCCATCTGCGTTCTTAACGATCTTCAGGACTTCCTCATCCACATCTACGGACCAGACTACATCGTAGCTGGTGGTGCCGATGCGGACAGTACCCAAACGGGTGTAGTCCATGGGGGTCTTTTCTGCGGCCTTCTTATAGAATGCCTTCAGATATTCGATAGCCTTTTCCAGCTGCTGGTCAGGCTGTGCCTCGCCAGTGGTTGTCTGGGTAGGCTCGGTGGTGACGTCGGGGGTCTTGTTTGCGCATCCGGCGAACAGGCTAATACTCATAGCCAGCACCAGAAGCAGTGCCAGAATTCTCTTCATGACAAACGCCCTTTCTTAATTAGTGGATTGTGATGTCGTTGATATTGAAAACTTTGATCTGGTACTTTCCGTCAAAGTAGTCAACCAGTCCTTTGACGTCAATGGTCTTGCCGAGGAACCGGTCTTGGGTGACCAGCTGACCATTTTCGTCATACAGCACGATGGTGCGTACCGCAAAGCGCTGTCCGCCTGCCTGACAGTACAGGGTAATGGCACCCTGGGAAGCGCTGCTTGCGTTTTTGGTGGTGTAGGCATCGTAAACGTAAAGGCCCTTCATCTCAACCGAGGTGTTCATGGCCAGGTTACCATAGTCCATGGTGACCTTTTCGTCGTTTACCAGAAGCTCTACGGTGCTGCCGTACAGGGTGTTGGGGTCGGTCAGCTTGTAGGCAGGTGCGTTGCCGGAGCTGATCTTCTGGATGTTGTCAGGATCATCCGGCTTCATCATCCGGTAGTTCAGGTCGGAAACCTGCCAGGTGCCGCCAGCCTCGTAATACTGGACGGAGCCTACGATCCGAACCTCGTTGCCCACATTCAGGATCTCAAGACCCAGGCCGTTGAGGTTGTAGCCGTAGTAGGCGGAGATGCCGTAGTACATATCGGTTTCGGCGTCGTAGGATTCCACATACACGCTGTTATTGTCGTTTACGGTGACCACACCGGTAAAGGCGACCTTCACACCGTTGTATGCGTCGATGTTGGTGCGCAGCTCACGCAGCGTCAGCTCCACAGCACCGCCATAGTAGAAATCGGGGTCAGGCTGGCCGGAATAAACATTCAGCTTCTGAGCCTTTGCCTGGTTGATGGCAGACATACAGGTGGTGCCATAGCGGTTGTTGGCAGAGCTGTTAGCGATGGCCAGGCCGTTCTGTAGGATCTCAACATTCAAATTCCGGTAGGTATCGGAGCCTTCGGGCTTGTACCATACCCAGACCAGGTAACGGTCACCGGTGGAGTCGGCGTTCCAGTTGCCATCCTCGGATTCAATGATGATGGAGGTGGCGCCGGAAAGCTTTTCCTTGGTGAAGGCGGAAGCCTTCTTGCCGTATTCCTCGATCTTACCGGTGGATTCCGGGGTGTTGATGCTCAAGTAGCGGGCCTTCAGAACACCGGTGGGACTGACAGAGGTAGGAACATGGAAGTGGGTGGTGTCGCCGTCGATGAACAGCTTGACCGTGACTTCCTGCTTAAGAGTGGGAGAATCCATGTCCAGCTTCATGGAGCCGGCATAGTCGATATTCTCCACGGTTTCCACCGTAGGGGTGGCAGTGGTTTCCGGTACGGATCCGCTGGGCTGAGGCGGTGCCTCTGTGCAGCCGGTGAGGCTGCACAGAAGGATCGCCGTTAGCAGAAGATAGATCAGAAACTTTTTCATGGTTCTTATCCGTTGTATTCGCACTCGTCGACAGCATTCTTAAATGCGGTCTTGATCTGTGCATCAATATCGCCTTCGGTGATGGTCAGGCACTTGTTCATCAGAGCGCCAACCTGCTCACGGGCAGCGGAAGAGCCGTTGAATGCGGGGCTGGTGTAGTAAGCGTGCTCCTGCTCCAGACATACCTTAGCAGCCAGGGCGGAGATGTAGTTGCCGCCGTCAGCGCTTTCCAGATATGCTGCGTAAACAGGGTTCTGGCCAACAGACTTCAGAACGGGAACATAGCCGGAAGCCATGCCGAACTCAGCCTGGAATGCCACGTTGGTGGTCAGGAACTTGACGAACAGCCAGGAGGCAACCACTTCCTGAGCGTTAGCCTTGTTGAAGATGCAGAGGCTGGGGCCCTGGGAAATGACCTTGGCGGCATCGGGGTTCACCTGGGGAATGGTAGCGATGCCCACATCAAAGGGATACTCGTTGTTGACCTTGTCGGGACGCTGGTGGGTTGCACCTGCGGAAGAACCGATGGACATATAGCTCTTGGGAGCCTTGTCGGAAACGAACAGACCGGAGGTGTAAGCACCGTACAGAGTCTGGGTGGTCACATAGCCCTTGCGGTACCAGTCGTTGAATTCCTTAACGAAGGCACGGTTCTGATCGTTGTCGAACAGGTAGTGGTCGCCGGT
>JAZPXW010000098.1:0-4859 GCA_045543895.1 Faecousia sp.
AAACCGCTCCAGCTCCGCGTGATACACGCCCTGGAACAGCTCCTCAAAGCTCTTGGCGGTAAATTGCGCCAGCACGATCATCACCCGTTCGCCGGTGCGCAGGCAGATATTTGCCTTGGCGAGGTCCGCTTCTGTGCCGGTAAACAGCACACGGCGGTCCTCAACCCGGACATTTTCCATATTCAGCCGGCGCAGCTCATCGCCGGCGATACCCTCCAAGCCGAACAGGCAAGGCACGATAAATTGCATAGTTTTCACCTCAAGGAATGATTTTGGAAGCTTTCAGATAGCGCTCTTCCTCAGAAAAGACGCAGCCGCAGTATTTCTGCATATAAAAGCCCAGCTCCCGGGCCTTTTCCTGACCGGAGCGGAAGTAAGGGCGGAAATCCCGGTACAAAAATTCCACGCCGTATTGGAAAGCGGCACGCTCGGCGGTTTCCCGCATCAGCTCGTGATTCTGGTAGGGGCTGATGAACAGGCTGGAACTAAAGCTGTCAAAGCCCAGCTCCTTTGCCTGCTTCGCGGTTTCAAACAGCCGCATCTCGTAGCACTTCACGCACCGGTGGGCGATGTCGTCTGCTACCTCCCGGATAAAGGGACGCAGGGCATAGTCATTCTTCTCAATCAGCGGCAGCTCGATGGTTTGGGCATAGTCCCGCAGGCAGTTGCGCCGGGAGCGGTACTCTGTAAAGGGGTGGATATTGGGGTTATACCAAAATCCGGCGACCTCCAGACCGTCGCCCCGCAGCACCTCGATGCACTGGTTGGCGCAGGGTGCGCAGCAAATATGCAGTAATGTTTTCATGTTGTAATGACTCCTAACATTCCATCCCGGAAAGGCTCGATAAGCTCCACTTCCCGGAGCTGGTTGTGCAGGTCCTGCCCCTTGGCATAAACCTTCATATAGTTGGGGGTGTGGCCGGTGTAGTAGCCGTCGGAGAGTTCTTCAAACAGGACCTCCTGGCGGGTGCCCTGCAGGCTGCGGCAAAAGGCTTCCCGCATCTCCTCTGCCACGGTAATGGCTTCCCGGCTCCGGGCTTCTTTGATGGCGTTACCCAGCTGACCGGGCATTTTGTCTGCCGGCGTGCCGGGACGGCGGGAATAGGGGAAGATGTGCATATCCGCAAAGCCGCACTTGCGGATAAATTGCAGACTCTCTTTAAATTCTTCTTCCGTCTCCCCGGGGAAGGCTACGATCATATCGGTGGTCACGGCGCAGCCGGGGAAATGTTCTTTCAGCAGCTCCACGCTCTCTAAATACCGGGCGGTGGTGTACTTGCGCTTCATTCGCTCCAGTACGCTGTCGCAGCCGGACTGCATGGAAAGGTGGAACTGGGGGCAGAGGTTGGGGTATCTCTTCAGCTTTTCGCAGAACTCTGCCGTGATGATCCGGGGCTCCAAAGAGCCAAGCCGCACACGCATTTGGGGAACAGCCTGGCAAACAGCCTCCAAAAGCTCGGTAAGCTTAGGCTTTCCGGGCAGGTCCACGCCCCAGGAGGCAATCTCAATACCGGTGATCACGATCTCCCGGTAGCCCTTCTCAAACAATTCCTTTGCCTGGCTTACCGCCAGCTCGATGGGCGCGGAGCGCACAGGACCACGGGTGTAGGGGATGATGCAGTAGGTGCAGAAATTGCAGCAGCCGTCCTGCACCTTCAGCATGGCGCGGGTACGCTCCTCCAAACCGCCCGCAGGCAGCACTTCAAATTCCCGCCGGGCCAGAGCCTTGTCCACCCGCTGGTGCTTCTGCCGGGTCTCTACTGCCGCAAGCATATCCAAAATGAAGGCTTCCCGGCCGCCGCTGCCGCCGATCACATCCGCACCCAGCTCCCACAGGGCATCCGGTGCGTGCTGGGAGTAGCAGCCGCAGATGCCCAAAATGGCATTGGGGTTTTCCCGGCGGCACCGGCGGATGACGGTGCGGTTCTTCCGGTCAGCCACCGCGGTGGCCGAGCAGGTGTTGATGATATATCCGTCGCAGGGCTCGTGAAAATCGCCGATGGTATGCCCCCGGTCCAGGAGAAACTGCTCCATGGCCTGGGTCTCATACTGATTGACCTTGCAGCCCAATGTATAAAAACCAAATTTCATGATTGAATCCACCAAACTCTTGGGATGGAGGAAGGCCCTCCTACCCCAGTTTACTCTATTATAAACGAAAAAAAGCCGTTTGTATAGCTTTTTTGCTTCGCTAAATTGACATTATCCCGGCAAGATGGTAAAATACATCCATACTTTTGCAGGAGGCGTTCCTATGCAATATCTGCTTATGCTCTTGCTGGTGGCAGGCGCTACGGCGCTGGATCAGCTGACGAAATATCTGACGGTGGAAAATATACCGCTATACGGCCAGGTGGAATTTATCCCCGGGTTCCTTTCCTTTACCTATGTGCAGAACACCGGCGCGGCGTTCTCCAGCTTCCAGGGGATGCAGTGGCTGTTTTTGGCGGTATTCCTGGTGTTTACTGCATGTATCATCTGGGAATTTTCCAAAAAGAAGATGCCCTTTACCACCCTGGAGCGCTGGTTCATCGCCATCATTTACGCAGGCGGCCTGGGTAATATGATCGACCGGCTGCGCCTTGGCTATGTGGTGGATATGATCAAGACGGAATTTATGGTTTTCCCGGTGTTCAATGTGGCGGATTGCCTGATCACCTGCGGCTGTATTTTGCTGCTGGGGCATCTGTTTTTCTTTAACCGGGAGTTTTGGAAGGACGAGAAGAAATGACCCTGTACGCCGAATTCGACGGTGAGCGGCTGGATGCGTTCCTGGCTCGCAGCGTGGAAAATTTAAGCCGCTCCGGCGCCCAAAAGCTGCTGGAGGAAGGCTGCGTTCTGCTGCGGGGCAAGCCGGGTCGGAAAAACGATAAGCTCAAGGCGGGCGATGTGGTGGAGGTCACCATACCCGAGCCGAAGGAAGTGGATATTGCCCCCAGGGAGATGCCCCTGGACATTCTTTATGAAGATGAGGATGTGCTGGTACTCAACAAGCCCAAGGGGCTTGTGGTGCATCCCGCTGCTGGCCACCAGGACGATACTCTGGTCAATGGCCTGCTGTACGCCATGGGCGATTCCCTCTCCGGCATCAATGGGGAGCTGCGCCCGGGCATCGTCCACCGGATCGATAAGGATACCTCCGGCCTTTTGGCGGTTGCCAAGAACGACCTTGCCCATACGATGCTGGCATCCCAGCTGAAGGACCATTCCATGACCCGGACCTACGAGGCCATCGTCTGCGGCGGCTTCCGGGAGGACAGCGGCACGGTGGATGCCCCCATCGGGCGGCACCCCTCCGACCGGAAGAAGATGTGCGTTACCCAGCGGGGTTCTAAAAACGCGGTGACCCATTGGGAAGTGGTGCGCCGCTATCGGGGCTACACCCATGTGCGCTGCCGGCTGGAAACGGGACGCACCCACCAGATCCGTGTCCATATGGCCCATATCGGGCATCCTATTCTGGGTGATACGGTCTACGGGCATAAAAAGCCGGAGCTGGGGCAGGATAGCCAGTGTCTGCACGCAGGCATTTTGTGCTTCCGCCATCCCCGGGATGGGCGGCCTGTGATCGTCCATGCGCCCCTGCCGGAATATTTCCAGCAGGTTTTGGAAAAATTAGAAAAACTGGGAGAATAACATGTTTCGCGATGTATTGCTGGCGGTGGATTTTGACCGTACCTTGACCGCCAAGGATGCCACCATCCCCCAACGGAATATTGAGGCCATCCGATATTTTATGGCCAATGGCGGTGCCTTTACGGTGAACACCGGGCGCAGTCTGCCCATGTACCGCAGCCATCTGAACAGCGTCCCGGTCAATGCGCCGCTGCTGCTGTATAACGGCAGCGCAGCCTACGATACGACCACCGGGCAGCTGGTCAATGTTTGTCCCATCGACCTGGACCCGGCAGAGCTGATCCGCGACCTGCAGACTCGGTTTCCAAAGCTGAATATAGAACTGCAGGGCGTGGAGGCCCACTATATGTTCCACAAGGATGCCGGGTGGGAGGATTATTGCGAAAATAACGACTGCGCCTGGCGGTACGGAGATATCGCGTCGGTGGAGCACCCCTTTATGAAGCTGACCCTCAATGGGGAATTCCGGGATAATACGGTGATCTCCATGTGCAGCGGCTACGATTGGGAAATCGAAATGATGGACAGCGCCGCGGAATATATCCAGCAGAAGTATGGGGATAAGGTGGATGGCTTCCGGGGCTGCGCCAGGATCCACGACCTGCACGCAAAGGGCTGCTCCAAGATCCGCTCTGCCCGGACATTGCAGCAGCAGCTGGGACGGAAGATCCTGGTGTGCGTGGGCGATGGAGAGAACGACCTGAATATGCTCTATGGGGCGGACTATGCCTTCTGTCCCAGCGACGGCGTGATCGCCGATAAGTTCCCCAATGTGTGCGAATGCGGAAAAGGCGCTGTGGCTCAGGTAATTTATGAAAAAATCCCGGAGATTCTGAAAATTCAGCCTTGACAGAAACATTTTCTTATGCTACTATTTTATGGCTGAATCCCACAGGGATCCCGGATTTGCGGGTGTAGTTCAATGGTAGAACACCAGCCTTCCAAGCTGGATACGCGGGTCCGATTCCCGTCACCCGCTCCAAAGAAATGCGCCAGTAGCTCAGCTGGATAGAGCAACTGCCTTCTAAGCAGTAGGTCAGGGGTTCGAGTCCCTTCTGGCGTGCCATTTTAAAATGTTCAGCAAACTGAATATGGTGGGTATAGTTCAATTGGCAGAGCACTGGATTGTGGTTCCAGGCGTTGTGGGTTCGAGTCCCATTACCCACCCCAGAAAAAAGAAAGGAGACCTTTTAGGTCTCCTTTCTTTTTTCTCGTGTGGCAAA
>JAZPXW010000099.1:0-2383 GCA_045543895.1 Faecousia sp.
CTTCAGGTGCTGGATGGGGTCGATGACCTTGGGGGAGATCAGGTGCAGTTCATCGGGGATGCCTGCCAGCTCCTTCAAGGCGTTCAGCAGCAGCGCAGCCGATGCCCCCAGCAAAGAAGAGGTCTTGCCGGTGACGATCCGCCCATTGGGCAGCTCCATGGCAGCGGCGGGTTTGCCGGTCTCCTCGGCCTTGGCAAGGGCGGGGGCCACCACCCGGCGTTCCTCCGGGGCGACCCCGGCCTTTTTCATCAAAAATTCCAGCTTGAACACCTGCTCATCGGAGGCCTTGCCCTGCTTCTGGTCGCACAGCGCCGCATAGTAGCGCCGGAGGATCTCCTGGCAGGAGGCATGCCGGGCGGCCTCATCGTCCACGATGCAGCTGCCCACCATATTCACACCCATATCCGTGGGGGACTTGTAGGGACACTGGCCCAGGATCCGCTCAAACATGGTCACCAGCACCGGGAAGGCTTCTACATCCCGGTTGTAATTGACGGTGGTCTGACCGTAGGCCTCCAGGTGGTAGGGGTCGATCATATTCACATCCTGCAGGTCGGCGGTGGCTGCCTCATAAGCAAGGTTCACCGGGTGGATGAGGGAAAGATTCCAAACCGGGAAGGTCTCGAACTTGGCGTAGCCCGCCCGCGTGCCCCGCTTATGCTCGTGGTACAGCTGGCTCATGCAGGTGGCCAGCTTGCCGCTGCCGGGACCCGGCGCGGTGACCACCACCAGCTCCCGGGTGGTTTCGATATATTCATTGCGGCCGTAGCCCTGGTCGCTGACCACATAGGCAATGTCCGCGGGGTAGCCCTTGATATCATAGTGATGGTAGACCCGCACGCCCAGGCTCTCCAGTCTTGCCTGAAATGCCTTGACCGCAGGCAGCTCCTCATACCGGGTGAGCACCACGGAGCTGACATAGAACCCAAAGCCCCGGAAAATATCCAGCAGGCGCAGCACATCCCGGTCGTAGGTGATGCCCAGGTCGCCCCGGATCTTATTCTTTTCAATGTCCGCCGCGTTGATGACGATGACCATCTCCACCTGCTCCTTCAGTTGGAGCAGCATCCGCAGCTTACTGTCCGGCTGGAAGCCGGGCAGGACACGGGAGGCATGGTTATCATCGTACAGCTTGCCGCCAAACTCCAGATACAGCTTGCCGCCAAACTGGTCGATCCGCTGGCGGATGTGCTGGGATTGGAGCTGCAGATATTTTTCATTGTCAAATGCGATCTTGTTCATACCGGCGCCTCTTTCCTAAATTCCATAGGCACTATTATATAAGAAAGCCACCCAAATAGCAATCCTTTTCCTTAGATTGACTTTCCCTTTTTTCGGTGATACTATTACTATATATAATGTATAAGGAGCGGAAATATGGAACCCTTTTCCCGCACGCAGCTGCTGCTGGGGCAGACGGCGATGGACAAATTGAAAAATGCCCGGGTGGCTGTGTTCGGTCTGGGCGGTGTAGGCGGCTACACCGTAGAGGCTCTGGCACGCAGCGGTGTGGGTGCGCTGGACCTTATCGACCACGATACCATAAGCCCCACCAATATCAATCGCCAGCTGCTGGCGCTCCACTCCACCGTGGGGATGTCCAAGGCAGAGGCGGCAAAGCGCCGGGTGCTGGATATTAACCCGGAGATCGATGTGACCATTCACGAAGTCTTTTACGGGCCGGACACCGCCGGGCAGTTCGATTTTACCCGGTACGACTACATTGTAGACGCCATCGACACCGTTACCGCAAAGCTCCAGCTCATCGCCAGGGCAAAGGAAGCAGGGGTTCCCATCCTCTGCTGCCTGGGTACGGGCAACAAGCTGGATGCCACCAAATTTCAAATTACCGATATCAGCAAAACCTCGGTGTGTCCCCTGGCACGGATCATGCGCAAGGAGTGTGCCAAGCGGGGCTTTAAAAATGTGAAGGTGCTGTTTTCCACGGAGGATCCCATCATTTCTGCCGGGGATACCGGTGAGGAGCTGCCGGAGGGTCGGCGCAGCTTGCCCGGAAGCGTGGCCTTTGTCCCCTCGGTAGCCGGACTGCTCATTGCCGGTGAAGTCATCAAGGAGCTGATTCAATAAAACCAACTGGTTGCAGGAAGCTCTTTCTGCAACCAGCTTCATTTTTTGCCCTCTCAGTCGCCTTCGGCGACAGCTCGCTGCGGCGAGCCCGGTCGGCGGCTCTGACAGCCCACCGGGCTGTCATTCACTACCGCCGACTGCGCTTCGCTTACCCCCAAAGGGGGAGCGTGACCTCCCCCTTCGGGGGAGGTGGCACGGCGTAAGCCGTGACGGAGAGGGGAATAAAAAGGAGAATCGCTATGAAATCAGCACTGAATCTCATTGAAAACGAGCTGGAGGCCATTCGCCAGGCAGG
>JAZPXW010000100.1:0-6709 GCA_045543895.1 Faecousia sp.
GGACCATAATAACGAAGAAGGTGGAGAGAATGGAGATGACCAGATTGTCCGTGCCGAAGGATGCGGACAGATCCCGGGAACTGGTGGAGTTTCCTACCAGATAGTAGTCATCTTCGTAGTACCGCCCAATGATGGAGCGCATTTCACCCAGGAATGCATAGGTTTCTTCCCCTTCCTCCGGAAGGGTGAGGTAAACCACCATACGGCTGTAGTTTTCGTTTTGCAGCTGCGCCTGTGCCTGCTCCAGCTGGGCAAACAGGTCGTCTAGGGAAGCACCCTCACCGCTGGACAGGCTGATATTGTGGGATTGGAGCTGATCCTTAAGATAGATAAACATATCGAAAAGCGGGATCTCATACTCATCCAGCCCGCCCAGGATCTGCCCGTACTGGTTGTGCTCCGCCGCGTAGGCCGTGTAGAGCAGCTGGACTACCTCGTGGTCCATACCGATCAGCTCGGAAAGCTCCCGGGAGTTCAGCGCATCCGTCAGCTTATAACCACCCATAGCTTCAATGCCGGATAGCCCCATGGTACTCTTGACCTCCGGGCGGCTGTTCAGTTCCTCCAAGATCCTGGCCTCTGCTTCGTAATTGCCGCTGGGCAGTACCACCGCAACCATGTTGCTGGTGCCGAAGGTATCCTTGATCTTAAAGTAGTTGGTCTGGCTTTCTGACATTTTGGCGGTCTTGAGATCGGTGAAGCTGTAGGTGTAGGGACATTGGTTGGAGAGCCAGAAGGCACCGATCAGAAGCAGAATAAACAGGAAAGGCACGACCCGCCGGGCCTTTACCGCAAATTTTCCTGCAAAGGTGATATCGGGCAGCAGTTTTTTGTGCTTTGTCTTGTCGATCAGCGGGCAGAACAGCACCAGAAGACCCGGCATCAAGGTGAAAACGGACAGCAGGCTCATAAAAATGGATTTCATAAGCACGATCGCCATATCCAGACCAATGCCGAATTCCATAAAACCAAGGGCAGCCAGACCGCTGATGGTAGTCAGGCTGGAACCGCCGATCTCCGGGATGGCTTTGCGCAGCGCGGTAATGGCAGAGTCCCGGGCGTTCTTCGTTTCGTGTTCATCCGAGAACCGGTGGCACAGAATGATGGCATAGTCAATAGCCAGGGCAAGCTGCAGCACAACAGCAACGGAGTCAGAAATGAAGCTGATCTTGCCGCAGAGGAAATTGGTACCCATGTTCAGCATAGCTGCAGTACCGAAGGTGATCAGCAGCACAGGGATCTCCATATATGCCCGGGAGGTCAGGGCCAGAACCACCAGAATGATGACGCAGGCCACCACCAGAATGGTCGCCATTTCATCCCGCAGCATGGCATTCATATCCTGCCCAACCGCAGTGTATACCGCCACATCGTAGTTGGAGAGCTTGTCTTCGATCTCCTGGATGGCCTGTATGCTGATGGGGTCAAAATTACCGCCCGCCAAGCTGACATCATACAGGGCAGATGCACTGGTGTAGTGCTCCGGACTGCTGTCAAAGACCACCATGTCCACGCCATCCACCGCGGCAATGATATCGTAAAGCGCTTCGGCAGTTTCATAGGTGACGTTGGATACCATCACCTGCGCCGTGCCGAATACTACGAAGTTTTCGTTCATAGTCACCAGACCCTGACGGGTCTCGGTATCCTCCGGCAGATATTTGGTCACATCGTTTTCCACCTGCACCCAGCTCATGGAGAACAGGCAGAAAATAAACGCGAATATGTAAAGCAGGAAGATCAGGTTCCGCTTATCCACAATAAAGGTGGCCAGCTTTTCAAGGAACCCTCCGGTCTTTTTCTCGTTCATAACACCATCCTTTGCAAAACTACCTATACAGCCTAAACTGACAGAGAAATTATACTATCCTACCCTATATTATAATCCAACGGCCATACAGGAGCAAGCATCAAATCGCTTGTTCATAATAAGTTTTCAAAACTTGGAAAAGGCACAGAGCGGGGAAACTGCAAAAAAACCAGCCGGGTGTGTACCCGACTGGTTTTTACTTTGTTTATTGGTATTCCACCAGGGTTACTGTGTAGCCTGCATCCCGCAGGGTAAATACCAGACCGTTCGTCTCATCCAGCAGATGGGCAAGACCCACAGCGTAGAACACCGTATCTCCGCTTTCCAGATACTGCCGTGCCACATTCAGCATACCGGCATTCCGGTCGGTCAACATGGCGGTGTTGTATTCATCATAGAGCTTCTGCTCTTCCTCGGTCATTTCCGAGGTGTCGTCATTCAGCGCTTCGATCAATGCGGCTTCATCGCCGGCGCACCACAGCTCATACAGCTCATCCACAGACTCCCAGTATTCCTGTGCATCGGTATACACATTCTCCTCGAGGAGTGTCTCCTGGAGCGCATCGGAGTAGCCGGTCATCATTTCAATTTGGAACAGGGAGGATTCCACTTCCAAAATGGGCTTGTTTTGCTGCTTTGCCAGCAGCTGCAGCCGGGATTCCAGACCCTTATCCGAGGTGAGGTGATAGCCAAGGCGCAGGTAGTGATTATCCAGACTGCTGCTCCACAGCGAAGGCTTCATGTACGGTACATTGCTGTGATAGTTGCCGCTGGCCTTCATCGCTCTGACCGCGTCTTCGTAAAGGGTCTCGTCTTTGATATGATCTTTTGCGGTGGAGCCGTCGCCATAGAAATAGGCGGCGCTGACCTTTGCACTGAGAGCATCGTCGGTTTCCAGCTGCTCGTCAAAGGCATCGGTATCGCATTCCACAGCCAGAGCCTTGGACGCTGCGAAGGCATCATACAGCTCCTGGGGCAGGGAACCGGTGCGGCTGTCACCCACATGGATTGTGCCGAACAGCCACATCTCCTGACCGTTCTCACCGGTCACATGGTACAGCAGAGGTGTTGCACCCTCGGTTTCCTCATCCGGGGAGGGCTCGCCGGTGATCTCTTCATAAGCGTCCAGGCAGGCAGCGTCAATGTAGTAGTCGATCTGCTGGGTGAGCAGATACTCCTGCCCCTGGATGTTGTGGCTGCCTTCAAAGTAATAGCCCAGGGCGGTGGGAAGTCCGGTGTACTGATCCACAGCCAGGTAATAGGTCAGCTCATTGTTTTTGTAGCTGGAGGCGATGCCATCGAGGGTATTGGGGTCACCGAAGATGGTGCTGCACACATCCGCGCAGTTGGCATCGCCAAATTCATCGGTCAGAGTAAACTCTGCCAGATATGTGCCGCTGACCGGAGTCAGCTTTGCGCTTTGCAGGTAAAACGGATCCATAATGTTTTCTGTGAGAGTTTCCCGGTAATAGTTTTCCAGCATCGGCAGGGTAACGGAGCTGTCGCTGACTGGTGTACCGTGGTTTTCAGAAATGGTGTACATACCGTCCTTGAAAACTTCCAGAATGTTTATGTCGTTTGCCTGGCCTGTGGTGTAGTTCATATCCGAGAGATTCTGCTCGATCTGGACCATGGGGGAGCCGTCGCCGCTCCAGGTGAATATGTTGGTTTGCTTGTTAAAGGTGTAGGCGGCAGCCTGGCTCATGATGCTTTCCACTTCTCGAAGGCCGATATTCTTGGCAACGCTCAGATAGCCATAGGCCTGCTCCAGCAGCGCAACAGCATCAATGCTTTCCACAGCGGTGTATTCCTCCTCGCTGAAGGAGGGCATTGCGGTGCTGATGGCAGGTCCGAGAACCTGGGTCACGGAGATGGTCTGCTCGCTGCTGCCTACCGTATAGGTGGCGGTATAGGTGGTCTCAGAAAGGGTGCCGTTTTTCAGCGTGGCTGTGCCGGATGCGCTGACCAGCTCACCCTCCAGCCAGGCTTCCAAAGCTGTGGCATCGGCAAAGGTGATGGTGTCACCCTCCATGGTCACCGTTTCATAGAGCGATGCATCCAAAAGAGCCACCGGCAGATACCGGGCAAGAAAATCCTCCTGGGACATATCCTGGGAGAAGTTGTTTTCCAAAATGCTTGTGTAGGCCTTGCCGGCTTGATAATACTCGTAGACTTCGGTGCTGTATTCGCCGTATGTAAGGGTCTTCTTCACCCGGGCAGAAAGGACATCGCTGCCAAGACCCATGTAAGTGACAGACATCTCGGCGGTGTTGGAGTATTGAGAATTGCCCACGGTCAGCTGGTTCTCCACCGACACAATGGCGGTCACATTCTCCGCGAGGGCATCAACGGCATCGGCATATATGTCGCTGGCCAGGGGAGCAGCGGTGGTAGTGGGTACTGTAGTGGTGGGTGTTGTGGTAATGTCGGGCTGATTTCCGTTGCAGCCTGCCAGCAGCAGGGCAAACAGCGCCAGCCATACTAAAAATTTGCGTTTCATAGTGAGCTCCTTTCGTATTCCTTTTTATACCTATAGAGTATCAAAACCGCTCCCAATCGTCAAGAGAAAACAGTCTCAAACGGCAGGAATAAGTTTTCATTGCTTTTTTTGTCGGTATTTGCTAGAATAACCACAAAAAGGGGGAATTTTACATGGCAAAGAAAAAATGGGGAGACCGTCCGGACGCCGTATGGCTTAAGGATCTGCCCGCAATGAATCAAATTATGACCACGCTGATGCCCAACAGAGCCGACAACGAGGCTTATGTGAGCGTGGATATCGACCTGGTACCGCTGGAAGCTTACCTGGAAAAGAAGAATGAAGGTCTCGATAAGACCCACCGCTATACCTTCTTCCATTTGATCAGCGCCGCGGTTGGCAAGGCATTCATCCTGCGCCCCAAGATGAACCGCTTTGTGTGCAACCATAAGATCTACCAGCGGGATAAAGTTACGGTAGCATTTACGGTCAAGAAGTACTTCGACGATAAGTCCGAAGAAGGTCTGGCATTCTTTGAATATAAGCCCGAGGACACCATCGATACATACCACGAAAAGATCATGAAGGCCATCCATGTTGCCCGCCATGAAACCGATACCTCCACCGGCGCTATGGATCTGGTTATGAAGCTGCCCCATTGGCTGGTGGTGGCGGTGGTGAAGTTTGTGCTGTGGCTGGATAAGCGCGGCTGGGCTCCTCAGGCACTCATTGGCTCTGACCCCAACCATGCTTCTGTGTTCCTTTCCAACCTGGGTTCCATCGGCCTGGAATGCGGCTATCACCACCTGGTCAACTGGGGTACCAACTCCTGCTTCGTGGTGCTGGGTAAGAAATGCTGGAAGAAGGAATACGAGCATGGCGGTGAAGGCCGCTGCCGTGAGGTAGTGCCTCTGGGCATCACCCTGGATGAGCGCATCGCCGATGGCTACTACTATTCCGGCACCGTGGCTCTGGTGAAGGAGCTGCTGGCACACCCCGAGCTTCTGGAGATGCCCGCCAGCGAGCCCATCGAATACGCCATTAAGAAATAAGCAAACCCCCGGTTTCCCCGGGGGTTCCTTAAAATCCCTTTTTTACTGCTTGACAAAGAGATATTCCTATGCTAAAATACTTTGGCTAACAGATTCGGAGTGATACCCAAGAGGCCGAAGGGGCTCCCCTGCTAAGGGAGTAGGCGGTCAAAAGCCGCGCGAGGGTTCAAATCCCTCTCACTCCGCCAAAAAAGAACCACACCAACGGTGTGGTTCTTTTTTGGCTATAGAGGGATTTGAAAGGGCGGCCTTGCCGAGAGGCAAGGTAAATAAGTGTCCGGGGGACACTTATTTAGCCCGTGGGAAAATCCCAGGATTTTCAGACACACCCGTGAGGGTGCGGATGGAAATCCTGCTTATTATTCCATAGAGCCCACACCAACGGTGTGGTTCTTTTTTGGCTATAGAGGGATTTGAAAGGGCGGCCTTGCTCTATAGCAAGGTAAACAAGTGTCCGGGGGACACTTATTTAGCCCGTGGGAAAATCCCATGATTTCCAGACACACCCATAAGGGTGCGGATGGAAATCATTCACATATCTATGCAAGAATAATCCCTCTCACTCCATCCAAAAAGCACCACCTATGGGTGGCGCTTTTTTGAATCTTGACCTGTACAGTTAAAAAGAAGACCACCCGTAAGGTGGTCTTCTTTTTGGCGGAGAGTGTGAGATTCGAACTCACGGTGCGTTGCCGCATCACTAGTTTTCAAGACTAGCTCCTTAAACCCCTCGGACAACTCTCCATAGCTCCAACAATATAGCATTTTCAAAGGAAAAAGTCAAGGGAGCAGCGGCGCTGCTCCCTTGGATATTTCGTTAGTCCTTCAGATTGAAGGCGACCTTCAGATCGTCGACCTCTTCCTGAGAGATGTGGACGATGTTACCGATGGCCATGGAATTGATGATGGAGTGGGCGGTGGATTCCATAACCTCCAGACGGTCAAAGGCCTGAAGCAGAGATTCGCCGGTGACGATGACACATTCGTTCTCTACCATAATAGCAGGGCAGGCGACACCGAAATCCTTGGCGGTCTCTTCCTGGTGGGTGTAGATCTTGCCGTAGGGCAGGCGCTTGACATCCCGCAGCAGGATGTAGCTTTCGGGAATGGTGCGGGGGTCAAACTTGGTGTCGGTAACGGCAAATGCCATAGCGTGTACCGGGTGAGCCAACAGCACAGCACGGATCTCGGGATGGGTCTCATAGATTTTCTGGTGCAGACCAACAGCACGGGAGGGAATCTTGTCCAGCTCCTTCATGCCGCCCTTAACACGAACCAGATCGTCCTCACCGATATAGACTCGGTCCTTGCCGAAGGGGGTGATGATAAAGCTGCCGTCGGACAGACGTACAGAGTAAGTGCCGTGGG
>JAZPXW010000101.1:0-7757 GCA_045543895.1 Faecousia sp.
TTTGCTCTAGCAAATATACTCAAGAATTTTCGTTGGCTTAAATTCGTTTACACGAAACTTAAACAATCTTATCATTGTCCAAGGTGTTTTGTTCGTCTTTGCGTTATTCAATTTACAAGGTACAAACCCGCTGCTGCCTCCGGGTTTTGGCCCCTCATCGGCGCAGCTTGCATATAATACCATTTCGCCACCGGTTTGTCAAGCACTTTTTACAAAATTTTTCAACTTTTTTTGTGAGGGTTTTTGGGTGGGAAAATGGGTGTTTTTTAGGGAGAACGGATCCTTCGACGCGCCGCTGCGCGGCTTGCTCAGGATGACATTTCCCCTGCCAGGAGAGAGGCTTGGCGGGCGATTCGTGAATCGCCCCTACAGCACAAAAACGGTGCGGCACACGGAACGCATGAATGCGTTCCCTACGGCAGAAGGCTTTAGCGGATGTTGGAGGTGATGTCAGAAAGGGCGTCGGCGGCATCGTAGGCGGATTCCTCCCGGGTGGCAAGGTCGCCCAGAGACAGCATCCCGCACAGCTTCCCCTGTTCCAGCACCGGCAGGCGCCGAACCTGCTGGGAACCCATGAGATGGGCGGCGGCGGAGGCTTCCATATTGGGGTCCACCGTGCGGACCTGGCTGGTCATGATATCCTGCACGGAGGTTTTCTGGGGATCTCTGCCGCCGGCAAGGCAGCGGGTGACGATGTCCCGGTCGGTCAGCACCCCCCGGAGGACCCCATCGGCTGCGCACACCGGGAGCATCCCTATATTATAATGTGTGAGGGTGCGGGATGCCACCGCCACGCTCTCCTCCGGGGAGATGGTGATGCAGGGGCTGGTCATAAGGCTTCGGACTTTCATAAGACCACTCCTTATTATAATAATAAGGAGAGTATGGACGGAAAATCGAAAGGCTATACATAAAGTTTTCCCCTCATCCGTCACGGCTTATGCCGTGACACCTATTAGATTTGGTATGCCTGCCCCCGGCAGGCATTGAGATTGGAAAATTCGCTGCGCTCTGCAACACGCCCCCTACAGGTGATTATAGGGGCGGATATTATCCGCCCGCGGGCGATTCGTGAATCGCCCCTACGAACCCCTCCGCCGCCTGCGGCGGGAGCAAGCCCCCGCCCTACAAAAAAAGGAAGTCCTTTCGGACTTCCTTTTTGTATTACACTCTTGCGTGGCCCTGGGCGCAGATCACATCCACGACGCTGTCTACGCACTTCTGGCAAAGCTCCTTACTGGGGGGTTCCACCATGACCCGGATCACAGGCTCGGTGCCGGATTCCCGGACCAGAATACGTCCGGTCTCGCCCAGCTGCTCCGCGACCTTCGCCACAGCCGCCTGCACCGCAGGATCGTTCTGGGCTTCGGGCTTACTATGTACCCGGACATTCTTCAGCACCTGGGGGTAGATGGTCAGACCCTCGCAGAGCTTGCTCAGCTTGCACTTCTTGGCCATCATCACTTCCATGATCTTAAGGCTGGTGAGGATGCCGTCACCGGTGGTGGCATACTGGGACACGATGATATGTCCGCTCTGCTCGCCGCCTACACGGCAGCCGTTTTGGACCATGTACTCGTAGACATACTTGTCGCCCACCTTGGTCTTGGCGTAGCCGATGCCCTTTTCATCCAGCGCCTTATACAGGCCAAAGTTCCTCATGACGGTGGTGACCACGGTGTTAGTGTCCAGCTGGCCCTTCTCCTTCATGTAGTTACCCAGGATATAAAGGATATGGTCGCCATTGACCACCTCGCCGTTTTCATCCACGCACAGGCAGCGGTCGGCATCGCCATCATAAGCGAAGCCCACATCCAGGCCGTTTTCCTTCACGAACTTCTGCAGGTGCTCGATATGGGTGGAGCCGGCATCCCGGTTGATGTTGGTGCCGTCGGGCTCGGCGTTGATCACATAGGTCTTGGCACCCAGAGCATCGAACACGCTCTTGGCGATGTTCCAGGAGGCGCCGTTGGCGCAGTCCAGACCCACCTTGATGCCCTTGAAGGAGTACATTCCCAGGGAGATCAGGTAGCCGATGTAGCGGTTGCGGCCGGAAACATAGTCCACGGTGCGGCCGATGTTCTCACGGGTGGCGAAGGGGATCTCGGTATAGTGGCTGCCGAACAGGTTCAGATCGCCGTCCAGGTAGCCCTCCACATAGGAGATGGTCTCCTCGTCCATCTTCTCGCCGTGGGAGTTGAGCAGCTTGATGCCGTTGTCGTAGTAGGGGTTGTGGCTGGCGGAGATCATCACGCCGCAGTCGAAATCGTCCATCCGGGTGATGTAGGCGACGGAGGGTGTGGTGGTCACATGCAGCAGGTAGGCATCCGCGCCGGAGGCGGTGATGCCCGCGGCTAGGGTGTACTCGAACATATAGCTACTGCGCCGGGTGTCCTTGCCGATGAGGATCTTGGCACGCTCGGTGGCGCCGGCGGGGCGCTTGCAGTTATAGTACCAGCCCAGGAAGCGGCCCACCTTATAGGCGTGGTCGGCGGTGAGGTTTACATTGGCTTCGCCACGGAAGCCGTCAGTTCCAAAATATTTTCCCATAGATTTTCTCCTTTAAGAAAAAGGCTTTTGCGGCGGGAGCAAGCCCCCGCCCTACGATTAGATTTTTTCAACGATGGTATCGTTCTTCTTATAGATGCTGTTGGCGGGCACCACGCCGCGGACGCAGGAGGTGGGGTAGACACTACTGTTGCGGCCGATGACGGTGCCGGGGTTCAGGACGCTGTTGCAGCCGACCTCTACGAAGTCGCCCAGCATTGCGCCCACCTTCTTTATGCCGGTGGGGATGGCGGGATCGCAGTGGATGACCACCAGGCTCTTGTCGGACTTGACATTACTGGTGATGGAGCCGGCGCACATGTGGGATTTATAGCCCAGGATGGAGTCGCCCACATAATTATAATGGGGAACCTGGACATTATCGAACAGGATCACATTCTTAAGCTCGGTGGAGTTGCCCACAACGCAGTTTTCACCCACCAGGGCAGAGCCGCGGATGAAGGCGCAATGACGCACCTCGGTGCCTGCGCCGATGATGCAGGGTGCGCCTAAGTAAGCGGTGGGAGCGACTTTGGCTTCCCGGTGCACCCAGACGGTGGGGGCTACTTCTATGAAATCGTCTTTATTTAAGGTCTCTCCCAGCTGCAAAATCAGCTCTTTGATGCCCTTCAGCGCTTCCCAGGGGTAGCGGTAGGTGGAGAGGTAGTCGGCAGCCAGCGTGTGCTGCAGGTCGTACAGTTCAGAAATCGTGTACATAGGAACTATCCTTTCTTTGAGCAATCGCCCGAAATATTATATCACACGCTTGGGCTACACGCAAGATTTTTCTGCTGGGAACGGTTGGAAGTAAAAAGGCCCCCTCTGACGAGGGGGCTGTCGAACGCAGTGAGACTGGGGGAGAGATTCTCTCCCTCCGTCAAAAATCAAAGATTTTTGACACCTCCCTCATCAGAGGGAGGCTTTGGAGTTACATTGCGGATTTGATGGTGGTGATGAGAATGTCGCCGGAGACGACACGGTCTTCCGGGGCAAAGCCGGCTTCAAAATTGTCGGAATAGAGGACCTGGGCGTTGGGGGGGAATTCATCGTCACCCTCCCACACCAGGATGCGCATTTTATAGTCCCCGATGAGGGTGAACTCAAAGCCGGCATCACCGTTGGGGACGCTTTCCGCGCCCAGCTTTCCCGCTGCGGCTTGGAAGGCAGCAAGCCGTGTGCCGAAGGTAAAGGCGGCACGGGTCAGCACTCTGCCGGTATAGGGCTTGATGTATAATTCGCCCCAGGGCATCTCCCGGAAGGTCTTCCAGGTGCCGGTGAAGGGAACACGCTTGCCCTCCAGCAGGTAGCGCAGGAGGAAGGTTTGGGTGGGGATGGGCAGCGCAGGAGTCACCTCTGCGGCAGGATAGCTCACCGCACAGGGGATGCCCAGAAGGGTCAGGTGAAAGGTGTTGTTTTCGCAAGGGATGCCCAGGCGGGCGGTGATCTCCGCCGGGTCTGCCTGGGAGAACAGGTCCGCATAGTAGGAAAAGGGAATTTCCTCTTTGTTGTTTTGAATTTCCATAGTGATGGTCCTTTGATTGAGATATAGGCTTCTCCTCGGGGAGAAGCTGTCGCCACCGCTAGGTGGTGACTGATGAGGGGTATTTCACCTCATCCGACCTCGCTTACGCTCGGCCACCTTCCCCTCAAGGGGAAGGCTTGGGTGCGAACGGGGATGGAGAAGGCTTGGGTGCGTTACAGATTGCAGCTGGGGAAGAGGGAGGAATTGGTGTGGGGCAGGAAGCAGGCGGCGACGAAGGAATCCATATAGCCGGGGTAAGTGGACAGCCCCAAATAGGTCATATTGGCGGCCAGCTCCGCGCACTTTTCCTTGGCTTCCTTGCTGACGGTCATGGCATAGGCGCCGGTGAGGGAGGAATTGCCGATGTAGCGGAACTTTTCCAGCTCGATATCCGGGAACATACCGATGTTCACCGCGTTTTTCATATTGATGCCGCTGCCGATGCCGCCCGCCACATACACCGCGTCAATCGCCTCGATGGGCATATCCACGGACTGGAGCAGGGTATCGAGGGCGGAGAAGATAGCGCCCTTGGCACGGATGAAGTTATCGATGTCCACTTCATTAATTGCCACTTCCCTGCCGGTTTCGCTCTCACACTCAAAAGCGATCACATAGCGCCCCATGCCGTGCTCATCCCGGCGGATGCGGCTGCCCTCACGGGAGAACAGGCCTCTTGCATTGATGATGCCGGTGCGGAACAGCTCGGAAATGATATCGATGATGCCGCTGCCGCAGATGCCAACCACCTTCTGCCCCGGGTCACCGATGACGGTGAGGGTGGGCTCCATGGTTTCTTTATCGATGGCGCAGGCTTCCACCGCGCCGTCGGTGGCGCGCATACCGCAGGAGATATCGCCGCCCTCAAAGGCAGGACCTGCGGAGCAGGCGCAACTCATGAGGAAATCCCGGTTGCCGAATACCAACTCGCCGTTGGTGCCCAGGTCGATGAACAGGCTCATTTCGTCCTCATCCCAGAAGCCTGCCGCCAAGGTGCCGGCGGTGATGTCGCCGCCCACATAAGAGCCGATGTTGGGGGCGATGGCCACGGGAGCAAGGGGGTTGCAGGGCAGCTTCAAGTCGCCAGCTTTGAGACCATCCCAACTAAAGAAGCTGGGGATGTACGGCTCCATGCGCACAGGCTCGGCGTCCACACCCAGAAGCAGGTGGTTCATGGTGGTATTGGCGCCGATGCACAGCTGCAAAATGGAATCCCGGGAGATGCCGGAACTCTTACACAGAGAGCCGATGATGGGATTCAGCGTTTCTTTAATGATCGCATCCTGGAGCTTTTTCTTGCCGCCCTCACGGCCGGACTCGATGATGCGGTTGATCACATCCGCGCCGTAGCGGATCTGTCCGTTGCCGGAAGAACCCTTGGCGAGCAGCTTGCCGCTTTCCAGATCGCAGATGACCATGGTGACGGTGGTGGTGCCGATGTCGATGGCGCAGCCTGCCAGCAGGGTATCGGTGGGGTCGCAGATGTCCATGCACAGGAAGCTGTTATCCTGTAGTTGACCCTTGACGCACACGGAAAAGTCGTTGCGGCGCAAGACATTTGCCATTTTCACCATGACGGCGTAGGGAATTTCCACAGCTTCCACCCCAAGGGCGCTTTGCAGACCCCAAGTCAGCCGCTCGTTATCGGGCATGGTATCGTCCAGGGTGGGAGCGTCCAGGGTAAGCTGCACCGCGCGGAAGTCATTGGTAAAAGAGATGCCGGAGGCTTTTAACTGCTCCTGGCAGGCTTCGAAGATCCGGAGCTCCTGGGGAGAGGAAAGGTCGGCGGTCTTCATGCGGGATTTATAGGCCGAGGCAATATCGGGAACCAGGACGGTGACATCGGACATGACTTTGCAGTTGCAGCTCAGCCGCCAGCCCTGGGAAAATTCTTCTTCGGAGATGTGCCGGGAGGGAATGGTATCCAGCTGCCCGGACAGGAGTTTGACGCGGCACTTGCCGCAGGAGCCGTTGCCGGAGCAGGGAGCATCGATGGCCACATTGGCGCGGCGTGCCAGCTCCAGCAAATTATCGCCGGGGTTGCACTCGATGGTCACCGCAGCGGCATTTTCAATTTGGAAGGTTACTTTCATCTTTTGAGATTTCCTTTCGGGTAATGCCTCCCCTGTGTAAGGGGAGGTGTCAGCGAAGCTGACGGAGGGGTTGTAACAATCCCCCACCGCCCTACGGGCGGAGCCCCCTTTACACAAGGGGGCCTTTGGGTGTTGGGGTCAGGCGGAGAAGAGCATGGTCAGCAGAGAGGTGATGAGGTTGAAGACGGAGAGGGTCGCCAGGGGCGCCCAGACCGTATCCGCCTTTTGGTAGGACCAGCAGGCGATCAGATGGATGGGCAGGTTCAGCAGGAATGCGGGGATCACAAAATCCTCGCCGCCACGCCAGAGAATATCAAAGGCAGAGGGGATCGCCAGGGCAACGGTCACCACCAAATAGCCCAGCCAGGTCTTGCGGCAGCACATGGGTGCAAAACAGGGTATGTAGAACAGTCCCACCACCGCAATGGGCGTCAGCAGCACATGGCACAGCGTGCCGAACACCGGCTGCGCACTCACCATCAGACCCGGTGTGACCGCAATGCCTGCCATTTCGCTGATGGGATAGGCATCGATCACCCTGGGGACGGGGAACAAATACATTTCCACCGCCACCACCAGCATCGCCAGCAGCGCCACGCCCACGGTTTTGAAGAATTTCGCCGTGTCCAGCTGCACATTGAGGAAGGAATCCACCGCATAGGTCTTGAACATGGCAATGATGGCTACCGCGTTGATGGCATGATAGACGATATCCAGCCAGGATGCCGACCGGGGATCTTCCCAAAAGCCATCGCCCACGAAGGGCAGCCAGAAGGGATTGAACCAAAAGGCAAACAGCCAATAGCCGATGGCCACGGCGGGCATCCAGTTGTCCGGACGGTCATTCATTTCGGGGAAGATTCGTTTCATGGGGAATACCTCTCTTTTTGGGGGAGATGCCTCCCCTGTGTAAGGGGAGGTGGATTTTGCGAAGCAAAAGACGGAGGGGTTGTAATGTTCGGCACATTACAATCCCCCAGTCAAAAATCAAAGATTTTTGCCAGCCCCCTTTACACAAGGGGGCCTTTGGCGAAAAATGTTACATCAGGGGTTCCAGGGTGAGGACGGGGTGGTTCTTTTCGCTCAGCCAGGTCATCAGCTCTTCGGCATCGCAGGTGACGGTTTCGTCTGCCACCATATCGGTGAAGTTTTCGATGTCGTACAGCTCGAAAGCGGTCTTATTGAGCCGCTCGGCTACATCGTCCTTCAGCTCCTTGGGCATCCACACGATTCTCTGGATGCCGCCTTCGGCTGCCAGGAACTTCTTACTGGAAATGAAGTGACGGCCGTGACCCATGAAGCCGGGAGTCTGGACACCGCCGCCGGTGCAGCTTGCCAGCTCGCCGAAGGTCATGCCCGCGGGGGTCATGCCCTTATATTCTCTATTGACCACGATAACGCCGCTGCTGCAAGCCTCGATGCCGCAGATGCACTCGAAGCAGCCGCAGGAGGTCATGGGGTCTTCCAGGATGGAGTAGAGGGTGACATTTTCCACAGCGCCGTGGGTGGCTTCCGCGATCATGCGGTTAACTTCCTCGTAACGGCCGGTGCGCTCGTCGATCAGACCCTTCTTGAAGATGGGCTGGCAGGGGCCG
>JAZPXW010000102.1:0-3568 GCA_045543895.1 Faecousia sp.
GTCATTTCATTGGCAGTGCCGTCCTCCACGTGGTACAGCGTCACGTTACCGATGTTCAGACCGTTCGGCAGGATCTTGCCCAGACAGACCTGAATAGCGGTTGCGTTTTCTGCGCTGACACCCTCCATATGGATGTCCAGAGGCAGGATCTCCTGGCCGGCTTCCAGCGCAACGCCGCTGTCGGATGCACTCTTCTCGGAAACGGTCAGCGTCAGAGTATTGCTTTCCACCTGCACGCCGGCAGGAACCTGGGCGGACACTTCTTCGTTGCCGAAGGTTGCTGCCTCGGAGACCTGGCCGTTCTCGGTGGAAACGCTGGCAGACACTTCCACAATGTTGTCGCCCAGTCCGGAGTCGGATTCGTTCTTATGGAAGTAGCTGTAAGCGCCGTCGCCGAAGGCCAGAATGTTGTCAAACAGAGCATCGTTTGCACGGGCAGTGTAGCTTTCCACGCTGTCACAGCTTTCGCTGATCACTTCATCGTCTGCATTGTACAGCTCCACAGTTACCGGCTGGCGGCAGTCTGCCACCACCAGAGTATCTACCTGCACATACTTCTTAGTGCTGTCATACTTGGCAAACTGATCCGCCTGGACGGTGTAGTTCACCTCTTCGCCATAGTGGTTGGTGAAGGAGACCCTGGCGTAGGCTGCCTGGTCGATGGTAGCGTCTTCATAAACAAAGTTCAGAAGGATGTTCTCTTCCAGGGTCAGAGTGCTGCCGGCAAGACCGGTGCCCTTGACCTGCTTGTTCTCCTTCCGGGCAACCACCGTTGCCAGAGCCTTCTGCTCCTCGGTCAGTGCCCCATTGGCAAGGTTCTCGGTGTTGTAATTAAACTTGCTCTGGGCTGCCGTGCCGTAGTTCAGCATATCCACTGCCAGAACCTTCATGTCCGGACCAGCACTCTTGTCCAGCACACGGTAAGCGTAGTCCCCTACGCTGTCGGTGTAGATGTTGCTCAGCTGCTTGCCGTCCACATTGTAGACCGCAACGCTCAGCTGATCCTTCATTTCCTTGGCGCACACGCAGAAAGATACATACTTTCTGGTGCCCTCAAAGGCCTTCCACTGGCTCTGGGGAACCACAGTCTTTGCGCTTTCCCGGCCATCTGCATAATCGATGGAAATTTCCGCGTAGTTATCGCTGCCCTCCAGATTGGCGGTGTCGATAACAAAGTTGATCTCCAGGGTGTTGCCCAGAGTCATGGTGCTGCCGCTGATGTCGAACAGCTCCTCGGTTGCGAAAACCGCAGGAACCATTGCCACTACCATCGCAAGGCACAGCACAAAAGAAAGTGTGCGTTTGATGATACTACTCATACTTTTCTCCTTTCAAGGCGCAGTTTCTGCATATAATCTCATTATAATTGTATAATACTATTTTTAGAAATTCAAGTACTTAATGTCGTTTTTTTACTGAAAATAAAGGAAAAATATGGCAAAATGCTGTTAATTATACGATTTAAATTGCAATTCTTATTTAAACCACGCCCCCCGCTCCGAAATCGGTCCGACGCCTCTTTGCCTTTTCCGAACCCCGCGGTGTCTTTACTTTATTATAAATTGATGCTATAATCAGGAAAAAACTAAAGGAGAATCATCGTGAATAAGAAGGCCAAAGACCGCCTGATGTTCTTGCTGGGCGTTGCTATTTGCTTTGCGGTTGCTGCCGCTTCCGTACTGCTGGAAAGGCTGATCCCCGGGCAGCTGCTGGGCGCGTCCATCATCGCCCTGTTTATGGGTACCATTATCAACAGCTTCTTCCATCCCGCCTGGATCGCTCCGGCGCTGAAATTCACCTCCAAAAAAGTGCTGAAGGCCGCCATCATCCTTTTGGGCGCATCCTTATCCGTGGGCACCATTATGTCCGTGGGTAAGATGACCTTCTTTGTGATGATCTTCACCTTCGCCATGTGCTTTGGCGGCGGCTATTTTGTCCGCAAGATCTTCGGTCTGAACTGGAAGCTGGGCAATCTGATCTCTGCCGGCACCGGCATCTGCGGCGGCAGCGCCATCGCCGCCATCGCTCCGGTGATCGATGCCGATGACAAGGATATCGCCTTCGCCATGTCCTCTACATTCCTGTTTGATATGGTGATGATCGCCCTGTATCCTCTGATGGGCAAGGCGCTGGGTATGGACGATATTGCTTACGGCATCTGGGCAGGTACCTCTGTCAACGATACTGCCAGCGTGGTTGCCTCCGGCTATGCTTTTTCCGAAGCCGCCGGCGACTTTGCCACCATGGTCAAGCTGACCCGCACCATCGCCATCATCCCCACCGTGCTGGTCTTTGCCTACATCGGCACCCGGATCAAGCAGAAAGAGATGAAAGAAGCCAGTGGCGGACAGAAAATAAATATTGTGAAGATCGTCCCCTGGTTTATCGGCGGTTTTCTGGCACTGGCAATCATCAATAGCGTGGGACTCATCCCCGCTGCAGTATCCGCCACCATCAAAAGCGCCAGCAAATTCCTGATGGTCACCGCATTGGCTGCCATCGGACTGAGTACCAGCATCACCGACTTCAAAAAAGCCGGACTAAAGCCTATGTTCTACGGAATCACCATCGACACTCTGGTCACCCTGACCGCTCTGATTGTGATCTGGTGTATGGGTCTGATGTGATCAGAAAATACCATTTCATACAATTTGCTTGATTTTTCCTGCGCATAAAGGTATAATCCTAATGTACTATAAAATCGTAAATATGCTCTAACAGGAGGTTTGATTTATGAATACAAAAGCGGTAAGAATCCACGGCAAGAACGACCTGCGGCTGGATGAGATCCAGTTGCCCGAGGTAGGTCCTGATGACGTGCAGGTGCGCATCATTTGCGACTCTGTTTGTATGTCCACTTACAAGGCAGCTCTGGAGGGCGAGGATCACAAGCGCGTGCCCAATGATGTTGCTGAGAATCCCACCATCGTGGGTCACGAGTTCTGCGGCGATATTGTTGCCGTAGGCGAAAACTGGAAGCACAAGTACAAGGTCGGCGACAAGTTCTCCATCCAGCCCGCCCACTTCTACAAGGGCTCTCAGCTGGCTCCCGGCTACTCCTACAAGTACTGCGGCGGTTCTTCCCAGTACTCCAACATCCCCATCGAGATCCTGCTGACCGACTCCCTGCTGCCCTACAACTCCGATACTTACTACTACGGCTCTCTGGCTGAGCCTCTGAGCTGTGTTATCGGCACATTCCACGCAATGTACCACACCAAGGCCGGCTCCTATGTCCACGAGATGGGCATTAAGGAAGGCGGCAAGATGTGTATGCTGGCATCCGTAGGTCCTATGGGTCTGGGCGCCATCGACTACGCCATCCACTGCGACCGCAAGCCCAGCCTGCTGGTCATCACTGACATTGACGAAGCTCGTCTGGAGCGTGCCGCATCCATCTACACCGTGGAAGAGGCTGCCAAGAACGGCATCGAGCTGCACTATGTCAACACCCGTATGGAGAACGCCACCCAGTATCTGCGTGATCTGACCGGCGGCACCGGCTATGACGATGTTATCTGCTTCGCTCCTGTTAAGCCTCTGATCGAGCAGGCTGGCGACATTCTGG
>JAZPXW010000103.1:0-21940 GCA_045543895.1 Faecousia sp.
TTACTACAACGGTGCCAACGGCAGCAAGAACCCCTTCATGCCCCCCGAAGCTTTCTCCGACCGTGCCGACCGCATGGACATCATCAACGGCACCGCTCAGTTTAACAGCGAAGAGGCTCAGGAGATCCTGCAGGACATCTACTTCTATCCCCCCGCAAAGCACTCCTACAGAACCTCTATCTGCGGCCGCGCCTGCGACCGTGCCTGCTACATCCACCTGGAGGAGAAGGGTCTGCTGAAGAAGAACTTCGTCCGTAAGTTCCGTGAAAAGGAAGACTGGAAGCTGAGCACCAAGCAGTTTGAGACCGGTGTCCGTGAAAAAGAATGGGATTTTGGAGGTAAAAAGTAATGGATAAGAAAATGACGATTTGCTTTATCGGCTGCGGCCGTTTTGCAAAGTTCTTTGTGCCCCTGTTCAAGGCACACCCCGTTGTGGAGAAGGTCTATGTGTGTGACCAGATCCGCGAGCGCGCCGAGGAGTACTCCAAGGAGTTCGACGTAGAGATCATTGAGACCTTTGAGGATGCTCTGGCTTCCGAGGAGATCAATGCTGTCGCGATCTTCACCCCCCGTACCACCCACGGTCAGAATGTTATCAAGTCCCTGAAGGCCGGTAAGCACGTCTACAGCTCCGTGCCCTGCGCCACCGACATCGACGAGATCATCGAGATCGAGCGTCTGGTTCGTGAGACCCGCCTGACCTACTCCATGGGCGAGACCGGTTACTACCGTCCCCCGGCAATCTTCTGCCGCCGTGAGTACAGAAAGGGCACCTTCGGTAAGTTCACCTACGGTGAAGCTCAGTACAACCACGACATCCGTAACATGGAAGGCTCCTTCCGCAGCTCCGGCGGTGAGGACTGGAAGAAGTACGCCGGCATTCCTCCCATGTGGTATCCCACCCACTCCACTGCTATGATCCTAAGCACCATGCCCGGCGTTTACGCAAAGAAGGTCGTGGCTCTGGGCTTCGCAGGCAGCCCCCGTACCGATATCTACGGCACCGAGGGTCAGAACATCTACAACAACCCCTTCTCCAACACCACCATGCTGCTGGAGCTGTCCAACGGCGGTATTGCCCGTCTGTGTGAGAACCGCTGCATCGGCTGGGTCGCTCCCGAGACCTACATTGCTCAGTACTACGGCACCGACGGCGGCTACGAATTCTCCGTTGCCCGTCACAGCCTGTGCACCTGGAAGGAAGACGGCAAAACCACCAAGATGGTCGACGTTTCCGCTGAGCTGCAGCCCAAGGACGTGATGGACAACATCAACGAAAACTACGAGGATGCCATCCAGAAGATCGCGGAGGGCGCAGGCTGGGGCGAAACTTACCCCATCCAGAGCAGAGAGCGTCTGCCCCGTGAGTACGACGGTATGGTCAACGGCCATAACGGCACTCACCACTTCATCATCGACGACTTCTGCCGTGCTTACGAGACCGGCAAGCTGTCTCCCACCAACATCTGGGCTGTTGCCCGTTACAACATCCCCGGCCTGACCGCTCAGAAGTCCGCTCTGGCTGGCGGCGTTCCCATGGATGTTATTGACCTGGGTGATCCCCCCGCAGATTGGGAAGTCCTGCCCGACGGCGTTTCCGACTAATCCTGCACTACACCAAAACAACCGCAGCACCGTTTCCGGTGCTGCGGTTTCTTATTTGTTACACTGGCGCGGCAGCGCCTAGGCTCCCCTGTGCAAGGGGAGCTGGCAAAAATCTTTGATTTTTGTCTGAGGGGTTGTAGTGCATGAGCAAAGGCAATCCCTCCGTCACGGCTTCGCCGTGCCACCTCCCTTTACACAAGAGAAGGCTTCGAACGGTGACTAACCATTTGTCAAATTGGAATATGTCGAACTGATTATTTCTTTAGCATATGTTTGATTTTATCAATAAAAGAAACTTCTTCTGTTTGAGCGCAATTCCATATGCGGTTCGAATCTACTGGGATGCCGTTATCAAGATAGGAGCAGAACGCAAAATCGAAATTTTCCCAAGAAATCATCCCATCTTTAGCCAAGGAGTAATAATAGTCCATGTAATACATACTCCCCCACAAATGAACATCAAAATCTCCGGGGTCGCCAACATTAAGTGCCAAGCGGTACATAGTAGCTGATATTTCTTCCTTGCTCATTCTGTTTGTGTAATAAGCATTCTTGAAATACGCTCTCAACCTGTCGCAAACAACCGCCTCGTCAAATGGCTGTTCCATGCAGAAATTGTGCAGCACGGAAATCGTCTTGTTAATATCAGACCCACAGCAAGCAAGTTCCAAAGCAATCTTGCTTAAAGGATTTTCAGATTCCAAATAATAGCTTAACCATTCATCATAGCCGTCATCTAAGCCTGTCATCAACATAATTTTGTGATACAATGCATCCTCTCGCTTCAAGGAACTCACCTCCGTCAAATTCAAGTTTGATTAACTGGTGCTACATCCCCCGGGACATGGCTTCATAGGCGATGGCGGCGGCTTGAGGATCTTTGGTGCAGGTCATTTCCCACAGAGGAATCCTTTGCGCCAGCTGAGAAACCAGAGATAGATAGCGTTCCTCCGGCAAAAAGCATTGGTGGATCAGCTCCGGCAGCCATTTATCCGGCTGCGCCTTTTGGATATTATTTTCTGTTCCCCGCCGCAAAAAGCAAATACCCTTCAGCGGCACAGAAATATTGTTGCCGATGCCGTGCTTTCCCATCCAGGGAGAGCCATAGGCCCATACACCATCCGGGCGCAACGCCAAAAATGCCTTATCGTCATTGACCATCACCGCCCGGTCACCGAACAATTCCCGCCAAAGCCGGGTGTGGGTAGATTTTCCGGTGCGGCAGGGTGCCGTAAATAAATAAGCCTGCCCATCCACCGCCACGGTGCTGCCGTGGAGCAGTAAGGTGTCTCTTTCCAGCAGCTTCTGGGCGATCTTTTCCTGTATCACCGTCCGCTCCAAAAACGGATCTGTGAATTTTCTGCGGCGCAGACCTTCCTCGTCTGCCTCCTGATCCAGAGCCGCCTGCTGCCGAATCAGATCCGACCCGGTGACCTCTACAAAGAATTCCGGCTCTCGCTGGGACAGGTAGGGACGGCAGTATTCCCGGGTGCTAAAAAACATGGGCTGCACAAAAACTGCAAGCCCGGCAATCTCCATAACAAACGCCTCCACCATCCTCACCTCGCTTATCAATTTAGGATTATCCCACCAAATCCCTTAATACAGCTGGGAGATGGTGGATTTTTGGAATTTATGGGGGGTCATGCCGGTGTGCTGGCGGAAGACCTTAATGAAATAAGACACAGAATTGAAACCGCATTTCCAGCCCACGGTACCCACATCCAGCTCCGTGGTACGCAGCAAATTCTTTGCCATACGGATGCGGTAGTGGGTCAGATAGTCCCGAAGGGTCTGATCGGTGCTTTCCTTAAATACCTGGCTGATGTAATTGGGGTGGTAGCCAAACTCCGCGGCGATCCTCTGGACATTCAAGCTGGGGTCAGCGTAGTGCGCCGCGACGTATTGCATCACCTGGGTAATCCGCTGGGGGATCTCCCCTGTGGAGGAAGTGCGCAGCAGCTCCACCAGGCACAGCTTCACCATGGCAGAGATATTCTCCCGGTAGTAAGGCGGGCGGGAAAGGAATTCCTCAATACATTTACTCAGCGGATCATACAGCCGGGGCAGCTTCTGCACGATGATCTCGCCCAAAGCCGGGGTCTCGTAGGTCAGAATCTTATCCGGCTCGTGGTGGCTGACCCGGGCCGTACCCAGAGAGTGGTCCAGGTAGCTGAAGCTATCCACCAGGTCAAAATTCAGCACCAGCACAGCGCCATCCGAGGAAATATGGTCCAGCTTCAGGGTATAGGTGCTTCCGGGAGGCAGGTAGATCACCGTTCCGTCCACCAGACTGTGCAGCTCCTGCTCCACCTGGAAGGTACCGCTGGCCTTGTGGAAATAAAACAGGCGGCAATCGTAGCACACCGCAGGCTCCAAAGGCCGCACGATGTTCTGGTGGGCTCTGGCATAGCGCACATAGGGATTGAGTTTGATAAATTCCACGGTTCTGCCTCCTTCCTCTTTTTCCCCTATTATAACAAACAACCTGCAATTTGCAAGGTGCAGATAGAAAAAGGGCTTGCTGCAAAAAAACTGCAACAAGCCCTAAGTTTTAGTATTGGGTCTTGGAAATGTGCCAAATTTCCGAAGCGTACTGGCGGATGGTGCGGTCGGCGGAGAACTTGGCTGCAGAAGCCACATTCATCAGGCACTTGCGGCCAAAGGTCATCCGGTCGGCATAGTCCCGGTTGGCCTGCAGCTTGGCATCCAGGTAGGAAGCGTAGTCCAGCAGGATATAGTAGTGGTCTGCCTTGTGCCAGTGGGCGCCATCCAGCAGAGAATGGTACAGCTCTCTCTGCGTATCGTCAGTGGGCACAGTGCCATCCACCATGGTATCCAGCGCACGGCGCAGGTCAGCATTCTCTTCGTAGATGCTCCGGGCACGGTAGGTATCCTTAATGGCATTGATCTGCTCCACAGTATGACCGAAGATATACTCGTTCTCGATGCCGGCTTCCTGGGCGATTTCCACATTGGCGCCGTCCAGCGTACCCAGGGTCACAGCGCCATTGAGCATCAGCTTCATATTGCCGGTGCCGGAGGCCTCGGTGCCTGCGGGAGAGATCTGCTCGGAAATATCCGCTGCGGGGATGATATGCTCGGCATAGGAGCAGTTGTAGTTCTGTACAAAGACCACCTTCAGCTTGTCTGCCACGGCAGGGTCGTTGTTGATGAGCTTTGCCACCCGGTTGATGTAGCGGATGACCGCCTTGGCACGCCAATATCCGGGAGCGGACTTAGCGCCAAACAGATATACGGTGGGCTGGAAGTCGGGCAGGCGGCCCTCCTTCAGCCGGAAGTAGATATCCACCACCGACAGAATGTTCATCAGCTGGCGCCTGTACTCGTGAAGGCGCTTGACCTGCACATCGAATACGAAATCGGGGTTCAGTTTGATACCCTCCCGCTTCTCGATGACATCGCACAGCTGCTGCTTCTTGATCCGCTTGACCTCCTGGAACTTGCGCACCAGGTCGTCATCGATCATGGGCTTCAGCGCAGAGATCTCCTCCAAATTCTTGAGGAAATCGCCGCCGATCTTGTCGGTGATCAGCTGGCACAACTCGGGGTTGCACAGACCCATCCAACGGCGGGGCGTAATGCCGTTGGTTTTATTCTGGAAGCGCTCCGGGAATACCTCGTACCAAGCCTTGAAGCAATCATCCTTGAGGATCTGGCTGTGGATCTCGGCAACGCCATTGACATAGCTGCCCACATAGATGCTGAGGTTTGCCATATGGGCGGTGTTATCCCGCAGCACAAACAGGTTGGGTGCTCGGAGCGAAGCTTCCGGTCAATGCGGCAGATGATCTCCGCAATGTCCGGCACCACGCTGCGCAGCAGGTCCAGATCCCACTTTTCCAGAGCCTCGCTCATAACGGTGTGGTTGGTGTAGGAGAAGGTTTTCTGAGCAATTTCAAATGCCTTGTCAAAGCCCATGCCCTCGGCCATCATCAGCCGGATCAGCTCGGGAATGGACATGGCGGGGTGGGTATCGTTCAGCTGCACCGCAAAGAATTCCGGGAAACGGGTCAGGTCGGAGCCGTGGGTCAGCTTGAAGATGCGCACCATATCCTGCAAGGATGCGGAGGACAGCACATACTGCTGCTTGATGCGCAGCCGCTTACCCTCAACGGTAGAATCGTTGGGATACAGCACACGGGTAATATCCTCGGCACGGTTCTTAGCATCCAGCGCCCGCTGGTAATCCTGGCGGTTGAAAGCGTCAAAGTCCAGCTCCTCCTGGGCTTCGCACTGCCACAGGCGCAGCGTACCGATATTCTTGGTGCCATAGCCGATGACAGGCACATCGTAAGGCACAGCCAGCACGGTGTGGTCGGGGAAATCGATCTTCACAGTGTGCTTATACCGGCGGTAGGACCAGGGGTCGCCGTACTTGGTCCAATCGTCCGCCATTTCCACCTGGCGGCCCTCGTCATCAAAGCGCTGCTTGAACAGGCCGAAGCGATACCGCAGGCCATAGCCGGACAGAGGCAGGTCGCAGCTGACGGCGCTATCCAGGAAGCAGGCTGCCAGTCTGCCCAGGCCGGCATTGCCCAGAGCATCGTCCTCGATATCCTCCAGAATTGCCAGATCCACGCCACGCTGCGCAAACAGCTGCTTCATTTCCTCCAGAATGCCCAGGTTATAGAGGTTGGAATACACCAGCCGTCCGATTAGGTACTCGGCGGAAATGTAGAAGGCTTTTCTGCTGTTTTTACGGGCCTTCTTGGCATCGCTCCAGCGGTCGGCAACTGCCATCATCACGGCTTCACCCAAAGCCTGGTGCAGCGCCTGGGGCGTTGCCTCCTGCAGGGATACATCGTGGTCATATTTCAGCTGGGCTTCGGTCCATTTTAAAATCTCTTGACAATCTAATTTCATTTCTCTTCTCCATTGGAAAGTTCTTCGTTGGGGGTCAAACGGCCATAGATCTTGGTCAAACGGCGGATCCGCTGGGCAAGACCGGAGTACAGGTAGTCCCATGCTGCGCGCCAGGTCCAGTTTTTGTCGGTCTGGGAACCGGGCAGGTTCATCCGTGCCTCACCGCCCAGTTCCAGGTAGTCCTGCATGGGAATGATGCACAGGTCGGACATGCTGGCAAGGGCCGTGCGGATCATGCCCCACACATAGCCCTCCTGGGGAGTCAGGTTCATGTATTCCGCGGCATACAGCACCGCATTTTCCGATGCGGTGTCCAGCCACTGGCGAGTGGTCATATTGTCGTGAGTACCGGTGTAGCACACGGTATCGGTGGTATACACATGGGGCAGATGCTCGGAAGGCTCCTCAGAATCAAAGGCAAGGCCCAGCACCTTCATACCGGGATAGCCGGAAGCGCTGCGCAGATCCCGCACCTCCTGGGTCATAAGGCCCAGATCCTCCGCGATCATTGCCACCTGGGGCAGCTGCGTCTTCATAGCATTCACAAAGTCCATGCCGGGACCCTTCAGCCACTGACCGTTTCTTGCGGTCTCGTCGCCATAGGGAACAGACCAGTAGGCCTCAAAGCCACGGAAATGGTCCAATCTTACCACATCGTACCGCTCACCGGCGGCAGCCATACGCTGGACCCACCAGCTGAAATCCTGCTCCTTATGAACATCCCAGCGGTACAGGGGGTTGCCCCAGAGCTGCCCGTCTTCATTGAAGTAATCGGGAGGACAGCCGGCGACCGCTTCGGGATTCAGATCCTGGTCCAGCTGGAACAGGGTAGGATCGCACCATACCTCCACAGAGTCATAGGGCACATAGATGGGTACATCACCGATGATCTTCACACCCTTATCGTGAGCATAGCTCCGCAGAGCCTCCCATTGGGTGTAGAACAGATACTGGATAAAGCAGTAGAAGCCGATCTCCTCTGCCAGCTCCGCGCGGTACTTTTTCAGCGCCGCAGCTTTGCGGAACTTAATAGGCTCTTCCCACTGGTACCAGGGCATCCCCTCAAATTTCTGCTTCAGCGCCATGAACAGGGCAAAATCCTTGAGCCAGGCACCCTGCTTGCGGCAAAAGCTGCGATATTCTTTGTTTTCCTCAAAACGGCTATATGCCTTTCTCAGCACATCCAGCCGGTTCTGGTACTGCAGGCCGAAATCCACCCGCTGCTCGGTAACAAACCAGCGGTAGCGTTCCAGCTCCTGCTGCTCCAGCAGACCCTGCTGCACCAGCGCATCCAGGTCGATGAGGTAGTGGTTGCCTGCGAAGGTAGAGCAGGACTGATAGGGGGAATCACCGTAGCCGGTGGGAGTCAGAGGAAGGATCTGCCAGTAGCTCTGGCCGGCCTCCTCCAAAAAATCTACAAACCGGTAGGCTTCTTTTCCCATAGTACCCACGCCGTAGGGGCCGGGAAGAGAAGTAATATGCATTAAAATACCACTGTTTCGCATAGTATTTTTCTCCTAATATCGTTCTCTTTACAGGGCAGTAGGGAGAGCACCCCGCAACCGCCCTATTATAGAAAATGATAATATATTTTCCCCTTTTTGTCAAGGAAAAGCACCTGTTTGGAGCCCTTTTCTGCCCCTCCAAAAGTGCTTTCCTTCTTGCAATCTTCCGGTAATATGGTATAATTTTTATATCCCGTTTTTTATGGAGGTACCCTATGAAACAATGGATCGCACTCCTTCTGGTAGCTGCTCTGGGGCTTTCCCTGTTTGGCTGCACAAACAACCCGACTGCCGGAACCACCGACCCTTCCGAAACTACCCAAACTACCGAGCCCGGTGAGGTGATGATCTTGGATGCAGGAACGCCCGTTCCCGTACAGACCAATGCCCGCGCCTACTATCATATCTTCGTAGGCTCCTTCTCCGACTCCAACGGAGACGGTGTTGGCGACCTGCGGGGCATTATCAACCGTTTTGACTATCTCAACGACGGTGACGACACCTCCGGCAAGAGTCTGGGTGTCGAGGGCATCTGGCTCAGCCCCATCCACCCCTCCCCTACCTATCACAAGTACGATGTAAAGGACTACTATTCCGTAGACCCCAAGTTCGGCACCGAGGAAGACCTCAAGGAACTGATCCAGCTTTGCCACAGCCGCAATGTACAGATCATTCTGGACCTGGTGATCAACCACACCTCCTCCAGCCACCCTTGGTTCATCAAGTTCCGGGAGGCCCATGTGGCAGGCAACACCAGCGACCCCTACTATAATTACTATTCCTTTGCCCCGGATCAATCCGGCAACGCCACCTTCTGCGCTCTGCCCGGCACCCGGGAATACTACGAGGGCAACTTCTCCCACGAGATGCCGGAGCTGAACTACGACAATCCGGTGGTTCGGGAAGAAATGGTCAAGGCGGCAAAGTACTACCTGGATATGGGAGTTGACGGTTTCCGTTTTGACGCTGCCAAGTACATCTATTACGGTAACGAAGAAAAGAATGTGGAATTCTGGAAATGGTATATGGCGCAGCTGCGCGCCATCAAGCCCGATCTCTACGCGGTAGCCGAGGTTTGGGACGGTGATCCCATCACTTACCCCTACTTTGCAGCCCTCAACTGCTTCAACTTCAGCACCTCTCAGGTGGACGGTCAGATCACCCGCGCCGCCCGGGGTGGTCAGGTGCGCACCTACACCGAATATGTGGCGCAATATATCGCCAACATCCAGGCGCAGAATCCCGATGCCATGCCCGTCACCTTTATCTCCAACCACGATATGGACCGGTCTGCCGGCTATCTGATGCACGCCATGGGGCAGACCAAGGTGGCAGCGAACCTGTCGCTGCTGATGCCCGGCTCCAGCTTCATTTATTACGGTGAGGAGATCGGCATGCTGGGCTCCCGGGGCGGCAGCAACACCGATGCCAACCGCCGTCTGGCTATGCTGTGGGGCGATGATGACACCGTCAAGGATCCTGTTGGCGCTAACTATTCCGCCAAGCAGGCCAACGGCACAGTAAAGGACCAGCTGTCTGACCCGAATAGCCTCTACAATCACTACAAAAAGCTCATCGCATTGCGCAAGGCAAATCCCGAGATCGCCAACGGCACCTATACCTCTCTGGATCTGAAGGCAGGCAGAGTGGGCGGCTTCCTGTCGGAGTATGAAGGCAAGAGCGTGGTCGTGATCCACAACACCACCACCGACGAAGTGACCGTCGACCTTTCTAAGCTCCCTCAGATCACCATTTCTCAGTTGGTGGCATTCGTGGGTGTCGGAACGGCATCTCTGGAGGGTTCCACCCTCACCATCGCCGGTCAGACCAGCGTGATCTTGCGCTGAAGGACACCATTCCTTCTGTCCTCCATTGTTCTCACTATGTCATCCTGAGCGGAGTGCTGAAAGCACGAAGTCGAAGGATCCATCCCCTATCAGTGGTGCGTGGATTCTTCGACTCGCCTGTGGCTCGCTCAGAATGACACTGCAGTAACGGACTTTCCGTCAACACAAAAATATTTAAGGGGCTGTTGCTTTTGCAACAGCCCCTCTTTTTTATGCAATTAGTACAGCAGATTTCTCTCGGTTTCGGGATCGAAGAAGTACATAACCTTGCCAGGGAAGGAAAGATGTACAGGCTGGTTCTTACGCAGCTGCTTTCTTTCCTCGTGAGTCAGGTTGACGGTGGGGGTGCGGACGATGATCTTACTGTTTTCATCCACCCGCACATGCAGGTGCAGCTCGCTGCCCATCATTTCGTTCACCAGGATGGTGCCGTTGATGGTGTTCTCGCCAGCCTCAGCCAGGTCGATATGTTCGGGACGAACACCCAGCAGAACCTCGCGGCTGCCGTAACCGGCCTTGCGCAGGCGCTCGCCGTTCTCGCCATCCACTTCGATCTTGGAGCCGTAGGGAGTGACATAGTACTTGCCGTTCTCCTCCACCAGCTGGGTCTTCATAATGTTCATCTTCGGTGCGCCGATGAACTCTGCCACAAACAGGTTGGCAGGACGGTCGAACACTTCCTCAGGTGTACCCACCTGCTGGATGAAGCCATCCTTCATAATGACGATCCGATCGCCCAGGGTCATAGCCTCGGTCTGATCGTGGGTAACATACACGAAGGTGGAGTCGATCTTCTGCCGCAGCAGGATGATCTCAGCACGCATCTGGTTACGCAGCTTGGCGTCCAGATTGGAAAGGGGTTCGTCCATCAGGAACACATTGGAATCACGAACCATAGCGCGGCCGATGGCGACACGCTGGCGCTGACCGCCGGACAGCGCTCTGGGCTTACGGGTCAGGTACTGGGTGATGCCCAGGATCTCCGCAGCCTCGGTAACTCTTCTGTAGACCTCATCCTGGTCCATCTTCTTGAGGCGAAGGGAGAATGCCATATTCTCAAATACGGTCAGGTGGGGGTACAATGCATAGTTCTGGAACACCATTGCGATGTTACGGTCTCTGGGCTGCAGGTCATTGACCACAACGCCGTCGATCTCGATGGTACCGCCGCTGATATCTTCCAAGCCGGCGAGCATACGCAAGGTAGTAGACTTACCGCAGCCGGAGGGACCGACGAAGACGATGAATTCCTTATCGGCGATCTCCAGATTGAAGTCGGAAACTGCGGGAGTCTGGCCTTTTTCATAGATTTTTTGTACATTTGTAAATTTAACAGTAGCCATAATCTTCTCCTCTTATCCTTTGACTGCGCCGCCAGTGACGCCTTCGACATAGTATTTTTGCAGGGCCAGGAACACTGCAGTAACCGGGAGTGCAACCACCACACCGGCAGAACAGAACATGGTATAGTGGGTGTTCAGATTGGTCTTAGAGAGCCACTCATACATGCCCACCGCTACGCTCATGCCTTGGCTGTTCTCGTGGATGATATAGCTGGCCATCATGAAGTCGCCCCAGGGAGCCATAAAGCCCATCAGAATGGTATAGATAATGATGGAGCCGGACAGGGGCATGATCACCTTGTAGAACACCTGGAAGCGGGTAGCGCCGTCCACACGGGCGGCCTCGTCCAGGGTCTTGGGGATGGTGTCGAAGAAGCCCTTGGATATGTAGTAACCCATACCGGAGCTGGCGCAATAGACGATCACCAGACCAACGGGAGCCATTTCCATGGTCAGACCCAGGTCAACGAATACCTTGTAGATCAGGATCATGGTCAAAAAGCCGGGGAACATACCCAAAATCAGCATCAGATTCATCAGCGCTTTTCTGCCCTTGAAGCGAAGACGGGACAGAGAATAGCTCATCATCAGCACAAAGAGTGTTTGGAAGATTGCGGTAGCAACACCCATGAGGGCCGTGTTGCCGAACCACTTGAGAAAATCGGTTTCCTTAAACAGGCGGATATAGTTGTCGAAGCCGAACACTTCGGGGAACAGCTCGCCATCCATCATTTTGGTGTTTACCTTAAAGGATTCCATTACGATACCGAAGAAGGGGAACAGCCAAATCACGGTGATCAGGATCAGGACGATATAGATGGCGGTGTTGGCCAGCCGTCTGCTGGCTTTTGCGCCCAATGCGGAGCGCCTTAATGTGTTATTAGCCATCAGTTGAAATCCTCCTCATTCTTAGTAGAAGGAATAACGTTATAGACGATCAGCGACAGGACAGCGCAAACCGCGAAGATCAGAATGCCCACCACAGAAGCCATGTAATACTTGGAATCCGTGCTGCCCAAGGTCATCTTAAACAGCCAAGTGATGAGCAGGTCTGTGTGACCCACAGAGGCACCGCCGGGCGTACCGATCGTGGTGTTGAGCGGGTTGCCGCCGGTGAGCAGATAGATCACATTGAAGTTATTGAGATTGCTCACAAAGCTGGTCAGCAGCGCAGGACCGGTGACAAACAGCATGTAAGGCAGGGTAACACGAATGTACTGCTGCCAGGGGGACGCGCCGTCCACACGGGCAGACTCATACAGGTCCGCAGGAATATTCATCAGAATACCGGTTGCCTGGAGCATCATATAGGGGATACCGACCCAAATATTGATGACGATGACCAGGACTCTTGCCACTGTGGGGGAGTCCCACAGGGAAATATACCGGTTCGTGGTTAAGTACTCCTTGATGAAGGGGATCTGGCCCAGGAACTCACCGACGATACCGGAGCCGTCGAACAGCTTGGAAACATACAGCAGGGAAACGAACTGGGGAATGGCAATGGTCATGACCAGAACGGTTCTCCAAAGCTTCTTGAGCTTGATGCCCTTCTTATTGATCATCATGGCAACGAACATGCCAAGGAAATAGTTACTGAAGGTGGCGAAGAAGGACCACATCAGCGTCCAGGAAAGGATCTCGCCGAAGGCTATACCAAGACCGCCTTCACCGAAATCGAACAATTCATTAAAGTGGTCCCAGCCCACCCAGCTGAACAGATTGGCAAAACCGTCGTGGGCTGCGTCGTAGCTTGTGAAGGCCACCAGCACCATGAAGATGATCGGCAGGACCGTAAAGACCAGGATGCCCACAACGGGCAGAGCCAACAGGGTCTTGTGGAACTGGTCATCCAGCAGGGACCGCATATCTTCCTTGCCGCTCTTGACCTTCTTGCCCTTGGCGGTGATGTCCATGCAGATGCTGCACTGCTTCAGCTGCATACGCCAGGTCCAGATAAACGCAACGATGAACGCAACGGTCAGCAGGCCGTACAGCAGGACCTTAACGGAGTCGTCACCGTTGACCCAGGTCTCCACAGGGATCTGCATGCCGTTGTAATCCACATATTCTACGACCTTGCCGCCCTGGACAGTACCGATAGTCTGCCCGGTCTGGAACCAGTTGACCTTGCTGAGCCAATAAATACCGCCGCTGGGAACCAGCATATAGGCGATGAACACGGCCTCAAACAGCAGGAACAACAATCCGCGCAGGATCTGGCCATAGTACAGGTTGCCCATACCGAAAATCAAAAAGGACAGCTTGACCGCCCAGTTGCCGTTGCGGAAGGTGCGGAAAATGTCCAGCGCGCCATCCTTGATGTCAATACCGAGATCCACGAAGAATTTTACAAAACCCTTGCCCAGCTTTACAAAAAAGCCGGGGATCGCAGCAAAGAACATCAGGAAGTTATGCCAAAAGCGCTGGAACTTATTGAGTTTTAAATACTCCAGATCAGAAAGCTTTTTCATAAGCAAACCGATATAAACCGCAGTTTATACGCTACCTCCTTTTTATAATGAAAAAGGCATTGTCAGGTCGCACGCCAGACAAGAGTTGTCTTCGCATGTCAGCTAACAATGCCTTCGCAGGGAAGGGATGGGGAGCCAAAAGGCTCCCCAAGCCTTCCGTAAATTATGAATTACTCAGCAGGGACCAGCTCGATCACAGCGGAGGTCTCGTCAGCGTTCAGCACCATCTTGATGTAGTACTTGCCGGCGGTCTCAACCTTGAAGTTAGCCTTGTTGCTGGTGGGAACGGTAGCGTCAGCATTGGACTCGTTGTCGCCGAAAGCGATATCCCAGCTCATGCCCTTACGGACCTTGAACTCGGTGCCTGCGGTCAGATCAAATGCCTCGACAGAGGTCCAGGTGCCAGCGGGATCTTCCTGCATCAGGAAGTCGGTGCCCCAGCCGGTGTCCTTAATGCCGCCAATGACGGTGTAGGAATTTCTCTGCTCGGGAGTCAGCTTGGTGAAAGCTTCCAGAGATGCGGTGTAAGCATCCAGGCCAGCCTGCAGCTCGTCGTCGTTAGTAGCGTTCTTAGCAACGGCGCCCAGCAGCTTAGCGTTATCCCAGTATACACCGGCGATCTGGCCCTGAGGAACAGCAAATGCGTTCTGAGCAGCCAGAGCGGTCAGAGAAGCGTTGGCCAGAACGGCCTCGTTGCCCTGAGCTTCCTTGTTGGAGGGACCCCAACCGAAAGCATTGAAGCGGGCCAGCTGATTTTCAGCATTGGTCAGGTACAGAGCCAGCTGCTGCAGAACGGCGCCACGGACAGCGTCGGTCTGGGGCTTAACGCCCATCAGCTTGTAGCCGGAGAAGGAACCCAGCTGGTAGGTCTGGCCGTCAACGGTGAAGGAGGGCAGCTTAGCAACGCCCAGGTTCTCGCCGAAGAAAGCAGCAGCAGCGTCAGCGTTCCAGGTGCCGGTAACAACAACGGAAGCATCGGTGAAGATGTCAGCGTTGGAATCGTAGCAGGGGGACTTAGCCAGGATCTCCATACCCTTCATGGCGATCATGCCCTCGGGGGAGTTGAAGGTATCGTCAACGGAAACGAACTCGCCGTTTTCGTCAGTGGTCCAGTTGTGGTGGCAGCCGGTAGCAAAGAAGAAAGCTGCGGTGTACCATGCGTTCTCCAGAGCAAAACGAACCTTCTTGTTAGCGGTCTCGCTCTTAGCAACGATGGCAGCCAGGTCCTTAATGTCCTCATCGGACAGGATGGACTTGTCGTAGTACATGAAGTAGCCGTTATCGGAAGTCATGGGGAATGCGTACATCTCGCCTGCGACCTTAGCGGCGTTGACAGAGCCAGCGTCGTTAGCGTCGGTCAGAGCAGTGGCCATGTCGCCCTTGGGAGCAACCAGAGCCTGAGCCTGCACCAGACGGGCCAGCTGGTCCTGTGCGAAGCAGTACATATCGGGAGCGGAAGCAACGTCAGCGATGACCTTGGAGCCAGCGTCAGCCTCGGAAACGCCCTCGATCTGAGCGTTGATCACGATGCCGGGGTTAGCGTCCATGAAAGCCTTGATCTGAGTCTTGAACAGATCGGCAACGCCTTCCTTCTCGGAAACCCACATGGTGATATCGTAAGTACCTGCCAGGGGGTTGGCGACTTCGCCGCCCTTGTTGTCGGTGGGGTTCTGGGGGTTGTTAGTGGGGTTGGGGGTAGCAGGATCGCAAGCTGCAAACAGACCCAGGCACATAACCATGGCCAGAACCACGCAAATGATTCTCTTCATAATTTTCCTCCTATTTTTCCGCTATGCGGTAATAATTACCCCTCATGAGAGGGGCTTTTGTCACAAGAGATGATACTGCATTTTTTCGTAAAAGTCAAGGGCAAAACAGCATTTTATTGTGCAATTTGTGAAAATTTAGCATTCACTTCGCCCAATATATGTAATTTCCCACAAATTAGGGCATTTTCCTAGGTTTTAGTAACTTTTAAGTCGTTACGGCTGTTCCGATTCGTGTCGGAGCTGCGCGAATACACCGATAGAATCCAGGACCCTTCCCCGGCTGTCAAAGAATGCCTGGTTTTCCACCGCGCAGCCGCCAAAGTATTTCCCCGCGTCCTTGGAGTCATAGCTTCCCGCATAGGAGCTGGCCCAGCCGGAGCCGTGTGCCTCCCAGAGCTTTTTGTTTTCTTCATAGGTGCTGCCGCCAGCGGATATCCAGGTGCCTTCCCAATAAAACACGCCCATACCGCCGATTTGGGAAACGGCATTTGCCACCTCCCGCACCCAGGCCGCCTGTCCCTCCTGGGTCATGGGATAGGGTGTTTGGGAATCCGGGGTGACCGTGTTGGGGTGAAAGTCCAGATTCTCCGGAGTGTAGGCGTGGGCGGTTTCTGCCACCAGCACCTTTTTGCCATAGCTTTCACTCACAGCCGTCAATACCTTTTGCAGATTCTCCAGGCTGCCGTGCCACATGGGGTAGTAGGATGTGGCAAACACATCGTAATCTACCTGATACTGCGCCAGCTGCTTGCTGTAATACGCATAGGCACCGGGCTTTTCCGGATTGGTAAAATGCACTGCCACCAGCGTACCCGGCAGAGTATCCCTTACCGCTTTCGCTCCCGCAGAAAACAGCTTTGCCATGTTCTCCCACTGGGTCTCTCCCGCAAGGCCGCCGTTGGTCTCGTTGCCCAGCTGCACCATGCCCACCTGCACCTTTGCCTCTTTCAGCTTTTTCAGACTGTCGCAGGTGAACCGGTAGAGAGCATCCGTCTTTTCTTCGATATTCATACCCTCCCAGGCCTTAGGCACCATCTGCTTGCCGGGATCTGCCCAGAAATCGGAATAGTGGAAATCCACCATCAGCTTCATGCCGTAACGGGTGGCCCGCTTGCCGATCTCCACAGCGTTACGGATATCGCAATTTCCGCCGCCGTAGCCATTTCCGTTTTCATCAAAGGGATCGTTCCATACCCGGACGCGGATATAGTTGATACCCGCGTCAGCCAGGATTCCGAACACATCCTGCGCCTGCCCCTCATTATTATAATATTGTACGCCGCCGGCTTCCAGGGACGGTACAGCGGAAGCATCCATGCCCAGTATGAATTGCGGCTCCTCATTTTGGCAGCCTGCCAGACAGGTCATCCCCAGAACACACGCCAAAATGCAGCAAATTGTACGATTCCTTTTCATGGTGATCCTCCTTTTTGTGCCATTATAACAAAAATTTTCTCCTGTGTAAACCGATGGAGCAGTTGATTTTCCGCAGGCTCCGTGCTAGGATATAGGCTGAAAGAACTCGAACCAAAACCCGGAGGAACCGCTATGCAACACAAAGAGCACCCCTGCCCCAGCTTCCCAAACCTGATCCACGGTGCGGACTATAATCCCGAGCAATGGGACAGCAGTATCTGGGACCGGGATATGGAGCTGATGCAGCAGGCGAACTGCAACGAAATGACCGTTGGCATTTTTGCCTGGTCTACCCTGGAGCCCCGGGAGGGAGAATACGACTTTTCCTTTTTGGACACGGTCATCGAAAAGATCGGCGCTGCCGGCGGCAAGGTGATCCTGGCTACCCCCTCCGGTGCCCGTCCCATGTGGCTGGCGGAAAAATACCCGGAGGTGCTGCGGGTGAATGCTCATGGCGACCGGGAGCATTTCCGCGCCCGCCACAACCACTGCTTCACCTCCCCTGTTTACCGGGAAAAGGTGCGCGCCATCAATACCCGTCTTGCCCAGCGGTACGGCAATAACGATACCGTCATCGCCTGGCACATTTCCAATGAATATAGCGGGCAGTGCCATTGTCCCCTTTGCGCTGAGGCTTTCCGGGATTATTTAAAAGAGAAATTCCACGGAGATATCCGGGAGCTGAACAAAGCTTACTGGACCACCTTCTGGAGTCATACCTACGACAGCTTCGACCAGATCGAGCCGCCCGGAGAATTGACCGAAACGGGCATCCACGGGCTGAATCTGGATTGGAATCGGTTTGTGACCCGGCAGACCGTCTCTTTTATTGAAAATGAGATCGCCCCCATCCGGGAGCATTGCCCGCACCTGCCGGTGACCACCAATATGATGTATGAGTTCACCGAGCTGGACTACCACAAGGTGGCCCAGGTGCTGGATTTCGCCTCCTGGGACAGCTATCCCGAGTGGCACAGCGGGGATGACACCGTCACCGCCCAAAAAACTGCCTTCTGGCACGATGTGTACCGGAGTCTTAAGAAAAAGCCCTTCCTGCTGATGGAAAGCACCCCCAGCTTAGTGAACTGGAAGCCCTACAACAAGCCCAAAGCACCGGGTCTGGACACCCTTTCTTCCCTGCAGGCAGTGTTCCACGGCAGCGACAGCGTGCAGTATTTCCAGTGGCGCAAGAGCCGTGGCTCCTCCGAAAAGCTCCACGGTGCTGTGGTAGGTCACGACGGTACAGCCGATACCCGGGTGTTTGCCAGCGTGCGGCGCACCGGTGAAGTGTTAAATAAGATCAACCGGGTAGCCGGTTCGCTGACCGAAGCGCCCGTTGCGCTGATACTGGATTGGGAAAACCTGTGGGCGCTGAACGATTGCCAGGGCTACGCCCAAAAGGATAAGAAATACTTTGAAACCTGCTATGCCTACCACCGGGTATTCTGGGAGAGGGGCATCAACTGTGACATCGTCGCACCCGATGCAGACCTTAGCTCCTATAAACTGGTGGTCGTGCCCATGCTGTACCTCACCTCCCAGACCACGGCGGAGAACCTGCGCGCATTTGTGGCAAAGGGCGGCACGCTGTATGGCACTTACATGACCGGCACCGCAGACGAAAACGATCTGTGCCACCTGGGTGGCATCCCCGGCTGCGGACTAAAGGAAGTATTTGGCATCACCGCTGAGGAGATCGATACCCTGTATCCCCAGGAGCTGCGCCACGCGATGATCTACGGTCAGCTGCACCGGCTGGTGGACTACTGCGAGACTATCCGGCTTCGGGGTGCCCAGGTGCTGAGTAGCTATGCGGACGGCTACTATCAAGGCACCCCTGCGGTCACCTGCCACAGCTTTGGCGAGGGAAGCGCCATCTACCAGGCCTGCCGGGATGAGGGCAGCCTCAAAGCCGTCATTTTGGAGGAACTGCTGCAGAGGCTGGGCATCCATTCGGAGATCGTAGGTGAACTGCCCCATGGCGTTACCTGCCACAGCCGCACCGACGGTCAGAATACCTATGTTTTTTTGGAAAATTACCTGGATAGCGAAGCCCCGGCTGTACAGCTGCGGCAGCCCATGACCGATGTTCTGACAGGTGCATCGGTGCAAAGCTGCGCTCTGCCGCCCTACGGCTACGGCATCTATCAATATGAAAACAAGTGAAAGGAGCCTATGCGTGAATAAGGACACGAAAAATTTCGGTTTTTCCCACAAAAGCGGCATTTTAATGCCCGTCAGCAGCCTGCCCTCCCCCTATGGCATCGGCTCTCTGGGACAATGCGCCCGGGATTTTGTGGATTTTCTGGTTGCCACAGGGCAGACCTGCTGGCAGATCCTGCCTATCAACCCCACCGCCTATGGGGACAGCCCCTACCAATCCCCCTGCTCTCAGGCGGGCAACCCCTATTTTATTGATCTGCCACAGCTGAAGGATGCGGGACTTCTCACAGAGGAAGAGCTGCTGGAAAACCGGCATGATACCCAGCGTGTGGATTACGGCTGGCTGTGGAACACCCGTTTCTCCCTGCTGCGCAAGGCCTTTTCCCGATTCCAGCCCGGTGAAAGCTATGCCGCCTTCTGCCAAAAGCACAGCCATTGGCTGGAGGACTATGCCCTGTTTATGGCGCTGAAGGAGCGCTACGGTCACAGTCCCTGGGTCACCTGGAAGTCAGAGCATAAGGATGCCCATGCAGCCCGGCTTCTGGCAGACGGCTTCGCCCCGGAAATGAACTTCTGGAAATGGGTGCAGTACGAATTCTTCACCCAATGGGATGCTCTCCATCGGTATGCCACAGAGAAAGGCATTTTCATCATTGGCGATATGCCCATTTATGCCGCCCACGACAGCGTGGATGTGTGGCGTGACCGGGGGCAATTCCTTTTGAACAAGGAGGGCGACCCTCTGGTAGTCGCAGGCTTCCCGCCGGATGGTTTTTCTCTGGACGGACAGCTTTGGGGCAATCCCATCTACAACTGGAAGGGCATGAAAAAGGACGGCTTTACCTGGTGGATCCGCCGCATCGGCTGCGCTTTGGAGCTGTATGATATCCTGCGGCTGGACCATTTCATCGGCTTTGAGAATTACTACGCTGTCCCGTACCCCAGTCCAAATGCCCGGGGTGGTTCCTGGCAGAAAGCGCCGGGAAAAGCCCTGTTCAAAAAACTGAAAAAAGCGCTGCCCCATATGAAGATCATTGCCGAGGACCTGGGCATCGTCACCGACGAGGTGCGCAAGCTCCTGAAATACACCGGTTTTCCCGGCATGAAGATGCTCCACTTTGCATTCTATGAAGACGACAGCGAGAATCTGCCCCGGATGTACCCCTCGGATAATTGGGTGGTATACACCGCCTCCCACGATTCTGACTGCACCGCTTCCTGGGCAAAGGAGCAAAGCGAGGAAACCCTCCAGCGGCTGAAAAAGGAGTGTCCCGTCGCACCGGGGCAGACCATCCCCCAGGCGCTGATCGCCTTTGCCCTGGGCAGCCGGGCCAACCTGGCAATGGTCCCCATCCAGGACTATCTGGAGCTGGAGAATGCCCAGGGCAGAATGAATGTACCCGCCGTTGCCCAGGGCAACTGGAGCTGGCGGCTGGAAGCAAACTACGCCACAAACGAGCTGATCGAAAAGATCCGCTCGGTGACCATCGCGCACAATCGCTGTTAAGGAGGTAATTTATGAAGAAGCATTTATGTCTGGCATTGGTGCTGTCCATGCTGCTGGGGCTTGCTGCCTGTGGCACCCAAACGCCCTCCGGCACCACCCCGACCACTACCGTCCCGGAAACCACGCCACCTACCCCCACAGCCACGGAGTATACTCTCCCTCTGGAGGATGGCTATAATCAAGTCACCTTCTACTGGAAATACTCTCAGAGTATTGAAAATACCGATATGTGGATCTGGCACGAGGGCAAAGACGGCAAGGGCTATGTCTTTACCCCCTGGAAGCACGGCGGCAAGGTCGTGCTGAATGTACCCCAGGATGTGACCAAGATCGGTTACATCGTCCGCAGAGATTGCTCTGATCCCGGCGGCAGCTCCTGGGGCTCTGCCACCAAGGATTATCCCGACGACCGGTTTTTGACCATCACCGAGCGGGAAACGGTGGTTTATCTCAAGAGCGGCGATCCCCAACCCTATACCAGTAACGACGGAGGAAACACCTTGGAAAGTCTGACCGAACTGAAATCCGCATTGTTAGAGGATTTTAACACCATTTCTTATTCTCTCTCCCCCAATATCACCATCGCATCCCTGGACCAGGTGAAGGTCTACGCCGATGGCGCAGCTGTGACCGTCAGCGATATCAGCACCCTGGGCAAGGCAGCCGGCAGCGGCAAGATCACCCTGGCAGAAAAAATTGACCTGAGCAAGACCTATACCATTGAGATCGAAGGCTTCGGTCAGAAGGCCGCCTTCCCCATGGGCATTTTTGACTGTGCTGAATTCGTGGAGAATTACACCTACAACGGAAGCGACCTGGGCGCCGTGATCCAGGGCAGTAATACCACCTTCAAGGTGTGGGCACCCACCGCCGCCAAGGTGGTTCTGAAGCTGTTTACTGCCGGCAATGATTGCGATGCTTTCGAAACTGTGGAAATGGCCCGGGGCGACCGGGGCGTGTGGCAGCACACCCAGGAAAATTGCGGTCACGGCACCTACTACACCTACACCGTCACCACCTCCGCCGGCACCCAGGAGACCACCGATCCCTATGCAAAGGCCGCCGGTGTCAACGGCAACCGGAGCATGGTAGTGGATCTGTCCACCACCGACCCGGAGAATTGGAGCAATTCCTTTAAGGCCGGTATCACCTCCTACTCCCAGGCGGTGATCTGGGAGGTCCATGTGCGGGACTTCAGCAACCGGATCAAGGATTCCCAGTATCAAGGCAAGTACCTGGCCTTCACCGAGCGGGGTCTTAAGAACGAGGCTGGTGTACCCGTGGGCGTGGACTACCTGGTGGATCTGGGCATTACCCATGTGCATCTGCTGCCGGTATACGACTATGCCACCGTGGATGAGACCAAGCTGGACACTCCCCAGTTCAACTAAGTCGGAGGCCAAGCGGTCTTAGGAAGACAACAC
>JAZPXW010000104.1:0-23990 GCA_045543895.1 Faecousia sp.
GGTCTTGCAGCCGCTATTGTGGAGTCCCTCACAGGCTTTGCACTGATTCCCGGTATGAACGGTATCGAAGAGGGCTTTCAGACCGTAGGCGATATAGCCATCGTGCTGGCGGGCGCATTCCCGTTGGTATTTGTGATCACCAAATTATTTCGCAAACCCTTACTGAAACTGGGACAGCTGCTGGGCATCAACGATACCGCCGCGGCAGGTCTCATCGCGTCCCTCGCCAATTCCATCGCCACCTTTGGCATGGTAAAGGAGATGGATGACCGGGGCAAGGTGGTGAACATCGCCTTTGCGGTGAGCGCGGCTTTCGTGTTTGGCGACCATCTGGGCTTTACCGCAGGCTTTGCCCCGGAACTGCTGCCTGCTGTGATCGTGGGAAAGCTGGTTGGCGGCATCAGCGCCGTGGCAGTGGCCCTATGGCTTACCCGGAAAAAATAAGTTTCTATTGACAAAACCCCCATAAAATGGCTATAATAACTAGGATATTGCAAAAGCTGCGAAAAGAAGAGTAGGTGGCGGAAACGCCCAGAGAGCCCCGGTTGCTGGAAAGGGGTGCGATGGAAGCTGCCGAACATGGTCTTGGAGCCGGAGCGTCGATAGGTAGCCGTTCCCGGGTACGCCCGTTATCGCGTTTGAGGCAGATTTTTCTGCGAAACAAGGTGGTACCGCGTCTATTTTGTCGCCCTTGAGCATTCAAGGGCGATTTTTATTTTTTCAGGAGGATGAATTTCTATGTGTGAAAAGTGTAAGGGTAATTACTACATTACCACTCCCATCTATTATCCCTCTTCCAATCTGCACATCGGCCATGCCTACTGCACCGTGGCAACCGATACCATGGCCCGCTACAAGCGGCTGCAGGGCTACAATGTAAAGTTCCTCACCGGCACCGATGAGCACGGCCAGAAGATCGAGGACAAGGCCAAGGAAGCTGGCGTGACTCCCCAGCAGTTTGTGGATAACATCGTGCTGGGCGAAAAGGGCGTTATCGACCTGTGGAAGCTGATGAACATCTCCTACGACCGCTTCATCCGCACCACCGACGATTACCATGTGGCAGCCATCCAGAAGATCTTTAAGAAGATGTACGAAAACGGCGACATCTACAAGGGCTCCTACAAGGGTAAGTACTGCACTCCCTGCGAGTCCTTCTGGACCGAAAGCCAGCTGGTGGACGGCAAGTGCCCCGACTGCGGCCGTGAGGTCAAGGACGCTGAGGAAGAGGCCTATTTCTTCAAGCTTTCCAAGTATGCCGACCGGATCCAGGACCTGTTGGAAAACACCGATTTCCTGGAGCCTCGCTCCCGTGTCAACGAGATGGTCAACAACTTCATTAAGCCCGGTCTGGAAGACCTGTGCGTTTCCCGCACCAGCTTCACCTGGGGCGTGCCTGTGGACTTTGACCCCGGTCATGTGGTGTATGTGTGGATCGATGCCCTGTTCAACTACATGACCGCCCTGGGCTTTGAAAACGACAAGTACGACGACCTGCAGGAATTCTGGCCTGCCGATGTCCACTTCGTGGGCAAGGAGATCGTCCGCTTCCACTCCATCATCTGGCCCGCAATGCTCATGAGCCTGGATCTACCTCTTCCCAAGAAGGTCTACGGTCACGGCTGGCTGAACTTCAACGGCGAGAAGATGAGTAAGTCCCGTGGCAACGTGGTGGATCCCTACCTGCTTAGCGAACGGTTCGGCGTGGATGCGCTGCGGTTCTTCCTGCTGCGTACCTTCCCCTTCGGCTCCGACGGCAACTTCACCAATGAGCTGCTGATTGGCACCATCAACACAGACCTGGCTAACACTCTGGGCAACCTGGTCTCCCGTACTGTGGCTATGAGCCAGAAGTATTTTGGAGGCCAGTTAACCGTGGGCGGCGAGATCGCCGAGCTGGACAATGAGCTGAAGACCCTGGCAGATGAGGTGGTGGCAGGCTACGAAAAGAATATGGATGCCTTCCAGTTCTCCCTGGCGCTGAACGAGGTGTTCCGTCTGCTGGACCGTGCCAACAAGTACATTGACGAGACCACTCCCTGGATCCTGGCGAAGTCCGAGGATACCAAGCCCCGTTTGCTGCAGGTCATGAAGAACCTGTGCGAAGCCATCCGCGTCAGCGCTGTTCTCATCACCCCCTTCATGCCCGACACCAGCAAGGCCATTCTGGATCTGCTGAATGTCAGCGCCGAGGGCCGTGTGTGGGAGGATCTGCACTTCTGCGGCTGCAACCAGTGCAGCTGGACCACCACCGTTGGCGCGCCTCTGTTCCCCCGAATCGATATGGAAAAGGAGCTGCAAGCATTGGAAGAACTCTCTAAACCCAAGTCCTCCATCGAGATCGAGCCTTACGCTACCGAGAATGTGGATTTCGATACCTTCTGCAAGTCCGATTTCCGGGCTGTGAAGGTTAAGGACTGCCAGCCGGTGAAAAAGAGCGACAAGCTGCTCCAGTTCACCCTGGACGATGGCACCGGCACCGACCGCCAGATCCTCTCCGGCATCGCCAAGTACTATAAGCCCGAAGAGCTGATCGGCAAGACCCTGGTGGCAATCACCAATCTGCCTCCCCGCAAGATGATGGGCAAGGAGTCCTGCGGAATGCTGATCTCTGCCGTCCACACCGAAAACGGCGAAGAGAAGCTGCACCTGCTGATGGTGGATGACGCTATCCCCGCCGGCGCCAAGCTGTGTTAAAGAAATAAAAAAGAAGCATCCCAAATGGGATGCTTCTTTTTATCGCAACTGTAGGGACACCCGCTCTCGGGTGTCCGCGGGCGCTGCAGGAGCAGCGCCCCTACAATATCCTCGTAGGGGCGATTCATGAATCGCCCGCAAAATTGTTTGTTACTGAATCATAGGAATGGACAGCGCTTCCAGCTTGCGGCAGGCAGCTTTGATCCTGCCGGCATCATAGTCCTCCAAAACGTGACTGTCGAAGCCCACGCCCATCTTCATACCGCTATTTCTCACGGCATCGATCAGCGCGTTGTTCTGGAAGAATGCCTTTACATAGGGATGCTCCCTAAATTTATGCTTAGAGTCGTAATTGACATTCAGCTCCCAGAAAACATTTTGCTCCTTCATTTTTCTGAAAAATTCGTCCATATCCAGCCCCTTTTCCTGCAGATAGGTAGGCAAATCCATATGGGCAAGACCGGTTCGCTTGCAGCCGCAACGGGCGGCATATGCCAAAACATCGTCAATGGCAGAGCTGGGGAACTGGAAATTTTCAATATAGCAAAAATCGAACATGGATACATCCACCCCGTCGGGCATCAGGGTAAAGCCCTTATCCACGGCGGTAAGCTCAACGCCGCACCACACTTCGATGTAGTCCTTGTATTTATCCGCAAGGACTTTGATGTGTTCAAAGTACCGCTTCAGCGCAGCGTTATGGGTGATGATCCGATGCTCATCGCTGTCGTAGGGGACACCGGGGCGATTCATAACCACACCGTAATAATGGTCGCAAATACCCAAAAGCTCGATGCCGTTTGCGATGGCAGTTTGAATGAGCGCTTCCGGAGAATCCTTGCCGCAATAAGAGTAATAGGTATGAGAGTGCAGATCCTGGATCATTTGCATCACGCCTCCATTTCTGTATCTAGAATACCGCAAAAGCCCCAGCTTGTCAATTTGAAGTCATAAAAGACCAAAGCATCAAAGCAACAATGAACGGGCGCTTTTTTTATATCGGGGAAAGTAGGGGTCAATTGATTCCTGAGGATCGGCAGCTACGCACGAAGTTGTCATCCCGTGTAAGCGCAGCGCATCGAGGGATCTACGCATTATGATTTTGCATTGCAGATCTTCGGTGCCAAGATCCTTCGACTCCGTGCTTTCAGCACTCCGCTCAGGATGACATAGACGGGGTGCAGTGCCCCTACAAACCGTTCGTAGGGGCGATTCACGAATTACCCGCTGAAACGACAAAAAATAATGAGGGTGTTGATTTCTTTTTTTATCGAAGTATAATATTTATGGAATATGTCCCCAAAAATGAAGAAGGCGACAAAACCTTCCGGAGATGGTTTTACTATGTATAAATACGAACTGCACGCACACACCCATGAATGCGACCGGGCTGCCCATCTCGGAGCCAGGGAGCTTGTCCACGCCTATAAAGAGGCTGGCTATGACGGCATGGTGATCACAGATCACTACATTGAACGCTTTTATACCCGTTGGTTTCCGGAAGAGGTGCAAGGCCTGACCCATGAGCAGCAGGTGGCCCGCTGGATGAAGGGATTCCGCACTGCCAGAGATGAAGGCAAAAAGGTCGGCTTTACGGTGCTTCCCGGCGCGGAGGTGCGTTTTGACGGTTATCCCAATGACTATCTGCTTTATGGCCTGCAGGAAGAATTCTTCTACACGGTACCCCGGCTGAACGAAATGAAAAACATCCACGAGCTGCTTGCCATTCTTCCGAAAGAGGCCTGCGTTGTGCATGCCCACCCCTTCCGGGACGATATGGTCGTAGAGACGCCCGCAGAAGGCTTGTTTGGTATGGAGGTCTTTAACGGCGGTACCGAGCAATTCCGAAATGGGCTGGCCCGTCAATTTGCCGCCCACTATAACCTGGCAATGACATCCGGCTCCGATATACACGATTTAACTCGGTTAGCAAAAGGTGGAATTATGACCGAACACCGCATTCAATCCCCGGAAGATCTCGTCCGTGTCCTTCGGAGCGGTGAATATCGCTTGATCGAGACCTACTGACCGCGCAGCGGCGACAGCACCGCAAATGAATAAAACGAGACCGCAGCAAGGAAAACCCTGCTGCGGTCTCATTGTTCTGTTTGGTCAAAAGACAGGTGGAGATTTTGCTTCATTTCCTCTATCCACATGGGATTCTGGACGTGTTATTTTTCGAAGAAGGGACTATTGTATTTTTGGGCGACATATTCTGCCACCCGGGTGCGCTCCTGCAGATCTGACGGCGGTATGGTGTTTTCCTCATACTCATAGATCTCGGTGGACATTTTCAAACGGAAGGTATCAATACCCCGTGTGCCGGCGGGGAGAATGTCGCAGGCCCAACTGTCGCCAATGTGCAGGCAGCGGCCTGAGGGCAGCTCCGCCAGATACTTGTCAAAAAGCTGCTGGGGCTTGCTGCTGTTATATTCCGAAGAAACCAGCAGCTTGTCGTATCCTTCAATACCAACATTCGCCAAAATGGAACGGATGGTATCCGCATGAAAATACATATCCGAAACAATGTTCACCATTTTCCCCATTTGCTTTGCCAAAGCAAAGATCTCAACTACATCCTGCCTGGGGATGATCACATCTCTTTCCAATGCCAGTTCATCGGCGATCAGCGCGGCTTCCTGGCCCTTTAAACAAGGGCAGCGGCGAACCACATCGCCGTAAATCTCTTCGATATAGGGGTAGGTCTCCCGGGACAGCTCCGCTTCCGCAGCGGTTCTGGCAGCGAAAAAATCAATTCCCCACTTAGGATCCAGCCGCCCCGCCATATGGCGAAAAACATCTTTATTCACATACACCTTACGCATGACCAAGGTGTCAAAAATATCAAAGCTAATGATATCGTGATCCTCGATTTCCCGAATCAGTGCGTCACGGGAGTAGACTCTGCATCGTGTCTTATTATGCATATTCTCTCTCCTTTGTTGGAGTTATAGTGGGATCAAAAATCCAGCTCAAGACCATCATATGCCACTTCCATTCCATCCTTTGCCACCAGGGCCACCGTCTCCTCGTGAGGCAGGTGGAGTCTGGGAGCAAGATGGGTCAGGTAAACCTTTGTGCTGTCATTTATGACGCCCCAGGTCTTCAGGGAGGGCATCATCAGCCGGAGCATGGGGATGCTGTTGTGTTCGCCCATACGGTAATCACCCACGTAATCGCCGCAGGTGGCATCGATCACCATCATATCCAGGTTGCGGTCTTTCAGATACTTATAGGATTCCGTCAGGAACCAGGCGCCGTCCGTGGCATAGAGAAGCTGCTTTCCGTTTATGGTGAAGATATAATGCTGGGGGAATGTGGCGGGATGGTGATTCGCATCGATGGATTCCACGGTCATGCCCTCCGCAACCTCTATCACCGTGTGCTTGGGCATACGCACCACTTCCACATTGGGGATCTCCGGCACCTCCGCATCCCGCCGTACCCATAGCCGCAGGGGAACTTCCTTGCCGGCTGCGATCTGAGCTGCGTGATCTGCCACAAAGTGATCTGCATGGAAATGAGTGACGAAAATATCTGTGATCTTGGAAATGTCCGTGCCGGCGATCCGCAGGGACTCCATTGCGTACAAACCGCAATCGACCATATAACGCTCTCCGATCAGAATGCAGGAGGCCCGACGGGCATCCTTGTCAAAGCGGTCGGCGCAATCCGTTTTTAGCCGCGGGGAGAAATCGGCGGCAGCTGTACCCAAGAAAAAAAGCTTTGTTGTATGTTCCATGGTAAACCTCTCGATATTTATATGTTCAAATCGTTCTTTCCATTGACCCTTCAGCGGGTTCGGGGCTTCTGTTTTCCAAAATTTCCAACCAAATACAATTATACCGCATTTTTACATTTGCTTCAAGTGCCCGATTTTTCAATAATCCTGCATAAAATTTATGCAACCCGACGATTTTGTTTGGTTTTACGCGAAAACATCAAAAAATACTTGACAAAACGCGAAATTTGTTTAATATATTCTTTATAACAAGTTTTTCATCAATACTTTGGAAGGGGGCCGCACAATGACCTGGCAACAGCTTTGGAACGATTACATCAACCTCGCACCGGGCATTGCTGAGATTTCCGTTCGGTTGGGCTGCGCCATGCTGGTAGGCTTGATCATAGGCATCGAACGGGAATATACCCACCGCCCTGCGGGAATGCGGACCCATATTTTGGTCGCGCTGGGTGCCTGCGTCATATCCATTGCGGGTGAGATGATCTTCACCCAGTACCGTGAGCTTGGGGGCACCCCCGATCCCGCCCGATTGAGCGCCCAGGTAATTACCGGCGTAGGTTTTCTGGGTGCCGGTACGATCATGAGAGAAGGCGCCACCGTAAAAGGCCTTACCACCGCCGCCAGCCTTTGGGCCGTTGCCTGCCTTGGCCTGGCTTCCGGCTTTGGTTACTACACTCTGGCATTGCTGGGTATGGCATTTATTATGATCACGCTGACAGTATTTGAAGCCCTGCAGCACAGTCTGATCCGCACAGGAAGCTCCCATGCGTATTTCAGCCTGGAGACCCGGGATATTGCCCTTTCCCTCAAGCATATCCACAGCCTTGCCCATGAGCAAAATATTATACTGACAGACATCGATGCGGAGCAGACCGCAGCCGGACACCGGCTGACGTGCCAGGTGCTTTTCAGCGGCAGGCGTAACAAAAACCACCGCCAAAAGTTCTTCGATGCTCTGGTGGGAAAAGAGGAGACCCTTTCCCTCACATGGAAGGACAAGCAGCCGGTGTGACCCTATAGTACCTAGGAAACTGCCATAAGGAGGGAACAAAATGAGTCTGTTTGAAATTGGAATGCTGGTCTGCTTTGGAGCAGCCTGGCCTCTGAATATCTATAAATCCTTCAAAAGCCGCACCTCTGCCGGCAGAAGCATCTTGTTCCAGTGGGCAATTCTGCTGGGATACATCTGCGGCATTGTTCACAAGATACTGTACAGCCGGGATGTGGTGCTGTTTTTGTATATTCTCAACTTTGTTATGGTAGCGATCGATACAGTCCTGTATTTCCGGAACAAGCGGCTGGACCGTCAGCGTGAGGAAACAAGGAAGCTGTGTTCCTGATCGCCTTCGAAAACGCGACCTGTAACGGGGAAGCCTCTGTGAGCTGCTTCCCCGTTTTTTTTGTCGCCGTTGCTCAGAGAATGGATGCGAATACATCCTCCTCAAAATGCTTTCCGGTCAAGGCTCCGGAGCCACCGTCATATCGGGAATTTTTCAAATATATCGCGGTTATTTCGTTGATGGGATCGACCCAGAAGTGGGTGCCATATGCACCGCTCCAGCCGAAGGTGCCGCCCGGCAGCCAGGGATAACCGTCCCCGGTGATCACACGGACACCCAGACCCTGATTTACACTTTCGCTCATCATTTCTACTGGGAGCTGGGGTGCAGCCATCTGTTCGATCCATTCCGGCTCCAGGATCCTGCCCTTGGGCGTCATACCCTTGTTCAGGAGCATCTGGGCGAATTTCTCATAGTCCGCCAGAGTGGATACCAATCCGGAACCACCCAGGGGGTGGGTCACGGGGCACTCCTCCACCACGCAGCCCGGCACGGTTTCGGCCACCACGCTTTTGCCGTCCTGGTAGTTGTGCATACCGACCACCCGTTCCCATTGGGCAGGGGTGGGAGCAAAAGTAGTGTCCACCATGCTGCAGGGATCTGTGATCTCTCGTTGCACATACTCTGCAAAATCAACGCCGGATACTACCTCTACGATCCGGCCCAGCAGATCAAAGGCCACTCTGCCGGAATAGCGGCGGTGGGTGCCGGGCTCAAAGGGCAGTGGTAATTTGGCATAGTATTCTACTGCTTTGGAAATGGTCTCGTTATTTTCCGGGGGGATCTGATAGCGGGCTGTTTCTCTGTAGCCTGCATCAGCCTCCATAGAGCTGGTATGGGTCAGAAGATGCCAGATCCGCAGAGGGACGGTGTTATACCCACCGGAGGCCAGCGGGATGCGGGCATATTGGGGGATATATTTGGACACCTCGTCATCCAGCTTCAGCAGGCCTTGCTGCGCCAGTTGCAAGACGGCCACTGTGGTGATCGGCTTGGTCATAGATGCGATTCGGAAAATGGCATCCTGCCGCAGAGGCTCGGTCCCATCCGGGTGCTGATAACCAAAGGTGGCTTCGTATATCTTTTCACCCCGCTGCAGTACGGCTACTGCGGCTCCGCAGACCCGTTGACACCGGATATCCTCCAGGATCCGCTGGGAAATATTTTTTTCTAATGCTATGGCATCAAGTGTTCCTGTTTTCATAGTGAGAACCTTTCTTGTTGAATCGCATAAAAAGCTCCGTCCGGAAGGCCGCCGCCAAGAAGCGGGGCCTCCGGACGGAGTGAAACTTATTTATGGATTACTTGCTGCTGAAAAATTACTTGGAACGATCGTAAGCAGTCTGGTCGATCTCGACCCAGCGGTCCAGCTGCATCTGCTTCAGAGTCGCAACGTAGGTATCCCAGGTTGCGTCGATGTCAGCTTCACCGGTGATAAACTGAGTAGCCATCTGCTCTACATAGGTGACGATGTCGGTGACGATGCTTGCGCGCTCCTTGCTCTCGCTCTTGGTATAGGCCAGAGCGGACAGAGAAGTGTGCTTTGCCTGAGACTCACGGATACCCTGCTCAACCAAGCAGTACCAGCCGTGCGTCTTGGCAAACTCTTCGTCGTTGTAGAGGATATCATCGGAAACGATGTCGGTCAGCTTGTAGGTACGGCCTTCAGCGGGGGAGAACATACCAAAGCCGTCGATGATGCAGGCCTGGAGCTTGTACTCGTTGGAGTTGGCATAACCCTCGGGGCACTTCATGACCAGAACGCCGTACTCAGAGGAGTACTTGGTGTACTCATACTCCCAGTCCATACCCTGGACACCCATGCCGACGCCCAGAGCGCCGTCAACGGTGTAGGCCCAGTCGATGAGCTCGCACAGTCTGGCGGCCTTAACGGGATCGATGTTGGCGTTCATAGCGAACTTAACGACGGTAGCGGCGGGGCTGGTCAGGACCAGAGTGGTCTTGTCCATATACTTGGAGGTCATGGGGTGGAAATACTGGAAGTTTGCGTCGTAGTCGATCTTCAAACCGGCCTGGGCGAAGGGAGCGTTGGCACCGAAGATGCCGACGGTCTGATCCTTGACCATCTGCTGGAACTCAGCAGTGGTGCGGACCACATAGTTGGTATCGATCAGCTTTTCCTCATACAGCTTGTGCATGAACTTCATCAGGTCTTTCCAGTTGTCGGTCTCCCAGGGAGCGAACAGCTTGCCGTCCTCACCGACCACCAGCTTGCGGCTGGGGCTGTCGGACAGAACGCCGAAAGCGTTGGCAATGATACGGAAAGCGTTGTTACGGTTGCTGTAATCAGCGGTGATGTACAGGGGAACTTCGTCGTTGGGGTCGCCATTGCCGTTGGCGTCCTGCTCCTTGAAGGCCTTCAGCAGGTCATACAGCTCGTCCACGGTTCTGGGGACTTCCTTGTTTACGTTGGCCAGCCAGCGCTCGTCGATGAAGCCACGGGCGGGAGCGTTCTGGTTGATCAGAGTCAGCTGGGACAGACCGTAGATGTTGCCATCGGTGTTGGTCATAATCTGGCGGTAATCGGGATACTCTTCCAGACGGCCCTGCAGGGTGGGCATCAGGGTCAGCAGGTCGCTCAGATTCAGGAAATAGCCTTCGTCAGCGTAGCCGTTGAACTTGGCGTAGTCCATGCCGGTGTTGCAGATGATGTCGGGAAGATTGTCTTCCGCCAGCATCAGGGTCAGCTGAGTTTCCCAGTTCTCGGAGTTGTACTCCTGGACGATCAGGTTGATCTTGTAGTTTTCCAGAATGTAGGCATGCACGTGGCTTGCTTCCGCATCCGGGGTCTGGGTGTTGACAGCCATAGTGATGTCGATTACTTCACGCTCTTCCAGGGGAGGCAGCGTGGCGGTGGGCTCGGTACCGTTGTTAACAGTACCGGGGTTGACAGGTTCATTGTCGGGGGTGCAACCTGCAAAGATGCCGGTCAGCAATGCGATTACTATGAACAATGCGAGAAAACGTTTCATTTTACAGACCTCCATTTTTATTTTAAAATAATTCCCGGATGATTATTTACGGGAAAGATTTTCCAAGGTTTGGGGCATCAGCCCTTGACGGAGCCGATCATAACGCCCTTTTCAAAGTACTTCTGCAGCCAGGGGTAGATCAGCATCATAGGTAAGGTAGCTGCCACGATGACGCAGTATTTCAGCAGGTTTGCCGTATCCTGCTGCTTCATCATAGCCAGCACATCCTCCATATCGCTCAGCTCTGCCATAGCATCGGCAGACATCTTGGCGTCGGCCAGGATCTCCTTCAGGATCAGCTGCAGGGGGAATTTGGTCCGGTCCTTCAGGTAGATCAACTCGGTGAAGTAGGAGTTCCACCGGCCCACGCCGTAGTACAGCGCCATGACCGCGATGATGGGTTTGGACAGAGGTAAGATCACCCTTGTCAAAAGGCCAAAGTCCGAAGCGCCGTCCAGCATAGCAGCCTCCTGCATCTCCCAGGGGATGGAGTTGGCGAAGAAGGTGCGGCAGACGATCAGGTTACTGACATTGATCAGACCGTGGATCAGAATATAGAAGCGGGTATTGACCAGGCCGAAGCCCAAAACGTTCAGGTAGCTGGGGATCATACCGCCGCTAAAGAACATAGTGAACAGGAAGAAAAGCATGATCTTCGTTCTGGGGTAGAAGTCCCGTCTGGACAGGGCGTAGGCGCAGGGCAGCGTGGCCAGCAGATTGAAGCAGGTGCCTACCACGGTATAGAAAATGGTATTTCCGTAGCCCACCCAAAGGTCGGTGTATTTCAGCAGTGCCTGGTAACCCTGCCAGGTCACATCCACCGGCAGCAGCAGCATTTGACCGGTGCCGACCTTGCCCGGGTCGCTGATTGAGGCGCTCAAAACAAAGATGATGGGGTACAGGCACACCACAAACAGCACCAGCAGGAAGATCGAGTTGATAAAGCCGAATATTCTGTCAGACCAGGGACTGGAGACCCTGCCCTGTCTGCTATGTAAAAGCTTTCCGATTTGAAACTTTTTAGCCATAACAAAGCTCCTTTCGCCAAAATGTGGTATCAGAACAAACCGGAACCAGTGACCTTCTTGGAGATCTTATTGGACAAAATCAGTACGATGCAGTTGATCACATTGTTGAAAAGGCTGGTGGCGGTGGAGAAGCCGAAGTCGGCATCCTCAAGGCCTACCTTATACACATAGGTGGAGATGACCTCCGATGCGCTGAGGTTGGCGGTATTCTGCAGCAGATAGACCTTCTCGTAGCCCACACCCAAAATGGTGCCGCAGCGCAGGATAAACATGATCACGATGGTGGGGATCAGCACGGGGAAATTGATGTAGCGGATCTTCTGGAGCCGGTTGGCGCCGTCGATCTCGGCAGCTTCCAGCAGATTCTTATCCACGCCGGATAGGGCCGCAATGTAAATGATGGCGCTCCAGCCGATGCTCTGCCAAATGCCGGAGATCACGTAGATCCACTTAAACGCGTCGGGCTTTGCCAGGAACGCCACCGGATCCACGCCTACCAGCTTTAGGAGCAGATTGATCACGCCGGTTTCGGGAGCAAGAAACACGGTGATCATACCGCAGACCACCACGGTGGAAATGAAGTGGGGCGCGTAGGAAACGGTTTGGAACAGACGCTTGCGTCTTTCGGAGCGGATCTCATTGGCTGCCAGCGCCAGCAGAATGGGCGCCGGGAAACTCAAGATCAGAGAGAGCAGGCTGATAGTCAAGGTGTTCTTCAAAATGATGGGGAACCAATAGGAGCGGAAGAGCCGGGTAAAATTATCAAACCATACCCAATCCGAGCCCCAAATGCCCTTCTTCAGGCTGTAGTCCTGAAATGCGATGAGGATGCCGCCCATAGGCTTATAGACGAACAGCAGCATATAAATAATGGCAGGAAGGGTCATTAGCCACAGCTGCCAATGGGACGGCTTGCGGTTTCGCAGCCGAACCGGACGCGGCTCCTGTGTTTTCTTTGAAGTCTTCTTTAAAGGCTTCTTTGAAGTCTTCTCTATCATTTGCTTTGCCATAGAAAACAGCCTCCTGCGCATTCCGAAGAGTATGAATCAGCGTTTACTAAATTGCAGAAAAACAGCGGTAAGGGTTTTATATGGTGACCCGTGTCACCATATGTATTTTAACTGATAAAAAAAGCTTTGTCAATGACTTTTTAGTAAACTTATACAAATTGTAGAAAATACACAAAGTTACGCAAAAATAGCTGGCAGCAAGAATTTTAGCTTGCGCTTTCGCGCTGTAGCTTATATAATGTTATATAAACTACCAAATAGTGCATTTTTCTATGCGAATATAAAACTGACAAGTTTTTGGAGGAAGAAAAATGGGCGTTACACGAGAAGATGTGGCTAAGCTGGCCGGTGTGTCCGGAACTACGGTCTCTTATGTCATGAATAATACCAAGAGGATTTCCCCAGAGGTCCGTCAACGGGTATGGGACGCGGCAAAGCAGCTGAATTATCACCCCAACCTATTGGCAAGAGGCTTGGCAACTAACGAAACAAAGCATATTGCAATTATTGTGAAAAATCTGCAAAATCCCTACTACACGGCCATTCAGGAAGGCATTCAAACCATCGCTGCGCAGGAGGGCTATATCGTTTCTGTTTTGTCTGCTCACGAATCCCCGGTGGCCAATATGAACATCCTTCTGTCCCGGGGGATCGATGGCGTGATCATCGCCTCTTTCTCCGCCGGTTCCATTAAAGAATTGCTCAAGCCCAACTCCCCGATGGCCGTCGTCAGCGAAGGGCAGTCTGCTGCCTTTTACAAAAAAGCCGTTTTCAGTATGGTGGAAACCTTTCACAAGCTGGGCCACCGCAGAGTGGCTTTCCTGAGCGGTCTTCCCCTGAACAGTTCCCCCCACTATCGCTATCAGAATTTCTATGATGCCCTTAAGGCTTACAATATGGACACCGAGCCGGCACTGTTTATCGACGGCGACGGTGTTACCGACGAGCAAAGCGGCTATAATGCCGCCGACGCATTGCTTCGCTCCGGTGTTCCTTTTACCGGTGTTTTCGCTGTCAACGATCTAATGGCCATCGGCGCCATGAAGCGCTTCTGGCAGGCAGGCCTGCGAATCCCGGAGGATGTTTCCGTTGTGGGCTGTGACGGAATCAGCGCCACAGAGTATACCACCCCGCCTCTGGCCACCCTTCAGTGCCATGCAGAGGCCATCGGCACAGTGCTTATGCATCAGCTTTTAGAGAAAATGCAGCCTGACAGGACTTTCCCGTTGCCGGAGCAGCCGCTTCAGGCGGAATTCATCCAGCGCGAAAGCATAGGCCCTGTCCGCAAGGAAATATAACGCATAGCAGTCCCATATCTTTCTTTTGAAGGTTGGGGCTGTTTGCATACCAGTTCGGGAGTAAATATTTTATGAGTAAGCTTTTTGATATGAACGGTCCGCTTATGCGGGGCTTGACTGCTGTGGCGAACTTGATCCTGCTCAGTTGCGCCTGGCTGGTTTTCAGCATCCCTGTCATTACCATCGGACCTGCCACCGCGGCGCTTTACTATACAACGCAGAAGATGGTCCGGGGAGAAAACCCAAGCATTTTCCGCTGTTTCTGGAAAGGGTTTCGGGATAACCTGAAGCAGGGTATTGTGCTGACGCTCATTTTTGGCGCAGCTGCCGCGCTGATGTACTACGATTATCTGTTTTCCTATATGGTAGGCGACTCCCTGGGAACGATGCTTCGGATCGTGTTTGTGATCATGGCCGTCGTGTGGCTGATGGTGGTGTGCTACGCCTTTCCTTTGCTGGCCCAATTCCAGAATTCCATAAAAACTACACTCAAAAACGCCCTGCTTCTCAGCCTCGTTCATCTGGGCAAAACCGTGCTGCTGGTGGTTCTGCATCTGATCCCCGTGGCAGTCTGCCTGGTGCTGCCGGAACTGTTTGCCCGTCTGCTGCCGCTGTGGTTATTCGGCGCTCCGGGAATCATCGCCTATTTAAGCACGCTTCGGATGAAAAAGGTTTGGGCAGCTCTGATGGAAAAGGCGCGCTCCGATGGTGCCTCTGCAGAGGAGGCGCAAGTATCTGATAACCCGGAATCGTAAGCATACTTCCCGACAAATCTTGTTTGCATATGGGCGGCGGTGTATTACTGCCGTCCATCTTTTGAGGAAAGCAGCCAATGAATGATGTCCTTCGTAAAATCGAAACGATCGTAGCCAAACTATGGGACGAGACCGCCATAAAGGAATACCGTCCCATTCCTTTCTGGTCGTGGAACGATCGGCTTATGCCGGAAGAGCTGAAGCGTCAGATCCTTTGGATGGCGCAGGAAGGCTTTGGCGGGTATTTTATGCATGCCCGGGCTGGGCTGGAAACGGAGTATCTGTCGCAGGAATGGTTTGAATGCGTCCGCCAATGTATCCGGCAGGGCCAGACACTGGGGCTGGACAGCTGGGCTTACGACGAAAACGGTTGGCCCAGCGGTTTTGCCGGCGGCAAACTGCTGACGGAGGAAAGCAATCATGATCAGTATCTGACCTTTCGGATCGGTCGCCGGGATGCAAGCGCACTGGTTTCTTATGACATCACCGGCGCAAGCCTTGTCCGCATAACCCCGGGCGAAGAAAGTGGCGGCAACTGTCTAAACATCTATGCACATGTATCCCCATCCACAGCAGACATCCTCAATCCCGCAGTAGTGGATCTGTTTCTCAAGGAGACCCATGAGCAGTATATAAAGCGGCTGACAGATGACTTTTCAGGTTTGACAGGCTTTTTCACAGATGAACCCCAGTATTTTCGCTGGGATATGCCCTATACCTCTGTGCTGCCGGACTATTTTCAAAAAGAATACGGACAGGATATACTGGACGGGCTGGGCCTGCTGTTTCTGGAAAAAGAGGGCTACCGGGACTTCCGGTACAAATACTGGAAGGCGATGCAGTCGCTTATGCTGCAAAATTTTGCTCAGCGGGTATACGCCTGGTGTGCGCAGCACGGTTTATCCTTAACAGGACATTACATCGAAGAGCCGGAACTGAAATCGCAGATGCTTTGCTGCGGCGGGATCATGCCGTTTTATGAGTATGAGACGATCCCCGGTATTGACTTTCTATGTTATGGTATTACCACACCCAATGCCCCCAAGCAGGTCAGCTCCGTGGCGTGTCAGCTGGGAAAGAAAAAAGTGCTGACAGAGACCTTCGCCGGCTGCGGCTGGAATCTATCTGCAAGCCAGGCAAAATGCATCGCAGAGGCCCAGTATGTAGGTGGTGTAAATATGATGTGCCAGCACCTGCTGCCCTATTCGGAGCGTGGTCAACGCAAAAGAGACTATCCTGCCCACTTTTCTTGGGCGAATCCCTGGGTGCAGCACGGTTTTCGGCCGTTTAACGATTACTTTGCCCGGTTGGGTTACCTGTTGGGTGAAAGCCAGGAGCTGGTTTCCGTCGGTGTTTTTTGCCCGATCCGCAGCTTGTATTTTGACTATAAGCGGACGGAATACGAAAAGGAATACCCCATCAATCAGCATTATAGTGAAACTCTGGCGCTGCTCAGCGCAATGCAGATCCCGTACCACATTTTGGATGAGACGATCCTGCAAAAGTATGGCACGGTGCAGGATGGCTGCCTGGTAGTGGGGCAGTGCAAATACGATGCGGTGGTTTTTCCCAAGACTTATACCTTGGACAAAGGCACAAAGGAGCTGCTGGAGCAATATGTCTGCCAGCAGGGAAAACTGCTATTCCTGGATGAGAAGCCTTCCTATATAGAAGGCACACCCTGGAATTGCCCCTTTGAAAGTAACATCACTCTGGAAGAGCTCCGGCAGCGGCAACTGTACACCGTGTCGAACACCCAGACCTCTGTCCGTTCTGCTTTGCGGCAATTGGAGGATCTGCGGTTTATTTACGCAGTCAATTGTAACCTGACCCAGGAAGCAACTGTGCAGTTTTATGGGGATTTTGCCGGTTTCCTGTGTTTGGACCTGGAAACCGGAAAGAGCACACCTGTCGATACACTGCTGCACTTTGCTCCGGGTCAAGCCTATGTGCTGTTTTTATCGGAGGAAAAGGCCGCGCCGGAGAAACCGCCGCAGACCGTTACCCTGCAGGGTCCGTTTTCCGTAAAGGAATGTACAGATAATTATTTGACCTTGGATACCGTTTGCTGTTCCACGGACGGCTGTACCTACAGCGGACCATACAGCTGTATGGGGCTGTTCCAGGAGCTGCTGAGCAAGCGGGTGAATGGAGAAATCTGGCTCCGTTACCGGTTTGAAGCGGCCATAGTACCTAAGAAGCTGTTCCTTCTGGCGGAAGATATGCACACCCTGGAATGCCGCGTAAATGGGCATAGCGTGTATTTTGACGGCACATCGGAATTTGAAAAGCAATTGTACCGGGCAGATATCGCTCCCTTTGTAGCGGTGGGAGAAAACTGCATCGAATTTCAGATACAGTTTTACCAGGAGCAAAAGGTGTACGACGTGCTATTTGGAAACGCCACAGAGTCCCTGCGAAACTGCCTGGCGTATAACACTGCCGTGGAGGCCTGCTATCTCCAGGGAGATTTTGGCGTATACGCAAAGGAGGGCTTCCGTAAAGGCCGGAAGGAGAATGTATATTTGGCGGATTCCTTCTATTTGGGTCAGCGGCGCACCGTCGTGACCGAGCCGGTTTTGGACGGGTATCCGTTCTTTGCAGGGGCTATGGTCCTGGAAAAAACCTTCACAGCGGAGAAGTCCGATCGTCTGCGGTTAGAGCTGCCCGGAGATTACGCCCGCTGCACCCTGCGCATCAACGGTGAGCCGGTGGAAATGTCCTACTTTGCCCAAAGCGCAGAGGTCGGAAACTACCTTAACGACGGGGAAAATGTAGCACAAATCACACTGTATTCCGGAAACCGCAATTTGTTAGGTCCTCACCACAACGCCCAGGACGAAGAGCCGACCCATGTATCCCCCAGAGTTTTTGAGCTTCCCGGCAGCTGGGAGAACGGACAAAGCCGGTTGGAGCGCAAAAGCTATTCCTTCGTTCGGTTCGGGCTGCACACCCCGCCCCAGATGACCAACGGCCCAATTGGATGATATATAAAAAACCGGCCTATGCTTCCGCATAGGTCGGTTTTGCTGTGATTATTCCAATTCAAAAGCGCCGGTGTAGAGCTGGTAGTAGGTGCCTTTTTGTGCGATCAGATCGTCGTGGGAGCCACGCTCGATGATGCGTCCGTGGTCCAGCACCATAATGCAATCGGAATTGCGCACGGTGGAGAGCCGGTGGGCAATGACGAAGGTGGTTCTGCCTTTCATCAGCGCATCCATACCCTTTTGCACCAGGGCTTCGGTACGGGTGTCGATGGAGGAGGTGGCCTCGTCCAGGATCATTACCGGGGGATCGGCAACGGCGGCACGGGCAATGGCGATTAGCTGCCGCTGACCCTGGGATAGGCTTGCGCCGTTTCCGGTCAGCTCGGTGTTGTAGCCCTCCGGCAGCCGGGTAATGAAGTCGTGGGCACCGGCAAGCTTTGCTGCCTGGATGCACTCTTCATCGGTGGCGTCGAGTCTGCCGTAGCGGATATTTTCCATTACGCTTCCGGTGAACAGGTTGGTCTCCTGGAGCACCACGCCCAGGCTGCGCCGCAGGTCCGCTTTTTTGATCTTATTGATGTTGATACCGTCGTAGCGGATCTTGCCGTCCGCAATGTCGTAGAACCGGTTAATGAGGTTCGTGATGGTGGTCTTACCTGCGCCGGTAGCGCCCACAAAGGCGATCTTCTGCCCGGGGGTGGCATACAGCGTCACATCGTGCAGCACCGTCTTTTCCGGCACATAGGCGAAATCCACATTGTACATGGTGATGTCGCCCTTCAGCTCGGTGTAGGTGAGGGTGCCGTCTCCGTGCTGGTGCTTCCAGGCCCAATGTCCGGTACGCTCTGTGGTCTCGGTGATGGTGCCGTCTTCGGCAATGTGGGCATTGACCAGGTACACATAGCCCTCGTCGGTCTCCGGCTCCTGGTCCATCACTTCAAAGATCCGCTCTGCGCCAGCCAGCGCCATAATGATGGAGTTAAACTGCTGGGAAACCTGGTTGATGGGCATATTGAAGTTGCGGCTGAGCTGCATAAAGGCCATCAAACTGCCCAGGGTCAGCAGCACCGTGCCGGGTTCCAGACCCAGCGCGTTTACGATAGCACCGTTATTGACGGCAATGGCACCGCCAACGATAGCCAGGATGGCATACTGCACATAGCCCAGGTTATTGTTGATGGGACCCATCATGTTGGAGAACTTACCTGCGGAGAAGGCATTTTCGCACAGCTGGGCATTGAGCTTGTCAAATTCCTTCATACAGGCCTTCTCGTGGTTGAAGACCTTGACCACCTTTTGACCGGTGATCATTTCTTCGATATAACCGTTCACCGCACCCAGGCTCCGCTGCTGGCCGATGAAGAATTTTCCGGCTTTACCTGCCAACACCTTGGTGGTAAAGAACACGCCAACGATGGTGATCATACTCACCAGGGTCAGCATCCAGGAGGTGCGGATCATGGTAATAAACAGCACCACCAGGGTCACAACGGCGGAGATGGTCTGGGGGATCGCCATGGAGATCATCTGCCGCAGGGTGTCGATATCGCCGGTGAACCGGGACATGATGTCGCCGGCAGTCTTGGAGTCGAAGTAGCGCAGCGGCAGGGTCTGCAGCTTTGCGAAAAGGTCATCACGGACCTTTTTCTGGATGCCCTGGGTCACAGGTACCATCAAAAAGCTCTGCAGAAAGCTGGACCCAATACCCACCAGGAAGATCAGCGCCATTTGCAGCAGGAATTTGAGGATGGGGCCAAAGTCCGTGGAGCCGCTTCCCACCATAGGCAGGAGGTAGTCATCCACCAGAGTACCCAGCATCACCGCACTGCGGCTTTGCACCAGGGCGTGGGCGAAGATGCACAGCAGCACCATGAGAATGTGGAATTTATACTGCAGCATATATTTCAGCAGCCGGAGAAAGGTTTTTTTGGGGTTCTTGGCCTTGCGGCCGTCGCCCATGATTCTGGGTGGTGGCATTATTCTTCACGTCCTTTCTCCTGGGAATAGTAAACCTCCTGGTAAATGGGGGAGGATTTGAGCAGCTCTTCGTGGGTTCCCACATTGACCACCATGCCGTTATCCAGAACGATGATCATGTCAGCCTCCTGCACGGAGGATACCCGCTGGGCGATGATCAGCTTGGTGGTGCCGGGGATCTCCTCCCGGAAGGCTTTGCGGATGGCCGCATCGGTGGCGGTGTCCACCGCAGAGGTGGAGTCATCCAAGATCAGGATCTTGGGCTTTTTCAGCAGCGCCCGGGCGATGCAAAGCCGCTGCTTCTGACCGCCGGACACATTGGTGCCGCCCTGCTCGATATAGGTGTCGTACCCATCGGGGAAGCTCTCAATGAAATCGTGCGCGCAGGCCAGCTTGCAGGCATGGATCATCTCCTCGTCGGTGGCATTGAGGTTGCCCCAACGGAGGTTTTCTTTGATGGAGCCGGAGAACAGCACGTTCTTTTGCAGCACCATCGCCACATTGTCACGGAGCACCTCCAGATCATAGTCCCGCACATCCACGCCGCCTACCTTCAGCGTACCCTCGGTCACATCATATAGCCGGGGGATCAGCTGCACCATGGTGGATTTACTGGAGCCGGTGCCGCCCAGAATACCCACAGTAGCACCGGAGGGGATGTGCAGATCCACTTCCTTCAGCGCCCGATGCTGGGCTTCCTTGCTGTAACGGAAGGAAACATTTTCAAAGTCGATGGAGCCATCGGGGACTTGGGTGATGCCGCCTTCGGGAGAGGTGAGGTCCGGCTCCTCCATCAGCAGCTCATAGCAGCGGCGCAGGGGCGTCTGGGACATGGTCATCATCACGAATACCATGCTCAGCATCTGCAGGCCGCCCAGGATCTGGGTGGTGTAAGTAAACATGGAAGAGAGGTTACCGGCGGTGAGTCCCATTAGGGGATCATTTCCGGAGGCCACCACCATCTGGGCGCCGAACCAGGAAATAGCCAGCATGCACAGGTAAACGCAGAACATCATAATGGGGTTGTTCAGCGCCAGGATCTTCTCCGCCAGGGAGAAATCCTGCTTCAGTTCGCCGGAGATGCCGGTGAATTTCTCGGTTTCTTTCTCTTCCCGGACGAAGCTCTTGACCACCCGGATGCCGTGGATATTCTCCTGGACGATCCGGTTCATCTTATCCAGCTTCTTGAAGCCCCGGTCAAAGATACGGAACACCTTGGGCGTCAGCAGAACCAGGGCCACCACCATAACAGGCATCACATACAGATAGATCCGTGCCAGCTCCGGGCTGAGGCGGAAGGCAGATGCCATTGCCAGGATCAGCATCATGGGGCAGCGGATGGCCATACGGATCATCATCTGGAAGGTCATCTGCAGGTTGGCAACATCGCTGGTCAGCCGGGTCACGATGGACGCGGAGGAGAACTTGTCGATATTGCGGAAACTGAAGCGCTGCACCCGGTAGAACATATCCTGGCGCAGATTCTTTGCAAAGCCGGTGCCTGCCCGGGATGCAAATATGGCTGACAGCACACCGAAGGCCAGACTCAGCAGCGCGCAGATCACCAGCTGCGCAGAGCGGGTGACCACGATATGCATATCGCCCAGCATCACGCCGTAGTCATACAGGTTTGCCATGACCAGCGGGATGAGCACTTCCATCGCCACTTCGCCGATCATACATACGGGGCTGAGGATCGCCGCCCACTTGTACTGGCGAATACATTGGGCCAATCGTTTGATCATAGGATTATCTATCCCCCTTAAACTCGCATAATATATCATTTTACCTCAGGAATAACCGCGGCGCAAGAGCATCATAGAAAATTTACAATTTCCATTGCTCCGGTCACGGAAATTTGCTATACTGTGGGAAGAAAGAGGGTGAAGCGAATGGTAGATTGTCATATTCACATGGTGCTGGACGGGGAGAACTGGAAAGCCGCCCTGCAGCGGCACGCAGACGGCGTGGATATTCCCTGGGTGCATAAGGTGCTGTCAGCCTACCGGGATGCAGGCTTTACCTATTTGCGCGATGGCGGCGACCGCTGGGGCGCAGGAAAAATGGCAAGACAGCTGGCGCCGCAGTACGGAATCACCTACCGTACGCCCCTTGGCAATCTGTGCAAAGCGGGGCATTACGGCGGCTTCATTGGGGAAACCTACGAAAATCTTCAGGAATATGCCGCGTTGGTGCGGCAGCACCGGAGGGACGGGGCGGATTTTATTAAGATCATGATCTCCGGACTTATGGATTTCGACCACTACGGAGTGCTTACCCACAGCGGCTTTGCTCCCCAGGATATTCGGGAGCTGACCCACATTGCCCACGAGGAGGGCTTTGCGGTGATGGCCCACGCCAACGGCGCGGAAACGGTGTTGGCAGCGGCGCAGGCCGGAGTAGACTCGGTGGAACACGGCGCATACCTGAATGAAGAAGCCCTTTGCGCCATGCGGGAAAACGGAACGGTGTGGGTGCCGACCTTGAGCACCGTGGGCAATCTGCGAAACACCGGGCGGTTCTCCCAGCAGGATGTGGAACGAATATTGGAAAGTGCCATGGAAAATGTGGCGGCCTTTGCCAAAATGGGCGGACTTTTGGCACCCGGCACCGATGCCGGCGCCTGGAGAGTGCCGCACAGCATCGATTCGGAATATGCTTTGCTGCGGGAAGCCTTGGGCGAGCAAGCCGAAAGTGTTCTCAATCAGGGAATTGCAGCCATTCAGGCAAAGTTTTGAGGAGCATTATGATAGAGAGATTGGATCCCAAAGAATTTGACGCGGTGTTTGACCTTATGGAGCGAAGCTTCCCCAAGGAAGAATACCGCCCGTATGCCGGGCAGGAAGCGCTGCTGAGCGACCCGGCTTATGCCATCTATACGGCAAAGGAGGGCGGCAGCATCCTCGGCTTTGCCGTGGTGTGGGAACTGGAAGATATTTTGTTCTTGGAACACTTGGCGGTAGCGCCGGAGCACCGCAACAGCGGCATCGGCAGCCAGCTTTTGGAGTACATTAGAGGCAGCGCAAAGCGGGTCTGCCTGGAGGTAGAGCCGCCGGAAACCGAGCTTACCCGCCGCAGAGTCGGCTTTTATGAGCGAAACGGCTTTTTCTTTAACGACTATCCCTACGAGCAGCCCTTTTTGGGCCAGGGGACAGGCCCGATACCGCTGCGCATTATGACCACCGGCGGGACCATCACCCCGGCTACCTTTGCCCGGATCCGTGAGCTTCTGTATTCCCGGGTCTATGGAAAGAAAGCAGGGAAGGCAGGGGCGAAGCTTTATATGCTGTCTTCCACCACCGATACCATCAACACTGCCTTTGTGCTGCAATCCGGCGATGCTGTGATGGTGGTGGATGGAGGCTTTTCCCACGAGGCAGAGCATCTGCACCGGGTGCTGCGCCAGGTGGGCGGCAAGGTGGATGCCTGGTTCCTTACCCATGCCCACGAGGATCATATCAGCGCGCTGTTCACGGTACTGCAGCAGTATGAGGATATTCGGGTAGAGAAGGTTTACTACAATTTCCCCTCGGATGATTTTCTGTGCAGCCATCTTCTGCAGCAGCAGACGCTGACCACCCGGGAATTATTAGATACCCTCCGCAGTACGCTGCAGGAGTATGCTGTGCCCACCGTTACGGTGGAAACCGGCGATTGCTATGGGTTCGATGGCTTTTGCGTCCGGGTGCTGCGTACCCCCGACGAAACCATCACAAATAATGCGGTGAACAATTCCTCCTGCGTATATCGGGTGGAGCTGAACGAAACGGGAGAGAGCATCCTGTTTTTGGGTGACCTGGGTGTGGAAGGCGGCCTCCAGCTGCTGGAAATCACTCCAGCAGAATGGATCCGGGCGGACTATGTACAGATGGCGCACCACGGACAGCTGGGCGTGTCCCGGGAGGTCTACGAAGCGGTGCGTCCCCGGTTCTGCCTGTGGTGTACGCCCTCCTGGCTTTGGGACAATATGGGAATCCATGGCTATGATACGGGGCGCTACCAAACGGTGGTGGTCCGGGGCTGGATGAGTAGCCTGGGAACCGTAGAGCGGCACTACCTCATGACCGACGGCGACCAGATCATCGAACTGTAAAATTCCCCCGATAGGAGCTGCTCCTATCGGGGGGTTCCTTATTCCATCAAAGTCGGATCGTAGCCAT
>JAZPXW010000105.1:0-3127 GCA_045543895.1 Faecousia sp.
ATTGCCAGCAATCTCTTCATTGTGTTTTTCATAACCAGACTCCTTTTTCTTATTCATCGAGCAGGTGGCAGCTGACACAGTGACCGTTGCCAAGGTCGGGGACCTTCGGTTCCTGGCAGGCGCAACGCTCGGTTGCATACTTACAGCGGATGCGGAACACACAGCCGGAGGGAGGATCCACAGGACTGGGAATGTCGCCCTCCAAAATGATCCGCTTGCTCTCGTCCTTCTCACCGCTGACCTTGGGCACGGCAGACAGCAGCGCCTGGGTGTAGGGGTGACGGGGATCGTTAAAGATATCTTCCTTTGTACCGATCTCCACGATCTTGCCCAGATACATAATCGCCACACGGTCGCAGATGTACTCGATAACGGACATATCGTGGGAGACAAAAATGTAGGTCAGCTTCCGCTGCTCCTGCAGCTCCTTCAGCAGGTTCAGCACCTGGGCACGGACGGAAACATCCAGCGCGGAAACAGGCTCGTCACACATCACCAGCTTGGGGTCGGTCGCCAGAGCGCTGGCAATGGCGATTCTCTGACGCTGACCGCCGGAGAATTCGTGGGGATAGCGGCTGACATACTCCTGGCTGATACTGACCGATTCCAGAAGCTCCCGAACCCTCTGCTGCCGTTCTTCCTTGGTGGCGCAGAGCTTGTTGACGATCATCGGCTCTTCGATCAGCTGCGTGACCGTCCAGCGGCCGTCCAGAGATGCGTAGGGATCCTGGAAGATGATCTGCATATCCTTACGGATAGGACGCAGAGCCTTCTGCTTGGCTTTGGCGATCTCCTTGCCGTCGAACTCCACGCTTCCGTCGGTGGGGTCCAAAAGCCGCAGGCAGGAGCGGATCAAGGTGGACTTGCCGCAGCCGGATTCACCGGCGATGCCCAGGGTCTCGCCCTCGTACAGGTCAAAGCTCACATCATTGACCGCCTTGACATATTTCTTCTTTTCAAAAAACCAGGTGTTTACCGGGAACCACTGTTTCAGATTCCGCACCTGCAGCAATACTTTCTTTTCAGCATCCATATCACTTCACCTCCGTGTTCTTGTAGCGGAAGCAGCGGACACTGTGACCGTTGCCGATGTCGTAAAGCTCCGGCTTGCACCGGATGCATTCTTCGCAAGCGTGCTCACACCGGGGGCTGAACACGCATCCGGTGGGGAACTTGCCCGCAGGAGGCACCATGCCGGGGATGGTGGGAAGACGATCCTTCACACCGCTCTGGGGCAGCGTACTGAGCAGTCCGTTGGTGTAGGGATGACTGGGATTTGCAAAAAGCTCATCCACCTTGGCGGTCTCCACGATCTCGCCGCAGTACATAATGATCACCCGGTCGCAGATCTCACGGATAACACCCAGGTCGTGGGTAATGAACATAATGGCTGTGCCAAACTGCTTTTGCAAATCCCGCATCAGATCCAGCACCTGCGCCTGGATGGTCACATCCAGTGCGGTGGTGGGCTCATCCGCCACCAGCAGCTCGGGATGGCAGGAAAGCGCCATAGCGATCATCACTCTCTGGCGCATACCGCCGGAAAGCTGATGGGGGTATTCATCCACACGCTGCTCCGGCAATGGGATCTTTACCGCCCGGAGCATTTCAATGGCTTTTTCCCTTGCCTGCTTTTTATCCAGATTCTGATGGAGCTTGAACACCTCACCCAGCTGGTAACCTATCTTGAAGAAGGGATTTAAGCTGGTCATAGGCTCCTGGAAGATCATCGCGATCTTGTTGCCCCGGATCTTCTGCATCTTGGACATAGGCAGCTCCAGCAGGTTTTCACCCTGGAACTCGATGGTGCCCTGGATCCGGGCAGGAGGGCTCTTCAGAAGCCGCAGCACGGAAAGGGATGTTACCGTTTTTCCGCAGCCGGATTCACCGGCAATACCAAGGGTCTCCCCCTTATAAATATCGAAATTCACATTGTTCAGGATCTGAGGGGAGCTGTAATCTCCGTCAAACCAAAGGTTCAGATCCTTGATGCTTAAAATCTTTTCTTTTTCCATGGCTCGTCACCTCGTCTTGGGGTCAAGCAGGTCCCGCAGGCCGTCGCCCAGCAGGGAAAAACCGAATGCGGTAATTGCCACCGCAGCCATAGGCGCAAATACGTTCAGCGGGTGCATCAAAATACCGATCTGCTCGCTGGAGATATCCGCGCCCCAGTTGGGAACACTGGGAGGAAGTCCCACGCCCAGGAAGGACAGAGTCGCCATAGACAGCACTCTGCCTGCCAGTCCGGAACCGAATGTGACCAACAAATAAGATGTACACTGGGGCAGCACATGCAGGAACATGATCCGCAGCGTGCCGGCACCCATAGCAATCTCTCTTTCCACAAACTCCTTCTGGCGCAGGGACATCACCTGCTGACGAATATGTCTTGCACAACCGGTGACGCCTTCAATGACCATAGCCACCATAAGGCTCCAGAAGCCCTCGCCCAGAGCAAAACTGATGACGAAGATCAGCAGGATCATTGGGATAGAACTGATCGCTTCCAGAATTCGCATAATAACGGCATCCGCCTTGGGATAAAATCCGCAGATCATACCCAACGTCACACCCAGTGCCAGCATCATCAGCTGCACGGATACCGCCACCACCAAGCTGGTGCGGGCACCGTATGCGATTCTGGACCACACATCCCGACCAAAGCCATCGGTACCCAGAGGATGCTCCGGGCTGGGATCAAGATAATCGTTATAAGCATCGGCGTAGTTGGGATCATAGGGAGTCAGCAGCGGCGCAAAAATCGCCACAAAGATCACCACTAAGATCAAAAATCCGCCGATAAGGATTCTTCCGTTATGCTTGGCAAAAACTCTGAGCTTTTTGCCGAAAGAAATCTGCTCGTTCATTTTCGCCCCTCCTTAGTCCAGTTCAATTCTGGGATCCAGCAGTTTATAGATGATGTCCAGCAAAATATTCATAAACACGAACAGAATAGCGAACAGCAGCAAAATCGCCTGCTCCTGGGAATAGTCCCGGCGGGAAATAGACTCAAAACCCAAAAGGCCGACACCCTGAATGTTAAATACGCTCTCCAGCACAGCAGAACCACCCAGGTTGTTAAGAACGGTATTGGATACCATCGTGATCAGAATGGACAGAACGCCGC
>JAZPXW010000106.1:0-2623 GCA_045543895.1 Faecousia sp.
CATGGCTACGATCCGACTTGGCGCAGCTGCTGTGCGCCCGTGAAGGCACGCTCCACTGCGTTTACGACGGAGCGGACCACCTGCTGCAGCCGGGCGGCTTCCTGCTGCTGCCACCGGATCACTGGCATATGTACTATGCCCAGCCGGAGGTCAGCGCCCACCTGCTGCGGATCCCCTTTTCTTCCACCTTGGAGCATTTTTCTCCCATTTTCCTGGAAAAGTGCGCCCCTGTGACCCAGGAGCTGCTGGAAAAGATCTCCCACGAGCAGGAAGTGCAGGACACAGTATCCCGTGAAATGACCAAGGCGCTTCTTAATCAGCTGCTTCTGCAGCTGTACCGCCAACGGCTTTTTGCCCCGGCACAACCTCTGAAGGGCGAAGCTGCCATCATTACAAGAGCGCAGCGGGTCATCGCAACCTATGCCCGCCAAAAATTAAGCGTCCCCCTGGTCGCCCAGCGGGCCCAGATCAGCCCCAGCTATCTCACCGCTTTGTTTCAAAAGCGCCTGGGCATCTCCCCCGGTGAGTACATCCGCCGGGTCAAGCTGCAGGTCAGCAAGGAAATGATCCGGGATACCCAAATGAATCTCACCGAGATCGCCGCGGCTTTGGAATATTCCACGGTACATCACTTCTCCCGGCAGTTCCGGGAAAAATTCGGCATCTCCCCCTCAGAGTATGCCAAAACGGTTCGCAACGACTGAATCATCCAACCACACCATGTGACAGGAGCAAATGTTATGTCAACCTTAGAACAAGAAATCAACCGCCGCCGGACCTTTGCCATCATCTCCCACCCCGACGCCGGTAAAACCACATTAACTGAAAAATTCCTGCTGTACGGCGGTGCCATCGCCCAGGCCGGTGTGGTCAAGGGCAAGAAGAATTCCCGCAGCGCCACCTCCGACTGGATGGAGATCGAAAAGCAGCGTGGTATTTCCGTCACCTCCTCGGTGATGCAGTTCCAGTACGGCGGCTTCTGCATCAACATTCTGGACACCCCCGGTCACCAGGACTTCTCCGAGGATACCTACCGCACCTTGATGGCAGCGGACTCGGCTGTCATGGTCATCGACGGTGCAAAGGGCGTGGAGCCCCAGACCCGCAAGCTTTTCAAGGTCTGCGCCATGCGTCATATCCCCATTTTCACCTTCATCAATAAGATGGACCGGGAGACCCAGGATCCCTTTGACCTGTTGGACGAAGTGGAGCGGGAGCTGGGCATTGAGACCTACGCTATGAACTGGCCCATCGGCAGCGGCAAGGACTTCCAGGGCGTGTACGACCGGGAAAAGAGCCAGCTGCTGTTCTTCTCCGGTGTTTCCGGCAAGAATAAGGCCGAAAAGCAGACCGTAGATCTGTACGATCCCCAGGTGGCGCAGCTTCTGGACTCGGAAGCCAAGCATCAGCAGCTGATCGACGATGTGGAGCTACTTAGCGCCGGCAGAGAGATGGATATGGAAGCGGTGCGTACCGGTCAGCTGAGCCCTGTATTCTTCGGCTCTGCTCTGACCAACTTTGGCATCGAGCCTTTCCTGGAGGCATTTTTGAAGCTGACCCCTGCTCCCCTGTCCCGTACTGCGGATTGCGGTGAGATCGATACCTTCAGCCCCGACTTCTCTGCCTTTGTCTTTAAGATCCAGGCCAACATGAACAAGGCCCACCGTGACCGGCTGGCCTTTATGCGCATCTGCTCCGGCAAATTCCAGAGAGATGCGGAGTATTACCACGTCCAGGGTGGCCGCAAGATGCGTCTTTCTCAGCCTCAACAACTGATGGCTGCGGAGCGGGAAATCGTGGAGGAAGCCTACGCAGGCGACGTGATCGGTGTTTTCGACCCGGGCATCTTTGCCATTGGCGATACCATCACCACCCCCGGCAAAAAGTTCACCTACTCCGGCATCCCTACCTTTGCCCCCGAGCATTTCTGCCGAGTTTCCGCCAAGGACTCTATGAAACGCAAGCAGTTTGTCAAGGGCACCGAGCAGATCGCCCAGGAAGGTGCTATCCAGATCTTTAAGGTTCCTAACTCCGGTATGGAGGAAGTGATCGTGGGTGTTGTGGGTACGCTGCAGTTTGATGTGTTCCAGTACCGCATGAAGAACGAATACGGTGTCGACCTGCGGATGGAGAATCTCCCCTACGAGGAGATCCGCCTCATTGAAAGCTATCCCGGCGACCTGAGCGACCTGAATTTGGGCAGTGACGCCGAGCTTCTGGAAGATTACCGGGGCCGCAGCCTTCTAGTCTTCTCCAGCTATTGGGCTATCGACTTCATCTGCCGCCGCAATCCCGGCCTGGTGCTTCGTGAAATCGTAGTCGAGGAGGGTTAAGGCAATGGAAAAGGGCCATTGGACGCAAATGCTGAAACTGTTCCTGTCCATCATCATCGGCAATGCCATGCTGGCTTTCGCCGTCTGCGCATTCGTCGTTCCCAACGATCTCATGCTGGGCGGCAGCAGCGGTATCGCCTTGTTTATCCAGCATTACATTCCCCTGCGCCTGTCTGTGATTTCCGCCTTCACCAATTCCCTACTCTTTATTCTGGGCTGGGTATTTTTGGGTTGGAAATTCGCGGCCACTTCCCTGGCTTCCACGATTATTTATCAAGTCGGATCGTAGC
>JAZPXW010000107.1:0-2105 GCA_045543895.1 Faecousia sp.
GGAGGGAGAGCGTGCCCCCTCCGTCTGCCCTTTGGGCAGCCCCCTCCCCTAAAGGGGAGGCTTAACGGGCGATTCGTGAATCGCCCCTACGGGGTGGACGGATTGCCACATCGCTGCGCTCTGCAACACACCTTGTTTGGGATGACAAGCGTGAGGGTACAGGGGCAAAAAAGCCTCCCGGGTATGGGAGGCTTTTTGAAACAGTGGTAGGAGCATCTTGGAAGCAGGTCTGTAAGATAAATCTTTTCGGTAGCTTTCTGCCCGCATTCCTCATCCGCCCCCTACGGGGGCACCTTCCCCCCGGGGGAAGGCATTAGGCCATAAGGTTTTCGATTTCGTTGATATCCAGCAGGCGGTCGCCGATGAGATCCTCAGGTGCGCCCTCGGTGACCAGGATGTCGTTTTCCAGACGGATGCCGATGCCCTCCTCCGCCACATACAGGCCGGGCTCGTTGGTGATGACCATACCCGGCTCGTAGACGCTGCGGTCACAGGGATCGTGGGTATCCAGACCCAGAGAATGGGACACGCCGTGGTAATAATACTTGCCGATCTGGCTATCCTCGGTGATCAGCTTTGCGGTGCGCAGAGCCTTCTTATAGAAGTCCAGCACAGCCTGCTGGGATTCCCGGAGGGGTACGCCGGGGCGCATCTTATCCTTGGACACCTCCATGGCATCCCGGACGATGGTGAACAGTTCCTTCTGCCGGGGGGAGAACTTGCCGCCCACGGGGATGGTACGGGTCACATCGGAGGAATAGTAGCCGCACTCAGCGCCCAGATCCAGCAGAAGCAGGTCGCCGGAATTGACGATGCAGTTGTTATCGTGGTAATGGAGCATGGTGGCATTGCGGCCGGAGGCGGCAATGGTGGTAAAGGCATTGCGCATACCGCTGCGGGCAACGAAATGCTCGTAGTCTGCCTGCCACTGGTACTCATACTCGCCGGGCTTGGCAGTGCGCATCATCCGCATAGGCGCCTGGATGGTCACATCGCCGGCACGGCGCATCAGCTCGATCTCCTCGGCGGTCTTGATGGTGCGCAGGTGGTAGACCATGGGTGCGCCGTTGCAGATTTCCAGGGCGGGGTACTTCTCTTTGAGGCGCTTTGCCAGCTCCTCGCTGGGGGTGGAAGCAGCATTCAGAGAAAGCCGGTCAAAGGAGAAGTAGGCCTTCACATTGGGGCCGGTGAGATTTCTGCCGCCCCAGATCATGCCTGCCACCAGCCGGTCCATATCCTGATGGAAGCGGACAGAAGAAAGCGCGATGCCGCTGCGGTCGCTGGCCTGCTGGGGGGTGATCATCTCGCCGTTCCACTTGATGAGGAACTCATCCGGCTGGGCGATGAACAAAGTCTCGGTGGTGCCGTTTGCGGTCTTGGTCAGCACCAGCCATACATTCTGCTCGTCGATGCCGGTGAGGTAATAGAAATTCCGGTTGACGGCGAAGGGGTGCATATCCTGGTCGTTGCTCTTGACCGGGGCAACGCCGGAATGGAAAAACGCGACGCTGTTTTCACCCAGCTGCTCTAAAAATCTCTTTCGGTTACCCGCAAAAAATTCGGTGTTCATAGGTTTGCCTCCTAAAGTGGGTTATTTGGAATAAATATATCACATTCCCCGTGGGGTTACAATATCAAAATAAAAAATAGGCGGTGAAAAAGCCGCCCAACATATTTATTATATCACAAAGGGATTTGCCTTGTCTATACACGAAATTTCCAACTTTTGGGGGCGTAATTCGGTGATTTTGCGAATTGCAAAAATGTATGGCCTATGGTATCTTATAGACACAAGGAAGGAACAAACAACTTCCTCGAACAAAAAAAGGGAGGCCAAGCCAATGGTAGATCCCAATATTTCCGAAAGCTAACCCTCGATTGAAAGTAACGAAATTCAATCGAGGGTTAGCTGTTTTTATGCGGTAAGAACGGATCCTTCGACTTTGCGGCTACGCTGCTCCGCTCAGGATGACAGAGGAAGGGCGGTATTGGCGGGTCGTCGTGGGCGCCGACCCCTACAGGACCGGAAGATAGAAAAAGCCCTCTTCTGGAGGAGAGGGTGGCACGGCGTTAGCCGTGACGGGTGTGGTGGACGGTTTTGTCAC
>JAZPXW010000108.1:0-5538 GCA_045543895.1 Faecousia sp.
GCCCGCAACTGGCAGCGCTACGACCTGGGCGGCAGCGCAAAGCTGACCTTTGAGGAAGGCGTGGACTCCTATGTTACCTACGCAGGTTCCTTGCATGACAATGTGGAAGCAAGCCTCTATAAGGTCAAATCCACCATGTGCAATGTGGGTGTGACCAACATCCCCGACCTGCAGCGGGATGCCAAGCTGACCCTGGTGTCCGCCACCTCCATTGTGGAAGGCGGCGCCCACGATGTGACATTAAGAGGCTCGTCTTCTGCAAAGTAATTTCCCGTTTGATATATTTCTGCTTTGCAGTATAAAGCAAAAGCGACCACAGTATCGTATAAATAATTCAAAAGGCTCCCCTGCCGGGGAGCCTTTTGCTGCGGCGGGACCAAGGCCCCGCCCTACATGCCTACCTTAAGATTTTTGTAGGGCGGGGGCTTGCTCCCGCCGTATGAAAAATCTGCTTTATACGAAAGGGAAGTCGTTGCGACGCAACGACTTCCTTTTTTAGCGGAACGCATGAATGCGTTCCCTTCCGTTTTTTCTGTTCCGCTTATCTTTCCAGGATCGCCTTTGCCAGGATCTCCTGTTTTCTCTCCAGCAGATCGCCGGTAGCAAGGTCGGCTTCCAGCTTTTGCGTGCCAAGGCGGTCGATGGCTGCGCCCAGCCGCTCCTTGGCATAGGCATTTTCCTTGTACCAGAGCATTACCTTTTCGATCATGTCCGGGATCTCCGCTTCGGTATAAGTACCGGACAGGAGGGTTCCCATCCGCTGCTTCTTGCCCCAGGTGCCGCCCACATACAGCCGGCAGGCAGACTCCGCTTCCTTAGGAACCGCACCGAAGGGACATTTTCCCACGCACACGCCGCACTTGGTGCATTTGTCAGCGTCGATCACCGCTTTGCCATCCGCCATGGACACAGCCTTGGAGGGGCAATTTGCTGCCACGGCGCAGGTCTTGCAGCCACGGCAGATCTCCGGATCAAAGGAGAACCGCTTGCAGCCCTCCACTCCCACATCGTTCAGGCTGGGCTTCATGCAGCTGTTGGGGCAGCCGCCGATGCCGATCTTGAATTTATGGGGAAGCTTCACATCCCGCATGCCAATGTAAAACCGGTCGTGAATGGTCCTGGCCAGGGCCTGGGTATCGATATTGCCGTACACACAGGTGGTTCCCTTGCAGGCCGTGATGGGGCGCACCTTCGCACCGGTGCCACCAAAGTGAAGGCCGTTTTCTGCCATATACGCCTCTGCCGCCGGGATCGATTCAAAGGGAATGCCCACGATCTCCGCTGCCAGGCGGGAAGTAAAGATCACTTTGCCGCTGCCAAACTGCTCGGCGCACTGCGCGATGGTGCGAAGCTGCTCCGGAGTGAACAGGCCGCCAACAGAGACCACTCTGCCGGAGAAGCACTCCGTGCCTCTGTTTTGCAGGAAGCCTCTGCCCTTGACGCTCATGATCTGATCTTTTGTAATACTCATATTGCTACCATCCTTTTTGCGTATGGGGAGTTCGCGGGATTTGACATTGCTCTGCCCATACACTATAATCGTAAGCGGCACATGCCTCTTTTATTTTAACTGGGAATTGGGGCGGTGTCAATCATAACGGAAGGGTTTCCCGAAGCCATATGCGTAAATGTTTTTCGCTTCTTTCCATACTTCTCTGCCTGGCGCTGCTGGGCTGCGGTGCTGAACCGAAGCTCCACGGCGAAAATACCATAACCTTTACCGATGCGCTGGGCAGGCAGGTTTCCGTGCCGGAAAACCCGCAGCGGGTAGCAGCATTGATCGGCAGCTTTGCGGATGTCTGGCTCCTGGCAGGCGGCACGGTATGCGCCACCGCCGAGGATGCCTGGGAGGATTTTGACCTGGCGCTGCCGGACGCGGTGAATATTGGCGGCGCCCACTCGCCCAACCTGGAGCTGCTTTTTTCCGCCGATCCCGATTTTGTGATCGCCAGCGCTTCCACCGCCTCCAATGTGCAGCTAAAGGACGCGTTGGAAGCCGCCGGAATTACCGTCGCTTATTTTGATGTGGATAATTTTCAGGATTATTTGGAAATGCTCCGGCTCTGTACCCGCATTACCGGCAGAAACGACCTGTATGAACGCAATGGTCTGGTGATCCAAGAGCAAATAGAAACCATCAAAGGGCAGGTAGTCTTACCGGAGGCCCAGCGTACCGTCCTGCTGCTGCGGGCCCACTCCGGCTCGGTGAAGGCCAAAGGCAGCGAAGGCACCATTCTGGGTGAAATGCTGGCGGACCTGGGCTGCATCAATATCGCCGACAGCGACACCTCCCTGCTGGAGACCTTAAGCGTAGAAAGCGTGATCCGGCAGGAGCCTTACCACATTTTTGTTGTGACCATGGGCGATGACACCCAAAAGGCGTTGGAGAACCTCAACCGGATGATGGACGAGAATCCCGCCTGGGGCGCTTTGCGCGCCGTCACGGAAAACCGGCTCCACATTATGGACCGGAAGCTATTTAACATCAAACCGAATGAAAATTGGGCAGAATCCTATGAAACACTCTGTGAGATCTTACTGGCACAATAACAGAATAAAATGGCTGTACCTGGCAGGCTTGGTGTTCCTGGGCCTTTCGGCAGGTCTTGGGATCACCCTGGGCAGCGTCCCTCTTTCCTTTTCCGAGATCCTGGATGCCTTCCGTACAGGCTTTGATGCCTCTGCAGGTACCCGGATCTTCGCCTACTCCCGGCTGCCCCGAACACTGGCTTCCCTGGTATGCGGGGCTGCGCTGGCCGTTGCGGGCGCAGTGATCCAGGGGGTGCTGCGCAACCGGCTGGCTTCCCCCAGCATCATCGGTGTCAATGCCGGTGCGGGGCTTGCCATAACCCTTTGCACGGCTTTTGGGCTTTATGGAGGCTGGCAGCTTTCGTTTTTCGCCTTTCTCGGCGCCTTTGCCACGGTGCTGCTGGTCGGCCTCAGCGCAAAGCGTTGGGGCGCATCCCGTGGCACGGTCATTTTGCTGGGTGTGGCTGTGAACAGCCTGTTAGGCGCTATATCGGATACTGTCACTACCTTCATTCCCGAGGTGGGCGTGATGAGCAACGATTTTAAGATCGGCGAATTTTCCGCCGTTACCTACCAAACCCTGATCCCGGCGGCAGTGATCATAACCGCTGTGATCTTAGTGCTTTGCACCCTGCACAACCAGTTGGATGTGCTGACCCTGGGTGAGGAAACCGCCCGGGGGCTGGGACTGAACACCACTGCCGCAAGGACCTTATTTTTGCTGTTTGCGGCGCTGCTTTCCGGCTGCGCAGTAAGCCTTGCGGGACTTTTGTCCTTTGTGGGATTGCTGGTCCCCCACGCCATCCGCCGTATGGCAGGCAGCAAGTCCTCCCATTTGATGGGTCTTTGCGCCATATACGGCGCAGGCTTTGTTTGCCTTTGCGACACCCTGGCAAGAACGGTGTTTTCCCCCTACGAGATCCCGGTGGGGATCATCATGGCCTATCTGGGCGCTCCGTTCTTTGTGTTCATTTTGATCAAGGGGAAAGGAGGACACAGCGGTGATTGAATTAAGCTATGTATCCTCCGGCTACGGAAACAACACCATCCTAAAGGATGTATCGGTAACCTTTGAGAAGGGGCAGCTGACCAGCATCATCGGTGTGAACGGATGCGGTAAAAGCACCCTGCTGAAAACGGTCCTGGGCGCGGTGCCTGCCGGAAGCGGCAGCATCCTCATCGACGGCAAGGCGCTGGATTCCATGAACCGAAAAGAGGTCGCCAAAAAGATCGCCTATCTTTCCCAGGGAAAGAGTACCCCCGATATGACCGTAGAGCAGCTGGTGCTCCACGGCAGGTTCCCGCACCTAAGCTACCCCCGACACTATACCAAACAAGACTGTGCGCTCGCTCTGGCTGCAATGGAGCAGGTGGGGATCGCAGAGTATGCAGGCCATCCGCTGCATACTCTTTCCGGCGGAATGCGCCAGACCGCCTATATTGCCATGGCTCTTGCCCAGGGCGCCGACTATGTGCTTATGGACGAGCCGACTACCTACCTGGATATTTCCCACCAGCTGGCGCTGATGCAGACTCTTCGAACCCTGGCAGACAGCGGCAAAGGTATCGCCATTGTGATGCACGATCTGCCCATCGCCTTTACCTTTTCCGACCGGATCGTTTTGCTGCATGGTGGGCAGGTGGTCCGCAATGACTGCCCTGGGCAGCTCTTCGCCGACCCGGCGGTCCGGCAGATATTCGGGATTTCTTTGGAACGCTCCAAAGAAGAAAACGCGTATCACTACCGCTACGAAATTTCAGAAAACGTTTCGTTCCGGCAGCCGTAACGCGTCCTCTCAGCACTTCTTTTTTTCCATTTTTTCAGCACTTTCGCACCCGCGCCTCCCTCCTGCCAAAGTAGCCGGAGGGAGGCTGTTTTTTGAGGGCGAAAAAGATTATTTTTCATACAAAAATCTAGAAAATCAGTTGAAATTTTGTACCAAATGGCATATAATAGCTATGTATGATAAACTTGGTAGCTCTGTGGATTTTTGCAGGATCTCATGGTGGATTTTGTGAAGTTCATAAGGGCTGCTTCAGCGTATCTAAGTACTTTTATTTTTAGAAAGGACGAGCGTATCTATGGCAAAGAGAATCTTGGCACTTTCCCTGGCACTCATCATGATGATGAGTTTCCTCACCGCCTGCGGCGGCGGCACCACCAACAACGGTGGCAACAACACCCCCAACAACAACCAGAACACCGATAACAACGGCACTCCCATCGTCGGCAATTTCGCCGTGCCCGAAAACGGCTACGATGGCAGCGACGTGACCGTCACCTTCTACCACACCATGGGTCAGAACCTGCGTGACGTGCTGGATGCTTACATTGTAGAGTTCAACAAGCTCTACCCCAACATCCACATCGTTCACTCCCAGGTCGGCGGCTACGACGATGTCCGTGACCAGATCTCCACTGAGATCACCGTTGGCTCCCAGCCCAACATCGCATACTGCTACCCCGACCACGTTGCTATGTACAACCTGGCCGACGCAGTTGCCACTCTGGACGAGCTGATCGCCAGCAAGATCAATGTGACCCGTGCTGACGGCTCCACCGAGACTCTGGGTCTGACCGACGAGCAGATCGCAGACTTCATCGAAGGCTACTACAACGAAGGCAAGATGTTTGGCGACGGCCTGATGTACACCCTGCCCCTGAGTAAGTCCACCGAGGTTCTGTACTACAACAAGACCTTCTTCGAGGCTAACAACCTGACCGTTCCCACCACCTGGGACGAGCTGAAGGTCCTGTGCGAGCAGATCAAGAAGATCGACCCCACCTCCATCCCTCTGGGCTACGACTCCGAGGCCAACTGGTTCATCACCATGTGTGAGCACTACGGCTCTCCCTACACCAGCGCCACCGGCGACCACTACCTGTTCGACAACGATCAGAACCGTGCCTTCGTTAAGGAATTCAACGACTGGTACCGCAAGGGCTATGTGACCACCCAGACTCTGTACGGTGCTTACACCTCCGGTCTGTTCGTTTCCGACAAGGCT
>JAZPXW010000109.1:0-7371 GCA_045543895.1 Faecousia sp.
AACCACAGTAGGGACCGTAGGGGCGGCAATCTGCCGCCCGTTAACGTCGGAATCAAACCTTAAAATCAGATGAATATGATCCGGCATAATGCAGTATTTGTCTACCGAAACGGCTTCGTAATGATCCGCTATTTGTAAAATTGCTTGTTCCACGATCTTTCCAACGGAAGATAGCGGTATTTCTTGCGGGCGGCAGATTGCCGCCCCTACGGGATGACAGAGAAAGGACGGTGGTATGAAGGGAAAGGACTGTCCGGGAGGCCGGTCCCCACAAAAGATAAAAGATCCGCCCTGAGACCGGGCGGATCTTGATGTTATCAGAATGCTTTGAGGGCATCTTTCATGGTGCGGCCCAGGGTATAGTGGAAGATGTTATCCCGGGCGGGCTCCAGGCCGGTGAGCAGACCACGGGTGGCGTGGATGCTGTAGGTATGGAACAGCAGCGGCACTAACCGTCCATCCTCCATCACCTGCTGGTGCAGGTTATAGTAGTTACCCTTATTTGCCAAAGCCTCCTGGCACAAGGCGTACAGCACCGGGTCGGACATACCGCCCTGGCGCAGCGCGCCGTTGGTGGCAAAGAAGGCGGAAAGATCCATGTTGGGAGAAAGGCGGGTCTTGCCCACATAGATGTCGTATTTGCCGATACCCAGCATATAGAAATAGTTTTCGTCCCGGTACTCGAACATCTCCACCACCATGCCGTAGCCCTCCAGGATCTTGCCGATCTCACGGGCTACCCGGAGGCGCAGCGTGTCGCCTTCGTTCACCAGGATCCGGACGGTTTCGCCAATGGCACCGGCTTCTGCCAGGGCGTTCTGGAATTTCTCCGGGTCATAGGCGAATCTGGCAGCCAGCTGGTTGCTGTAATAGGGAGAAAGGGGCGATGCTGGCAGCGATGCGCTGTGGGCAAAGCTGTGGTAGTAGGTGTCTACCAGATGATCCCGGTCGATGGCGTAGGTAAGCGCCTTGCGGAGAATGGGGTTTTTGAACAGACCCTTTTCTGTGTTGCAGCCAATATAGAGGAAGATACCGTTTTCACAGTCCCAAAGCTCGTAGTCGCTGCGGTAGTCCGCATAGCTTTCGGTGCCGGGGTTGGCGCACACAAGACCCACATCACCGAACTCGAATGCGTCCCGGATCTGGTAGATATCCTCAGCCTCCTGGAGCGGGATGGAGCTGGCGGAGAAAGGCAGCTCGGCCTTGCACCACCAGTTTTTCCGCAGGCGCAGACGGGCACCGGCGTTGGTGTGCTCCAGATGGTAAGGACCTGTGCCAAGAGGGTGGGTCGCCTCGATCTCGGATGCCTTGATGATCGGTACATCCAGCAGGATGCAGAAATTTTCGTAGGCGGTGTTGAGGTAGAAGGATATGCCGCCATCCTCGGTGAGGGACACCTTGATCACACAGCGGAACCGTCCCCGGTAGTAGTCGCACAGCAGGGCTGCCTGGTAGCAGGCCAGCACATCCTCGATGGTCACGGGCGTGCCGTCGGAGAAGGTGGCATTCTCGTTCAGATAGATGGTGTAGGTGCGGTTATCCGCGGATACGGTGTAGTAGTCGCACAGAATGGGGTACACCTGGTAATCGTTATCGGTGACAAAGAGACCCTGGTACACCAGAGAAAACAGCGCCCGGTTGGTAAAGTCGGTGCAGGTAAAGGGGTTCAAGGGAATGTCGGGATAATAAAGCAGTACCAGATCCTTTTCCTTAATGATTTCCTCGGTGGTTTCGGTGGGGATCTCTTCTTCATCCCAGGTCAGGCCGTTACCGGTGGGGGTATACGCGCCCAGGTCATTGCCGCAGCCGGGAAGCACCAGCAGCGCAACGCACAGCATCAGCGCCAGAATCCGTTTCACGGCTGCACCTCCTTACATACGATAATGCCGCCTTGCGCACCCCGCTGCCCCATGGTGACCCGGTGAGACCAGAAGCGGTCCGGGCGACACATGGTACACTCGTCGCTGATCTCAATCTGGGTGACACCAGCCCGGCGCAGCACCAGCGCATTCACTTCTTTTAGGTTTACATAATATTTATTTCCCTGCTGGCGGATGAAGGGGGTGATCTCCTCGCCGAAGGCCTCCAGCAGCGCGTCGGGAACATCCCGGTCGGTTTCAAAGTGGCAGAAGCCGATGTTGGGGCCGATGGCTGCCCGGATATTTTCCGGTTTGGTGCCGAATTCCCGCACCATCGCTTCCACAGTTCGGGCGCCAATGGCCAAAACGGTACCCTTCCAACCGGCATGTGCAGCGCCCACAGCACCGGTGACGCTGTCCCAAAGCAGGATCGGGGTGCAATCCGCGGTGGAGACATACAGCGCCATACCGGGGGTGTTTGTGATCATCGCGTCGCACTCCGGGGAAGCGCCGGTCACCGCCAGGTTGCCCCGGTTTCGCTCGTCCACCCGCACCACAATGTCAGAGTGGATCTGCCGGGCATTGACCACATCCTCGGGAGTAAAGCCCAGCACAGCGCCGATCCTGCGGAAGTTTTCCACTACCAGCGCCGGGTCGTCGCCCCGGCTGAAATTTAAATTCAGAGAATCGAAAATGCCGGTACTGACACCGCCCAGCCGGGTAGTGAAGCAATGGGGTGCAGCGATATTCTCCGCCTGGGAATATTCTAATTTTCCGATTTTAATGGGTATAACAGACATAAAAACCTCTATTTTTTGGTTCTTAAAGGATGGATTAACAATTAATCTTGCGTTTTGCAAATTGCTACTGCATAGAGGGGGCGTGTTACTTTCTTGTCCCCGAACAAGAAAGTAACACGACCTTACTTTGCCGAACTATCGGTTCTTCCCAAAAGTGTGGGTGCGGCATAGCCCTCTCAGTCAGCTTCGCTGACAGCTCTCCCGTGGGGAGAGCGTGACCTCCCCCTCCGGGGGAGGTGGGTGCCCGCAGGGCAGACGGAGAGGGGAAAAACCTTATTCGCTGGTTTTATCCTTGTGCATGCAGCACTTCTTGTATTTCTTGCCGCTGCCGCAGGGGCAGGGATCGTTGGGACCTACCTTCCTATCCTTGCGGACAGGCTGCTGCTTCACAGTGCCGTCGGGCGTGCCGGTGGCAGAGGTCTCCTTGGCGACCTTTTCCCGCTTGACTTCCTGGTTACTGCGCAGCTGCACCAAGAACAGCCGGCGGATGGTCTCCTCACGGATGGCGGTGATCATGGCCTGGAACATCTCATAGCCTTCTTCCTTGTAGGCGATGACCGGGTCGTGCTGGGCATAGGCCCGGAGTACGATGCCCTGCTTCAGGTCGTCCATGGCATCGATGTTGTCCATCCAGTATTCGTCAACCACCCGGAGCATCACAACACGCTCCAGCTCACGCATTACGGTGGGCGTCAGGGCAGCTTCCTTCAGCTCATAGGTGTGGAGCGCCTTTTCATAAATGGCTTCGATCAGAGCTTCAGCATCCAGCTTTTCGGGAGCCACGAAGCTATTTTTTGGGAAATAGATGCCCTCAAACAGCTGCAGCACCTCCCGCAGCGCAGCTTCGTCTGCCACACCGCCGCTGGAGCCCAGCACGGAGGTCACATTGGATGCAACCAGGCTGTGGAGCATGCCCAGCATACTTTCCCGGAGATCCTCGCCGTCCAGCACCTTTTTCCGCTGGGCATAGATCACCTCACGCTGGGTGTTCATCACATCGTCGTATTCCAGCACGCTCTTTCTGGAGCGGAAGTTCCGGCTTTCCACGCTCTTCTGGGCGGATTCCACACCGTTGGAGAGGATCTTCTGGTCGATGGGCATATCCTCGTCGATGCCCAGCCGGTCCATCAGCATCATCACCCGCTCCGAGGAGAACAGGCGCATCAGATCGTCCTGCAGGCTCAGGTAGAAGCGGCTCTCGCCGGGGTCGCCCTGACGGCCGGAACGGCCGCGGAGCTGGTTGTCGATACGGCGGGATTCGTGCCGCTCGGTGCCGATGATGTAAAGACCGCCGGCCTCCCGAACCTTCTGGGCTTCCTCCGCGATTTGAGCCTTATACTGGGAAAGAAGCTGTTCATACTGCAGCCGAACCGCCAGGATCTCCGGGTCGGAGGTCTCGGAGTAGGCGTTAGCCTCCCGAAGCAGCTCCTCCGGCAGCTCCTGCTTCCGCAGGTCGCTCATAGCCATGAATTCCGCGTTGCCGCCCAGCACGATATCCGTACCACGGCCTGCCATGTTGGTGGCGATGGTCACAGCACCCAGCTTACCTGCCTGGGCCACGATCTGGGCTTCCAACTCGTGGAACTTGGCGTTGAGCACATTGTGGGGGATGCCCTCACGCTTTAAGAGTTTGCTGAGCACCTCACTCTTTTCAATGGAAATGGTACCCACCAGCACCGGCTGGCCCTTTTCGTGGCAAGCCTTTACCTGCTGTACGATGGCCCGGAATTTGGCGGCCTCGGTTTTATACACCACATCGGTGTGGTCGACGCGGGCAATGGGCCGGTTGGTGGGGATCTCCACCACATCCAGCCGGTAGATGGCGGCAAATTCCTCTTCCTCGGTCAGCGCTGTACCGGTCATGCCGGAGAGCTTATCGTACAGGCGGAAGAAATTCTGGAAGGTGATGGTGGCAAGGGTCTTGCTTTCCTCTGCAACGGTAACCCTTTCCTTGGCTTCGATGGCCTGGTGCAGACCTTCGTTATAGCGCCGGCCGTACATCAGTCGTCCAGTAAACTCGTCCACGATGATGATCTGACCGTCTTTTACCACATAGTCAATGTCCCGCTTCATAAGACCCCGGGCGCGCATCGCCTGGTTAATGTGGTGGGACAGGGTGGCATTTTCTGCGTCTGCCAGGTTTTCCACACCGAAGAAGCGCTCTGCCTTGGCAATACCGGAGGCGGTGAGGGATACGGTGCGGGATTTCTCGTCCACGAAGTAGTCGCAATCGTAGTCGTCGTGGACTTCTTTGTCCTGGGTCTTGGCGAAAACCTGCTTGCGCAGGGTGGCAACGAACTGGTCTGCCATCACATAGAGCTTGGAGGAGTTCTCACCCTTGCCGGAAATGATCAGCGGGGTACGGGCTTCGTCGATGAGGATGGAGTCCACCTCGTCCACGATGGCAAAGGCATGACCGCGTTGCACCAGCTCGGAGGTATAGATGGCCATATTGTCACGGAGGTAGTCAAAGCCCAGCTCGTTATTGGTGCAGTAGGTGATGTCGGCGGCATAGGCCACTTTTCGCTCGGGGTTCTTCATGCCGGGGATAATGAGGCCCACGGTCAGACCCATATAGCGGTAGACCTTGCCCATCCACTCGGAGTCACGCTTGGCAAGGTAGTCGTTGACGGTAACCACATGGACACCCCGGCCGGTCAGCGCATTGAGGTAGCAGGGCAGGATCGCCACCAGGGTCTTACCTTCACCGGTCTTCATTTCCGCAATACGGCCCTGGTGCAGGATGATGCCGCCCAGCAGCTGTACAGGATAGGGGCGCATACCCAGCACCCGCCAGGCAGCCTCCCGGATAGCGGCAAAGGCTTCCACCAGCAGGTCGTCCAGGGTTTCACCCTGGGAAAGCCGCTGCTTAAACTGGGCAGTTTTGCCCCGCAGCTCTTCCTCGGAAAGGGCGCTGTACTCCGGCTCCAGAGCCAGGATCTTATCTACCAGAGGCTGGATCTTCTTAATTTCTTTTTGAGATCGGGTTCCAAAAATTTTCGTTAAAAGTCCCATGTCAATACTCCTTAAAAATGGCGATACCAAACCAATTTTACCCATTATACCATACCTTAGCGAAAAAGAATAGAATTTTTTGTGAATTCCTTTCTGCAAAAATCAAAGCACCCCTAAAAGAGAAAAGCCTTCCCCTTGAGGAGAGGGCTTAGTTCCCCCTGGCGGGGGCAATGGACTGTGGTATTGCTTCGCGATAATGGAAAAATTACCCCGGAATTCCCAAAGGAAATTCCGGGGTTCTATGTTTGAGATAAGAAATATCAGCTGCGGCGGCGGGACATGGGAGTGGACTGCTCCTGGAGCAGCAGCAGATCGGAAATGATGGTGTTGGAGATCAAAAAGCCCTCGGGGGTCAGATGCCAGGCACCTTCGCTGGTCTGTACCGCATAGCCCTGGGAAGCATACCTCTGCAGGCAGGCTTCCAGCGGGGGGAAGGGCAGCAGGAAGTGCCGTTCATATTCTTCACCCACGATACCTAAGGTGGTGCGAAGCCGGGTCATCAGGTACTCCCCTGCCCGTTCTCTGGGCGGGATCTCGTGAACCTCTGCCATGACCTTGCCGCCGGACTTAATACCATCCAGATAACCCAGCAGGTCACGCACAGCGGTGAACCGCTTGCCGCCAAAGTCCGAGCTGGCGTCGGGACCGAAGCCCAGATATTCGCCGCCGGTCCAGTATTTCATGTTGTGCTTGGAAACCATACCCTTGCGGGCGAAGTTGGAGATCTCATACTGCCGGTAGCCTTTGCTTTTCAGAATCTCCACCGCCGCCAGATACATATCCGCCTGCATATCGTCATCGGGCAGATTGATGGCATCCTTGTACTGGTACAGGGGCGTGCGCTCCTCCACCTTAAGGCCATAGCAGCTGATGTGCTCCGGGCTCAGCTTCAGCACATTGCGCACCGTGTTTTCCCAGCCCTCCAGGGTCTGTCCCGGCAGGCCGTACATCAGATCTACAGAGAGATTGTTGAAGCCGGCTTTGCGGATCCGCTCTACAGCCATGACCGCCTGGGCGTAGTTGTGGGGGCGGCCCACCTTCTGCAAAATGGCATCGTCATCCGACTGGATGCCCAGGCTGACCCGGTTGAAGCCTTCGTTGCGCAGACGGCTCAGCAGCTTTTGGGATACGGAGTCGGGATTTGCCTCAAAGGTGATCTCTGCGTCGTGGGCTACATCGAAGGCCCGGCGGATGGCGGAAAGGATCATCGCCATGCCGTCTGCACCGAAAAAGCTGGGTGTGCCGCCGCCAAAGTAGATGGTGTCCACCTGGTAGTTCGGTGCCAGACTGCCTGCTTCCTTAATGTGCTTGCAGGTGGCCTCGATATAGCTGTCCATCAGCTTATCGTCCTTGGTGGTCAGGGAGTAGAAGTCGCAGTACTGGCACTTGCTGCGGCAAAAGGGAACATGGATATAGATACCCAAAGGGGTTTTATTCTTCTTTTTCAAAAATGACATCGGGGGGAAACCTCCTAAACGGTGAGGAGTTGCGTTCCAGCAGTACCACAGCCGTCAATTAATCAGTGTTTTTTCTTTTAATCCTCATCCAGCTTTAGCACAGCCATAAAGGCCTCGCTGGGAACGGAAACGGTGCCGAAGGTGCGCATCCGCTTCTTGCCTTCCTTCTGCTTTTCCAGCAGCTTCTTCTTACGGGTGATGTCACCGCCGTAGCACTTGGCAAGCACATCCTTGCGCAGC
>JAZPXW010000110.1:0-23554 GCA_045543895.1 Faecousia sp.
TAGGACTCGGTAGCAGCAGCCTTCATAGCAGCGTTGATCTCCTCAACGGTCACAGCCTTGGAGCAGACAGCGTTCAGGATGGTGGTGGAGCCGGTGGGAGTGGGGATACGCTGTGCAGCGCCGATCAGCTTGCCGTTCAGCTCGGGGATGACCAGGCCGATCGCCTTGGCAGCACCGGTGGAGTTGGGAACGATGTTGATGGCACCAGCTCTGGAGCGGCGCAGGTCGCCCTTTCTCTGGGGACCGTCCAGGATCATCTGGTCGCCGGTGTAAGCGTGGATGGTGCACATAATGCCGGACTCGATGGAAGCCAGGTCATTCAGAGCCTTAGCCATGGGAGCCAGGCAGTTGGTGGTGCAGGAAGCGGCGGAGATGATGGTGTCCTCAGCCTTCAGGGTCTCGTGGTTGACGTTGTAAACGATGGTGGGCAGGTCGTTGCCGGCGGGAGCGGAGATAACGACCTTCTTGGCGCCGGCGTCGATGTGAGCCTGAGCCTTAGCCTTGGAAGTGTAGAAGCCGGTGCACTCCAGAACGACGTCTACGTCCAGCTCGCCCCAGGGCAGCTCGGCAGCATTTGCCTTAGCGTACATGGTGATCTTCTTGCCGTCGACAACGATGTGATCCTCGCCAGCCTCGACAGTGTGAGTGCCGAAGGGAGCAGCGTAAGCGCCCTGGGTGGAATCGTACTTCAGCAGGTGAGCCAGCATCTTGGGAGAAGTCAGGTCGTTGATAGCGACAACTTCGAAGCCCTCAGCGCCGAACATCTGACGGAAAGCCAGACGGCCGATACGGCCAAAACCATTGATAGCAACTTTAACAGACATGGTAGTTTCCTCCAATTTTTATTGCTGCGGGAACGCAGCATAATTTACATATTTGTACAGAATCGATAAGCCCGTACGGATTCATTATACTATATGAAAATCTTGTTGTAAAGTGTAAGAATTGTAAAATTGTAATTTTTTTGCCCCTTACTGCCCGAAAAACGCTTCGATCTGGGCGCGGCTTGCCCGGAAGAAGCCCTGGTAGGCATACTGCTTGCCGCCACCGCGTCCGCAGAGCGCCTGGGCTGCTCTGGTTCCCACCCCACGGGCATCCTCACCTGTGATGCACACGGTATAGCCGGTTTCATCCGTACCGGTGCATACGATAGCGCCGCCGCAGACCTTTGTGATCGCCTCTGCCAGCTCACGCAGGGCGCTGCCGGATAAGGCTTCCTCAAAGTGCAGAGGGCAGCTGATACCCCGGTAGCTTTCGGCGATGGCGGCAAACAGCCGCTTTTCCAGGGCAACACAGCGGTACTTTTCTTCTTGATAGCTTTTTTGCAGATTCTCCACCGCTTCGGCAGTTTCGGGCATTTTGGCAGAGAGCAGCCGGGAGATCTTCCGGTTTTCTCCGATAATTTGGTTTACATAATTATAAGCCCGCTGACCGCAGGACATCTCAATACGCACGCCCTGGTGGAACTTTACGCAGGAATACAGCTTGATAAGACCGATCTGCCCGGTGGATTTCACATGGACACCGCAGCAGGCGCAGCTGTCGGTACCAGGGATGCCCACGATCCGCACAGGCCAGGGCAGCGCCCGCTTGGTGCGGTAGGGGATATGGGGAAGCTCTGCCTCCGTGGGAACGGTACAGCTTACCGGCAGGTTCGCCCAAACCGCCCGGTTGGCCTCCGCCTCGATCTCCCGGAGGGCTTCCTGCGGGATCTCCCCGTCAAAATCGATGGTCACCACATCGGAGCCCATATGAAACCCCACATTGTGGTAGCCGAATTTCTTATGCACGATGCCGGACACGATATGCTCGCCGGTGTGCTGCTGCATCAGATCGAACCTCCGCTGCCAATGGATGCATCCCATCACTTGTGCGCCAGGAGCTAAAGGGCTGTCGCAGGTGTGGAGGATCTGTCCATCTTGCTCCTGCACATCCAGCACCTGGGCATCTCCCAGAGTTCCCAGATCACAGGCCTGTCCGCCGCCTTCGGGATAGAAAGCGGTAGCATCCAAGGTGATCAGGAACTTTCCCGACGCTTCGTGGCAGGAAAGCACCCGGGCCGTAAATTCCCTCAGCTCGCAATCCTCATAATACAGCTTCCGTGTTTCCATGGCGCAGCCTCCTTTTCTTTCGCCCATTGTACCATAGGTATAGAGAAAATGTAATAAAATTCTTAAATTTTTATGATATGGGTAGCGGTTCTTTTCCGATTGTGCTATAATGTGCATAACTATACTATAGTGGAGAAGAATTGCTATGCTGGAACTTTTGGCCCCCGCGGGGTCTATGGAAGCGCTGCGGGCAGCGGTACAAAACGGCGCAAACGCCGTATATCTTGGCTGCGGTACCTTCAATGCCCGGCAAAGTGCGAAGAATTTCACCCCCCAGACACTGATGGAGGCGGTGAAATACTGCCACATCCGTGGTGTTGCCGTACATTTAACCCTCAATACGCTGGTCTCTGACAAGGAGATCCCGGAGTTGGTGGAGCTGATCCGCCACAGCGCAAACTGCGGTGTGGATGCCTTTATCGTACAGGACCTGGGTGTTGTGCAGCTGTGCCGCCAGGTGGCGCCTCACATTGCTATCCACGGCTCTACCCAAATGACCGTTCACTCCTTACCCGGTGTGCTGCTTTGCGCCGCCTGGGGCTTGAAGCGAGTAGTGCTCAGCCGGGAGCTGAGCAGGGAAGAGATCCGCTATATCTGCCAGAACTCCCCCATCGAGATCGAGGTGTTCGGTCACGGCGCTCTGTGTATGTGCTACTCCGGACAATGCTACCTCTCCGCAGCCATCGGCGGCCGCTCCGGCAACCGTGGCCGCTGCGCGCAGCCCTGCCGCCAGAGCTATGGCTACGGCCATTGGGAAAACCGCTATCCTCTGAGCCTTAAGGACAACTGTCTGATCCCGTACCTCCAGGAGCTGGAGGAAATGGGTGTTGCATCCCTCAAGCTGGAAGGCCGTATGAAGCGTCCGGAGTATGTTGCCACCATCACCCGAATCTACCGGGAGGCGCTGAGCACCGGCAGAGTGACCCGCCACATGGTGGATAAGCTCCTCACCGCCTTTAACCGCCAGGGCTTCACCGACGGTTACTATACCGGATCCCGTGGAAAGACCATGTTCGGCATCCGGGATGAGCAAAATGACCAGGGCGACTGGCTGAAGGAGGCCCGGCAGACCTACGAAGCCACCGAGGTTTCTCTGGTGCCGGTACGGTTTTATGCCTGCGTCACCCCTAATGAAAGCTATGTGACCGTATCTGACTCTGAGGGTCGCAGCTGCACCGTGGTAGGACCTATCCCGGAGCGTGCCCGCACCCAGGATCTGACCCGGGAGATGCTCCAGCAGCGGCTGGAGAAGACCGGCGGCACGCCGTACTTCTGCGCAGAATTCCTGGCGGATGTGACCCCGGGACTGATGCTCTCCGCCGCATCCATCAACGCTATGCGCCGGGATGCGCTGAATCAGCTTACCGCGCTGCGTGCCCGGCGGGATCCTGTCCGACTGGGTCGTGTGCGCCGGATTCAGCGGTATCCGGGCAGTTCCCATCAGCCGGAGCTGACGGTGCAGGTCACCTCTAAAGATCAGATCACCGGGCGGCTGCTGAAGCTGAACCCCAAGGTGCTGTATGTGCCGCTCCATATCCTCACCGAGGACACCGGCTGGACCCGGGAGCTTTGCAAAAAGGTCAATGTGTGCGTGGTGCTTCCCCGGATCTTGCACGACGGGGAGCTGCCCACCGTAAAGAACGCCCTTGTTAATCTGCGTGCTCTGGGTGTGAGCGATGCCCTTGTGGGTAATCTGGGTCACCTGCTCCCGGTGCGGGAGAGCGGACTCAATGTCCGGGGCGACTTTGGTCTGAACCTTTATAACTCTGTGGCAATGAACGCGGTGAAAGAGCTGGAGCTGCGCAGCGCCACCTTGAGCTTTGAAATGACGCTGCCCCAGATCCGGGATGTGAGCAAGGCTGTGCCCAGCGAGATATTGATCTACGGCCGGCTGCCGCTGATGGTCACGGAAAACTGCATCATCCAGGGCAAGACCGGCACCTGTACCTGCCACCTATCCGGCACGAAGCTGATGGACAAGACCGGTGCGGAGTTCCCTGTGATCAAGGACGGCGCATCCTGCCGCAGCGTGCTGCTCAACGGCAAGAAGCTGAACCTGCTGGACCGCCAGCAGGATCTGGCACACCTTGGTCTTTGGGCCACCCGGCTGTATTTCACCACCGAAAATCCCAGAGAAGTGGATCAGATACTGAACAACTATCTGAAACCCATTCCCTTTGACCCGGGCGCAAGCACCCGTGGCCTGTATTTGCGAGGTATTGACTAATGCGTTTTGTTTTGGCATCCCAATCTCCCCGGAGAAAGGATCTTCTGCAGCTGCTGCGTGTCCCCTTTGTGGTGCGCCCTGCGGACATTGACGAGGCTATGGACGCTGCCCTTCCTCCTCAGCAGGAGGTAGCACGGGTCAGCCGGCTAAAAGCAGAGGCTACCCCCAGGGAACCCAATGATGTGGTGATCGCCGCCGACACCATCGTGGTACTGGACGGCAAGGTTCTTGGCAAGCCTGCGGACCGGGAGGATGCCATTGGGATGCTCCGCTCCCTTTCGGGGCGGGACCACCAGGTAATGACCGGTATGACCGTGCTGCGGGATGGCCGGGCCATTACCCACACCGAGATCACCGATGTTCATTTTCGCCCTTTAACGGAAGCAGAGATCATCCGTTATGTGGAGACCGGAGAGCCTATGGACAAAGCCGGCGCTTACGGCATCCAGGGCTTCGCCGCACCCTTTGTGGAAGCCATCCGGGGCGATTATTATAATGTGATGGGGCTGCCTGTGTGCAGGCTGCAGCAGATGCTGCGGTCCATCGCCCCAGAATACATGGAGGACACCCAATGAGACACTTTTTTACCACCAAGATCCGGATCATACTGATCCTTTCGATCCTGTTGGCCATCGCCCTGGCTGTGGTGACCAATCTGACGGGACTGAACCTGCCGAATATGTTTGTGCAGGGCATCGTTACCCCCATCCGCACCGGTGTGAGCAAGCTCACCGACCAGGCCGAGCAGCTGTACGGCTATATTTTCCGCTATGAAGCCCTGGCTGCGGAAAACGCCGCGCTGAAGGAGCAGCTGGCACAAATGAAGGATGATGCCCGTCTTGCGGATACGCTGGCCCGTGAAGACGACCGCCTGCGCGCCCTCAACGAGCTGAAAACCACCCACGAAGACTATGTTCTGGTGGACGCCTACATCATCGCCTGGGGCTCCAACGACTGGACCAGCACTCTGACCGTGAACCGCGGCACCAATGTGGGGATCGCAGAGGGCATGTGCGCCATCACCGCCAACGGCGAGGTGGTGGGCCTTGTCACCGAGGCAGGTCCCAACTATGCCATCATCAAAACCATTCTGGACTCCTCTCTGGGTATTTCCGCCACCATCACCAGCTCCGGCTACAACGGTATGGTCCAGGGCAACTATGTGGAAGGCCGGCAGGATATGCTGCGCATGAACTACTTGCCCAGTAACGCGGTCATCCGTAACAACGACCAGGTGGTCACCTCCGGTTCTACCGTGTACCCCCGTGATCTGATCCTGGGCCATGTGGTGGACGCGGACTTCGACGACACCGGCGTTGCCAAGTTCGCCCTTTTGCAGCCTGCGGCGGACATCAATACTCTGGAGCAGGTGTTCATTTTGACAGACTATAACGCCGGGTGATCGCTATGGCTAAACGCAAGTATGATTTTCGGCCGGATAAGCTGAAATCCACCCTGGCAAGTAAGCTTTATCTGACCCCCAAGCAGAGAAAAAGCATTCTGCGGTGGTTTCTCATTAGTGTGCTGCTGCTGGTGGTTTCTGTGCTGCAGGATGTGATCCTGTGCCGGTTCCAGCTGTTCGGTGCCACCACCGACCTGGTTCCCTGTACTATTATTTTGATCTGCGTGCTGCTGGGGACCGACAGCAGCTGCCTGTTCGTGCTGCTGGCTGCTTTGGCATATCAGTTTTCCGGCACTTCTCCCGGCTTCTATGTGATCCCGCTGATCACGCTGCTGGCCATTCTCATGTCTATGTTCCGGGAAAGCTTCCTGCGCAAGAGCTTCAGCTCTGTGATGCTCAGCGCCGGTGCTGCGGTGCTGGCATACGAGATGCTGCTGTTCGTGGTGGGTCTAATTTTCGGCAATACCCGGTTAGACCGGTGGATCGTGTTTCTCATCACCGGCGGGCTTTCTCTGCTCACGCTGCCCATCCTGTACCCCATCGTTAAGACCATCGCAAAAATCGGAGGCGAAACATGGAAAGAATGACCCATTTCCGGATCAGATTCCTGCTGCTTTTCTTTGTGCTGATCCTCGGCTTTTTCGGCTTCCGTCTGTATGACGAGCAAATCTATAAAACCGGTGGCGTTATCGATAACTCCACCACCTACACCACCTGGACCCGTGTGAGAGCCGCCCGTGGCGATATTCTGGACAGCGACGGCAACAAGCTGGTGGGCAACCGTGCCAGCTACGACGTTACCCTCAACCACTATATCCTTCTGGGTACCCCTTCTCCCAACCAGCTGATCTACGAGATGGTCCAGCTGTGCAACGACCTGGGCATTGAATACAATGACCATTTCCCTATGACCAAGACCCGTCCCTTCACCTACACGCTGGATGAGTACAACTCCGCCTGGCGGGGCTATTTCCAGACCTTCCTCCACGAGCGTGGCGAGATGGACTCGGATATTTCCGCCCCTCTGCTCATCGAGACCCTCCGGGAAAGCTATGAGATTCCCGAGGAATGGACCGATGAGGTGGCACGGCAGGTCATTGGCGTGCGCTATGAGCTTTCTCTGCGCAACTATACTACGCTGCCGCTGTATGTGTTCCTCAGCGACGCGCCGGACGAAGGCCGTGCCGCCATCCTGGAGCTGAACATTCCCGGCATGAATGTGGAGGCAACCACCGTCCGGGAATACTACACCACCTTAGCTGCCCACATCCTGGGCTATACCGGTTCTATGAACCCCGACCAGTGGGCGTATTACAAGGAGCTGCCCGGCTACTCCATGGACGCGGAAGTGGGACAAAGCGGCTTTGAGCTGGCCTTTGAGCAATACCTTCACGGTCAGGACGGCGCCCGTATCGACACCTTCACTCAGGACGGAACCCTGGTGGAATCCCGTTACGATCCTGCCCCCATCCCCGGCAACAACGTGGAAGTGACCATCGATCTGGAGCTGCAGCAGGCAGCGGAGGAAGCGCTGGCAAAGCAGATCGACAAGCTGATCAACGACCCGGATGTAAAGAAGGCCGGTCACGATGTCCAGGGCGCCAGCGTAGTCGCCATGGATGTAAAAACCGGACGAATCCTGGCCTGCGCCAGCTATCCTACCTACAATTTGGCTACTTTCCGGGAAGATTACGACACCTTGAAGGAAGACAAGCTGAAGCCTCTGTATAACCGAGCTTTGCAGGCAGCCTATCCTCCCGGCTCCACCTACAAAATGTCCATGGTCATTGCGGGCACCAGAGCCGGTGTCATCAATATGGAAAGTGAGATCGAAGACCTGGGCCTGTTCGACAAGTACGCCCCGGGCTTTACAGCGGAGTGTTTGATCTACTCCCAGACCTACGGAGAAATGACCCACGGTCATGTGAATGCGGCGGAAGCCCTATGCGTATCCTGCAACTATTTCTTCTACTATCTGGCGGACCACGATCTCTTTACCCTGGAGATCATGGAAGATACCGCCAAGGGTCTTGGCCTGGGTGTAGCCTCCGGTATCGAGTTGCCGGAGCATAGCGGTCAGATCGCCAACCAGGAAACCAAGAAGAAGCTCTATAAAGAAAATATCACCTGGACCCGAGTGGACCAGGTCCAGGCGGGCATCGGTCAATCCGATAACCGGTTTACCCCCATGCAGCTGTGCGTCTATGTCAATACCCTTGCAAATAAGGGCAAACGTCTGAAAGCCACCTTCTTAAACCGAGTGGTCTCCCCGGATTACCGCAATCTGATCCTGCAAAGCCAGCCGGAGATCCTCAGCGTGCTGGATATCCCCAACGATGCCTACATCTCCTACACCGAGGGCATGAAGATGGTGGCCTCCGATCCGGCAGGCACTGCATACAAGGTCTTCGGCGACTATCCCATCCAGATCTCCGCCAAGACCGGTACTGCCCAGATCGGCATCAACGGCGCATCCGACCACGGCGCATTCGTTTGCTTTGCCCCCTCTGACGATCCCCAGATCGCCATCGCGGTGCTGGGTGAGAGAGCCGGCAGCGGTAGCTCTATGGGCTGGGTCGCCCGGGGCATCCTGGACCAGTATTTTGATTTGGGCGAAAAGGGCGATGTGGAAAGCTTTGAAAATCTGCTAGGTTAATTTCCTATTGCCCTTGACAAAGCTGCCAGATTCTGTATAATTGTAATTGTAATACTTTGGATAAGTGTCCGCCTCCGGGCGGAACGCAATATCGCTTAAGAAAGAGGAGCGCCTTATGAAAAAGACTGTAAATGCACTGGGCATCGTGATCATCCTGCTGCTGTTGGTGCAGATCGTTGTAATGTTTATGCCCTATTTCGATTTCACCGCCAGAGTGGAACCCGACAGAAAGGGTAATATGCCTAAGGGCGTCTTCTCCCTGCAGGATTACTGCTGGATGGACACCGAGGACATGGGTAAGAGCTTCTTTAAGAAGGACATTAAGGACTATAATGTCAATGACGAAGCTGTTCCCCTGGTTCTGACCTTTGCGATCGCCTGTGTCGCCGTGATCCTCAATGTGATGAACTTCGCAAACTCCTTTAACACCTACATCACCTTCCGCGCAGGCCTCATTACTGTGCTGACCCACATTATCAGCGGCTTCTGGTGCTATATTGCAATCGACGCCTACCTGACCTCCCAGGTCCTGCCCCTCGGCAACCAGGATCTGTACATGGTAAGCCTGATCACCATCTTTGCGGCAACCGCTCTCATCGCTCTGCGTCTGGTCGTGCAGGTTACTGCCGCCATCGTCAAGAGCAACAAGGCAAGAAAGGCCAGAATCGCAGCCCGTCAGGCTGCCTAAGTCCCATAAATACAGCCACGGTGGACCATCCGTTCCACCGTGGCTTTTTTGTTCCCGCAGCATCCTCCCGGCGGAAACCCACATCCCCCCGCTTACCCCCGGGAGCGTGACCTCCCCCTCCGGGGGAGGTGGCCGAACGAAGTGAGGACGGAGAGGGTGTGTACATACCACTGGCTGCGGGAATTTTCTTGCAAAGAAATTCCTATGGTGCTATGATGAATATAACAGAAAGGCGGTGCTTTTATGAAGAATACAGCAAAAAGAGCCGTGATCCTGATACTGCTGCTTGGAATGCTGCTGCCGGTGCTGTCCGGCTGCGGTCAAAAGACCAAAGAGCAGATCTTCACCAAAACCGTCCATGATTTCGAGGGGCATTTGATTGCCAATCTGGATGAGCAGGAGAATACAAATTTCGCGGTGTACGCAAAGGGCGTGGAGCGCATCGATGCAGACGGCAAGGCAAATACGGTCGTGTCTGTGGATGAAGAAAACTGTGTCTACACCTTTTCCGGTGCAACCGACAGTCTGAAAAGTCTGCAGCCGGGTCAGGTATTCTTTGTAGAGGCAAGCGCCGATAATCCCACCGGTGCTGCGGGAAAGGTAAAGGAGATCAAAGCCGACGGCAGCAATGTGCTGGTGTACTGCGATCCGGTTGCTATGGCAGACCTTTATGCCTATGTGGATATCGACATGGATCTGGATTTGAGCCAGGTTTCTTATGACGCTTCCGGGTTGGAAGAAGGTGTGGAGATCGAAGTTGTTCCCACCGGGAACTCCAACGCGGAGGCAACCTACGGTGTCGTACCTCTGGCGGGAGATTTTAACTGGAACGGCTCCAAGGACGTAGAGCTCGTGGTGAAATACGGCACAGAGCTTGCCATTGGAAAATCCAAAAACGGCGTTGGCGCAACCGGACATTTTAAAACAGAAAATTCCCTTACTGTCAAGGCGGTTCGGGCGCAGCTGTACTATGATTCGGAATCCGGCTTCTTCTCTATGGATGTCTCTGCCGATGTGGAGGAGAGCACCGTAAACTCCGTCGATTTTGAAGGAAGCTGGAGCAACGGACGGGGCGGAATGGGCCACACCTGGCCGAGGGTCGGCTTCTTCATTCCCGGAACCCCCATTGCGGTAGGCGTTGAGGAGTACCTGCTGATCACTTTATCCGGCGGCATGAAGGGCAGCTATGAGCACAGCAGCAGAGCCACCATTGGCTTGACGGATAAGATCCAGGATCTGAGGAAAGTTTCGCCGGAGTCCTATTTCCGGGATAACGGTAAGCGCAGCACCGCAAAGCTGGAGCTGGAAGGCAAGCTGGAGATCATGTTCGGCGTCCGGGTCGATGTGGGAATCCCCTTTGTGATCGATGTGTTCCTGGAAGGTGGCGTGGGCGCAAGAACCAAGGGTAGCCTTGCAATGCTGGAGTATGAAAGCGATTACCTGACCTCCGACAGCATCCATGACTGTGATAAATGTCTGGATGGAGATGTGGAGCTGGTAACCCAGTGCAACTGGGGCATTGATGCCCGGCTGCTGAGCACCATTACAGGGTATGATCTTGTGCTGCGCAATACCCTTACGGAAAACACCTGGAAAATCGGAGATTTTTATGCTTCCTACCGGGAGGACGCGGAAAACGGTGTGGAATGCGGCTGGGGCGAGTGTCCGTACCTGCGGTGGAAATGCACAGTATCGGTAACCACCGAAGAAAACGACCCCGCCCAATATGCCTATGTGCATGCGTCGTACCCGGACGGTCGGGAGGATAAGCGCATGACCGATGAAGACGGCGTGGCAGTATTCTACCTGCCCAACGGAGACAATCTTCTCAAATGCTCCTTCCGTGGTCAGCGGGGCAGCGCCAACGCCATGGTGAACGGTTGCCCCACCACCGCGAAAATCAGCCTGGAAGATAAACAGCAGCTGTTTGTGGTGTATAATTTCTATAATACTGATACCGGTATTTATTTACCCGGATTTCATTTTACAGAGCTTTATCAGATCCTGCAAACAAATTATCCAGATGCAATATACATACCGCAGAGTGAGTGGAACAGTAACATCCGCAACCCACAGCCAAATTATACTGTGGAGGGACTGGACGAAGCCTATGGCGTGAGTGCCGGAGATGTCATCCTTGGAGTAAGTGGATCGAAATGGCAAGGGGATATGGATGATGGATATCACGTAGTTATTTATTCTGTAGGTGTGTGTTTGCTGCCGCAAACACAACAGGAAGAAGAGGAAATTGCAGAAGCTGACGGCGCATCATCTGAAGCTCCTGTTGTAAATGAGGATATTCCTTACACGATTGGGGTCTATAACACGGGTGGTTATGCCTGGTTTGATTCTGAATATGACAAGTCATCAAGGGAATACTATGTTGTTCGCGGGTATTATGAATGGGATGAAAACATCTGGCAAGGGCTGAAATTTGACAAAAATTACAGGATTGAGCAGATAGGCACAAATTGGTCACGAACGGAATGGGAAGATCCTGCGCCCGGTGCAGGGTGGACTAGAGACTACTATTGGACACATTACGCTGTCCATATGCAAAACTACGCCAACTATGTTTACCGCTGCTTCCCCTATATTGAAGTGCTTATGAACAACAAGTGGGACGAGTTTACAGAGAACCAGACCGGCGGCAGCGAGGTGGGTATCGAAATCCCACAAAGCTGACAAGCGGGCGGATAATATCCACCCCTACAAGGATGCCCTTATATTTGCATTGCAGGGTGGGCATCGCCCGCCCGCCAAGCCTCCCCTGTAGGGAACGCATTTATGCGTTCCGCCCACCACGCCCCCGTCCTTCCTGTGTCATTGCGAGGGCCGCAGGCCCGTGGCAATCTGCCTCCCCTGTAGGGGAGGTGTCAGCGCAGCTGACGGAGGGGTTCGTAGGGGCGATTCACGAATCGCCCGCGGGCCGGTGTGGTCACCGGCCCCTACATTCCCCCGGCACCGTTCCGTAAAAGGTCTGTACATACCACCGGCGCGCAGCCGGTGGTTATTTTTTCGTAAATTTGCGCTTTACTTTTCGTTTTTCAGAAAATAATTATTGACTTTCGATAATTATGGTGCTATCATCCTCTTAGAAAAGGAGGTATCCCAATGAAACCTGCATTCGATCTCACCCGGGTCACCCTGTGGATCAACCGGCTCATTGCTGTGATCCTGGGAGTGCTGCTGTTCACCCTGCCTGCGCTGCTGGACTGGTACAGCAATTTCCGCTTCTTAACAGAGCTGGAGCACACCGCCATTACCGTAGCTTTTTACCTCTGCGCGGTGTTTGTGTTCATCGCCCTATGGAATATGGACCGGCTTCTGTGCAGCATCCTGCGCAAAGAGGTGTTTATCCATCAAAATGTCCGCCGGGTCCGGGTGGTGCAGTGGTGCTGCGCTGCCATCAGCCTGATCTGCCTGCCCACCGCTTTTATTTATTATCCGCTTATCTTCCTGGTGGTGATCATGGCATTTTTGTGTCTGGTCATCAGCGTGGTCTGCCGGGTCATGGACACCGCCGTTTCCATCCGGGAAGAAAACGACCTGACGGTGTAAGGAGGGGAAGTATGGCTGTAATCATCAATTTGGATGTGATGCTGGCAAAGCGGAAAATGACCTCTCTGGAGCTGGCAAACCGCATCGGCATCACCCAGGCCAACCTCTCCATCCTAAAGACCGGAAAGGCCAAGGCCATCCGCATCAGCACCATCGATGCCATCTGCCGGGAGTTGCAATGCCAGCCGGGAGATCTGCTTGCTTACACGGAGGACTGATCTATGGAACCTTATGAATCCTATATTCCCCAAAAGCCCCAAAAAACTTTATTCCCCACCGAAAAGAAGGAGCTGCTCTTTGCCCTTGGCTGTCTGATTTCCGGCTTAATGCTGGTAAACTGCGTATATGTTGGCGGTTTTCAGCTGGGCTTTGCGGTAGCTGCTATCCTGAGCATCGGCTTTGGCACTGGGTATCTGCTGAGCCGCGGCTACAAGGCAAATGCCTATAGTCTGGCAGTTTTGGCGCTGTGCGCGGTGATTGCCGGGTCCTTTGCCCGGACGGATGACGGCTTTGTGAAATTTGTGATGCTGGGCTTTCTGCTCATGGGTACCAACTTAGGCTTTTGCCTGCTGGCAGGGAAGACCCGCCGGGATCCCGGCAGCCTGGGCAGCCTCAACGATGCCGGCTACACCTTCTTCCAGCTGGGTTTTGGGCAAATGGGCACCGCCACCGCTAGTCTTTCGGATGCGCTGCGAAACGGCAGCGCCGTTGGCAGAAAAGCCGGAGCTGTACTGCTGGGTCTTTGCCTTTGCCTTCCCGTGTTAGCCATTATGATCCCGCTGCTGATGCGTGCAGACGCGGCCTTTGAAGCCCTTTTAGACCGGGCGCCCTCCGTTTCTCTTGGGGAGATCTTCGCAACGGTATTGTTCGGCGGCTTCCTTGCGCTGTTCCAATTCACCCGAGGTACAGCCCTAAAGCATTACACCTCTGCTTCCTTAAACTCCAAAGTCAAAAAAGGATTGTCCCCTCTCACCGTCAACACGGTGCTGTGCGCCGTATGCCTGCTTTACGGTGTGTATCTGTTTAGCCAGCTGTCCTACTTCATTGGCGGCTTTGCGGGACTTCTTCCCCAGGAATACACCCTGGCAGAGTATGCCCGCCGGGGATTCTTTGAAATGGCGCTGCTGTGCGCCATCAACTTGGGGCTCATCGTTTTGGCGCTTTCCCTCTCCGCACCCAGGGGCCGCGCACCGCTGAGTACCCGGCTGCTTTGCCTGTTTGTAGGTCTTGCCACCTTGTTTTTCGTGGCAGCCGCCAGTGCCAAAATGTTTTTGTACATAGACTCCTTCGGTCTGACCCGGCTGCGGGTGCTGACCCAGGTGATCATGTGCTTCCTTGGCTTGGTGACGGTGTTTATCTGCGTTTGGCTCTTCGTCCCCAAGCTGCCATATATGAAGGCTGTGGTGCTGACCGCACTGATCATCGGCGCGCTGGTCAGCTGGACGGATGTGGATACTCAGGTGGCAAAGTACAATGTGGATGCTTACCTTTCGGGAAAGCTGGAAACGGTGGATGTATCCCATCTGAAACAGCTGGGCAACGGCGCTACTCCCCATATTCTGCGGCTTGCCCAGGAAGCAGAAGATGCTGCCGTAGCGCAATCGGCTCAAAATATCCTCCGCCAACGGCAGGACCCCAGTGCTTTCGATTTACGCAGCTGGAATTATGTAAACCACTCTGCTGCAAAGATCTTGGACGATCTGTCAGAATAAATACGAGGGCTGTTACAAAACAAGTAACAGCCCTCTTAAACTGCACAATTCTACGTCCTGCGGACGTAGGGGCGGTCATTGGCCGCCCACGGGCGACTAATAGTCGCCCCTACATATTCTATCGTAAAATCTATGTATTTTGTAACGCCCCGTTTTCTTATTTCGGTTCTCTTACCAGCATGGGGGTCATGAGGGGTTTGCCGAATTCCTGGACAAACCGGATGCATTTAACCAAAAAAGCATAGTAGATGGGATAGCCGCTGCCGTACAGGGTCTCGGTGTTGGCCATGCCTTTGGAAATGATCACGTCAGCGGTGTCCATCGCATTTTTGGCTTCCTCGCTCAGCAGATCCAGCTGGGTGCCGCTGACCAAATTGCCGTTATCGATCACAGGGAATGGGATGCCCACAAAGGCTGCATCCTCCCGGGTGGCATCGTTCACCGTCAGCCCGCCACGGACGCAGAAGGTGATCTCCAGATGGGGATAGGCCTTGTGGAGCTGCTGGGCGAAGATCCGGTCCATGCCGATCTCGCCTGCGTTATCCGTTAAGTACAGCAACTTTTTGCCCTTTTGCAGCTCTTCTCTCAAATTTCGATAGGTGTCCATATCCAGCTGCATATGCAGCGCATCCCGGATCATTTCCTCCAGCTTTTCAAAGCTGACCTGGTCCTGCAATGCGGCAAAATCCATATAATTGCCCAAAATCGCCAGCTGCAGACCGGCTAAGACCGGATCCTCCGCGGTTTCCGCAATATGCAAAATGGAGTCGAACCGCTCCATAATAAACCGGTTGGACAGCTCTTTTTCTTCCAGGTACTGGTCTTCCTCCAGCCCAAAATGCAGGGACAGCAGCTCCGACACCTTAGGGTTAAACCAGGGGGAGGACACATCCTCCGGCGCAGACGCATAGAGGCGCATCAAGTCCTTGGCAAATGCCAGGGCTTTTTTCTCGTCGCCCTGGGCGATCGCCTTTTTCATGGTGCGATTAAAGTGGCACATCAGGCACTCGGCAGTAACAGGCAGGCTCATACGCTCGTTTCCTCGCTCAGGTGCCGGCGGATCCGATCCACGATCATATCCAGCGCCACATAGTTCTTGCCGCCCTCGGGCACCACCAGGTCGGCATACTTCTTGCTGGGCTCCACATATTTTTCGTGCATGGGCTTGACCGTATCCTGGTACTGGGTCAGCACCGATTCCAGGGTCCTGCCCCGCTTATTCACATCCCGCTTGATGCGGCGGCACAGCCGCACATCCGCATCGGTATCCACAAAGATCCGGATGTCCATCAACTCCCGCAAAGCCTGGTTTTCAAAGATCAGAATGCCCTCCACGATGATGACCCGCTTGGGCTCGATAACGATCGTTTCATCACTGCGGTTATGGACGGTGTAGTCGTACACCGGGCAGAGGACGGACTTTCCCTCACGCAGCTGCTGCAGCTGCTGCACCATCAGCTCTGTATCGAAGGCATCCGGCTCATCGTAATTGATGCGGCTGCGCTCCTCATAGGTCATATTATCGTGCTGCTTATAGTAATTATCGTGGCTGAGGACTGCGGCTTCCTCCTGGAATTTTTGCACCAGGTTCTTCATCAGGGTGGTTTTGCCGCTGCCGCTGCCGCCTGCGATGCCGATCACCAAAATGTTTTCCATAGGCAGCCCCTCACTGATTCAAAAGCTTTTTGGACAGGGTGATCATCCGGTCACCGGGGAGGCTGTTTTCGATGATGACCTCACCGGGTCCCTGGTGGAGCAAGCCACGCTCGGTGAGGATCTCTTTGGTCTGGCGGGCGGTAATCACCGCGCCATCCAGCAGCTTTACCCCATCACCCAGCACAGCCCGGACGGATTTTTCCGCAAAGGGATAGTGGGTGCAGCCCAGAGCCAAGGCATCCAGATCCTGATGAGGCTCCAGCAGGGGAGTCAGCAGCGCAACGGCCTCGGGGCTGTCGCCCTTTTCCGCCTCCACCAGCTCCATAAGGCCGGGAGCGGGAATGGCGGTGATGCGGCAAGCGCCCTCCAAACGGGCCTTATTCTCCAAAAACCGCTTGCCCTTCAGCGTGCCGGGGGTAGCCAGCGCGCCCACATGACCGTTGGGGAACAGGCGGACACCCTCTGCAATGGCAGGCTCGATGCCAATGACGGGAATGTCGGGATAGACCTTCTGCAGCCGTTCCTGGGCTGCGGAAGTGGCAGTATTGCAGGCGATCACAAAGGCTTTAATGCCCCGTGCCACCATTTTCTCCATAGCTGCCAGAGTCAGCCGGAACACCTCCTCCTCGGTGCGCACACCGTAGGGAGCATTGATGGAATCTCCAAAATAGAGATATTTTTCGTTGGGCAGTACTTCCAGCAGCCGCCGAAGCACGCTGATACCGCCTACACCGGAGTCGAATACCGCAATATATTGATCTTTTGTGGGCATAGCCGTGACCTCCTTACATATTTCCCTCATTGTACCAAATCTCACTCCCGGTTGCAACGATTTCTGCAAAAAAAGCCGTAGGGGCGAGCATTGCTCGTCCGTTTGTTTCATGTCGAACCGTGGCAATGGACGACCGATGGTCGCCTCTACAAAAAGAAGGGTCTGTTGCAAAATTGCAACAGACCCCTAAAGAAAGGTTATGAAGCTACACGCACAAAGGTGCAATATACAAAGTCAATGGTATCATTGTCAAAATAGTACTCCATAGACTGACCCTCAACACCAACCATATGATGCTTGCTGGCAACTTTGACCGTTGGGACACCCTCTATTGGGTCATCAAGCATCACAGTATATGTGCTACATTTTACCTTATATTCGAAATGCTCTTCGCATTCTGCGATAATGTCTTCAGCGCTTGTGAGTATTGCGGTGTCGTAGAACAAATAAATAACGTCTTCTTCATACAGAGGATCGGTTTTTGCAGGGATATACATATATTTATATCGTCCGTAAGAGGGATCGTTGCCTTCCTCCCAATCCTTCTCTGCATAGCAGCCGGGCAGAACTTGGTCAAGAATACCCTCTGCGGCCTTTATCAAAGGCTTATTATAGCTTTCGTTTTTTCTGTGCTCATAGGCATTCTGTAGCACGCGGTAAGCAGCTTCGTAGTCTCCCTGTGCAACATATTGTTCTGCCTTTGTTAAAACTTCTTCAAACACATTGGGCTGGAACAAGCCTTTGACCAAAAGGATCAGCAAAACAACCGCTGCAATTACCGCGTAGAGAATAACTCTTTGACCAGCAATTTTCCTTTTCCTTTCGTTCGCCTTTATAAGGAAATCATATGGTCCTGTACTCATTTTACTTTCACCTCTTCCTTAATTTACTTAGTGCCGAAGATGCGGTCGCCGGCATCGCCCAGGCCGGGGATGATATAGGCGTGGTCATTGAGTCGCTCATCCATAGCAGCCAGGTAAATTTCCACATCGGGGTGTGCTTCCTGCACAGCCTTTACGCCCTCGGGGCAGCCGATGATGTTCATCATAATGATGTTCTTGCAGCCGTGCTGCTTCAGAAAATCGATAGCTGCCACAGCGCTGCCGCCGGTAGCCAGCATGGGATCCACCACATACACCTGGCGGTTGGAGATGTCATCGGGCAGCTTGCAGTAGTATTCCACGGGCTTGTGGGTCTCGGGGTCACGGTACAGACCGATGTGACCGATCTTGGCAGAGGGGATCAGATCCACCATGGAATCCACCATGCCCAAGCCTGCACGGAGGATGGGGACGATGGCCAGCTTCTTGCCGGACAGCATGCGGCACTTGGCGGTGGTGATGGGGGTTTCCACCTCCACCTCCTGGGTGGGAAGATTGCGGGTGGCTTCGTAGCACATCAGGCCGGAGATCTCGCTGATCAGCTCACGAAACTCCTTGACCGAAGTGTTCTTGTTGCGCAGGATCGCCAGCTTATGCTGGATGAGGGGATGATCGAGTACATGTACAAGTGCCATATCTATATATCTCCTTTATTTTTGTTTTTCTTTTTCAAGGCGTTCCCGTTCAGCCTGGGAAAGGCGCAAATAGTTGGGATTCAGCTCTGCACCGCTGGGAGTGAGGCCACACAGCGCCATCTCTCTTGCCAGCAGCGCAACACCGGTGGCCCGCTGATGCATACGGTGTTCTTCCGGCAGCACTAGGTTCGGCACGCTCTGGGACAATGTGTTGTAGCACAAAACGCTGCCGTCACCAACCAAAAAGACCGGTTCTTCGAGTTTTTGAAGCTCCTCGCCCAATTCCTGCAGGGAAATGGCACGGTCCTCCTGGACTCTTTCGCAGTTGCCGCTTTCCATATGGAAAACCGCGTTATAGACCTGCCCACGGCGGGCATCCATCACGGGGCAGACATAGCCCTGCCAAATACCCAGCTGTTTTGCCATGGCTTCCAGGGTGGAAACACCGTAGCAGGGGAGTTCCGCTCCCCAGGAAAAGCCCTTCGCCGCCGCCACACCGATGCGCACACCGGTAAAACTGCCGGGACCTTGGGCTACCGCCACCGCCGTTACATCCTCCGGGGTCTTGCCGCAGTCCAAGATCAGCTGCTGCGCCATTTGCAGCAGGGTCTGGCTGTGGGTAAGTCCGGTGTTCTGATAGCTTTCGCCCAGGAGCTTGTTTTCATCCATCAGCGCCACAGAGCCTGCCTTGGCAGAGGTTTCAAATGCCAGTATCAGCAAGATTTTCCCCTCCTTCGATGGTGATGCGCCGGGTATCCTCACCCAGCTTTTCGATGGTCACAACAATGGCGTTTTCCATGGCATCCGCCACATTTTCGCTCCATTCCACGGCGCAGATGCCGCCCCGCTCCAAATAATCCTCCCAGCCGATGTCAAACAGATCGTCGCTGGAGGCAAGGCGGTACATATCAAAATGAAACAGAGGGTATTTCCCCGAAAGGTACTCATTGACGATGGTATAGGTGGGGCTGGTCACCGGCTCCTTGGCACCCAAGCCCAGGGCCACGCCACGGGTAAAGGCAGTTTTGCCTGCGCCCAGGTCACCCTGGTAGGCAATCACCGCGCCGGGTGTCAGCATCTCTCCCAGACGCTTGCCGATAGCCTCGGTCTCCTCCGGGGAGTTGGTCAGAAATTCCATGTTTTTTCCTCACAAGTGTTTTTTCTATGCCTCCCCTGTAGGGGAGGTGTCAGCGAAGCTGACGGAGGGGTTCAACGGATATTACGGATTGCCACGGCCCTTCGACTTTGCTCAGGGCCTCGCAATGACATACTAAGTTAAGATCCTCCTCCCAGGAGAAGGCTTACTGCGAATTCTTTAATTTTTCAGCCTGGTCGGCGGTGGCAAGGGCATCGATGATCTCGTCCAGCGCGCCATCCATCACCGCGTCGATCTTATACAGGGTCAAGCCCACCCGATGCTCGGTGACTCTGCCCTGGGGGAAATTATAGGTACGGATCCGCTCGTTGCGCAGGCCGGAGCCAACCTGACTGCGGCGCATAGCGGTCACCTGGGAGTCGATCCGCTCCTGCTCCATCTCATAGAGCTTGGAGGCCAGCATCCGCATGCACTTTTCCCGGTTTTGCAGCTGGCTGCGCTCCTGCTGGCAGGCCACCACGATGCCCGTAGGCTTATGAATCAGCCGCACCGCAGAGCTGGTCTTATTCACATGCTGGCCGCCGGCTCCCGAGGCGCGGTACACCTGCATCTCCACATCTTCCGGGCGGATCTCCACAGAGGCTTCCTCCATCTCCGGCAGCACCGCCACCGTCGCAGTGGAGGTATGCACCCGTCCGCCGGACTCAGTCTCCGGCACACGCTGCACCCGGTGGACACCGGATTCATACTTCAGCCGGGAGTACGCGCCCCGTCCGTTTACCACGAAATCCGCTTCCTTCACGCCGCCCAGCTCGGTTTCGGAGTAGTTCATCAGCTCCACCGTCCAGCCTTGCTGGGCTGCATACATACTGTACATCCGGTATAGACTATGGGCAAAGAGGGCGCTTTCCTCACCGCCAACACCGCCCCGGATCTCCATAATCACGCTTTTTTCATCGTTGGGGTCCTTGGGCAGCAGCAAGATCTGCAATTTCTTGTACAGCTCCTCCTGCTCCTGCTTGGCCTGCTGGAACTGCTCCTGGCAAAGCTCCTTCATTTCCGGGTCGCTCATCAGCTCCTGGGCATCTTCCATATCCCGCTTAGCCCGGTTGTAGGCCCGGAAGGTCTCTACCACTGCCTCCAGGTCGTTCTTCTCCCGAAGAAGATTGGCAGCCTTTTTGGGGTCGTTATAAAAATCCGGCTGCTCCGACCTGGCGCACAGCTCTTCATAGCGGTTTTCCACCGCCCGCAATTTATCCAGCATACAATTTGCTCCTTGGCATATTTATGTTATTGTATCAATTATCTTTGCAAAAGTAAAGTATCTACCTTTTCCCCACAAAATATGGTATTTTTTTGCAACTTCATAAATGCTTAATAAAAGTTCGCTTTTTTTCTTCATATTTTGCGGGTATCCTATAGATGTAACGGATCGGCCAGGGTCCTTACAATGATTTTTTTCTTTTTTCCTTTTGCGAAAATCTGCATGGAGATCATGCGGATTTTTTGCATTTATAGGGCATTTTTGAATATCCCGTCACCTTTTGGGGGAAACTGCTCCCAAAAGAGGTGACGGGATTTTGCTTTTGGTTTATTTGCGCACCATCATTCTGTATCTGATCCTGGTGGTGGTAATCCGTCTGATGGGCAAGCGGCAGATCGGGCAGATGGAAGCCTCGGAATTTGTGGTGACCATGCTGGTAGCGGACCTGGCCACCATCCCCATGCAGGACGGGGCCATCCCTCTGCTTTCCGGGATCGTGCCCATCCTCACGGTGCTGGGGGTGGAGCTGCTGCTTTCGGTGTTATGTATGCGCAGCGTCCGGCTGCGGCGGCTGCTTTGCGGCAAGCCGGTGATCCTGATCGAAAACGGGCAGCTTTTGCAAAATAACCTGAAAAAGACCCGTGTGACCATGGATGAACTGACGGAGCTATTGCGGGAAAAGGATATTCTGGACATTCAAACGGTGCAGTTTGCCATTCTGGAGACCAGCGGCAAGGTTTCGGTGTTCCCGTACCCCAAAGACCGTCCTGCCACCGCAAAGGATGCGGGCATTATGGCGCAAAAACAGTACCTTCCCATTACCATCGTTTCCGACGGGCAGCTGCTAACCCACAATCTGGGCATCAGCGGCAAGGATGTTTCCTGGCTGCAGAAGGTGCTCCGGGAAAAGAAAACCACCCTGCAGGACACCTTTCTTTTGACCGTGGATGGGGGAAACCACATTTGCTGGTACCCCAAGGAGGATGTATGAAACAGCTTTGGCCCGGAATTTTACTTCTGACCGTCCTGCTGGCTATAGGACTGTTTTCTGCCTTTTGCGTCCGCTGGGTGCAGGAGCCTATCTCCTCACAACTGGAGCAGGCAGCGCAGGCGGGCTTCTCGGAGAATTGGGAGGAAGCGGAAAGGCTCTCCACCGCAGCGCACGCCCGGTGGGAAACTTACCGTAATGCGCTGGCCGCCATCACCGACCACCGCCCTATGGAGGAGATCGACAGCCTGTTTGGGGAGCTGGAAAGCTACCAAAAAGCAAGAGACCCGGTGGAGTTTTCGTCCCTTTGCCAGCGGCTCAGCCTGCTGACCCGGGCAGTCGGGGAGTCCCACTCCCTCAACTGGTGGAATCTGCTGTAGCAGAGCCATTGGAAAGCGCCACGATGCTCCGGGCAAATGCCCGGGCTGCCACCAGCGCTTCCTCCAGGGAATCTCCGCTGGCGCCCACCTCCACGATCATCCCGGCAGCAGACAGATCCTGATTGAACCGCTCCGTTCGCAGGTGCATCGGACGGCATATTCCCGGATATTCCCGCTCCAAAAGCACCTGCAGTTTCATTCCTACCGCCACATTCTCCTGCCAATCCGGATGGTAAAGCCCCCCGGCATTGGTTCCCATCACCAGCATCAGCTGGGCAGAATCTTCCCCATCCACCAGCGCATGCGTGCTCAGCTGCACCGATTCAGACAATTCCAGAGCATCCCGGTGAACATCCAGTACCATCCGGATAGATGGGTATTCCTTGAGCCTTGCTTCAATGGTCCGCCGGGCATTGTTATACGAGCCATTATAGGAGGGCTTATCGTGAAGGGTGGTGTCGTGGATCACGCCGATGCCGTTTGCCTCCAGCACTGCCGCGATTTCCTGCCCCACCCTAATCATATTGTAGTCGGGGTCCTCGGTGCGGTAGCCGGGCGTTCCCGTATAGCTTTCCGTGGCATGGGTATGGAGGATCAGCACCGCAGGACCGCCCGACTTCAGATCCCAGTTTAGGGGAGTGGTGAGCAGCGCGCCCAGATTGGGATTATACCGGGTATAGTTGCTGGTTTTTATCAAATCCGCTTCCTCCGGCAAAAAGGAAACCTGCTGCTTTGCCGGCTCGGTTTGCTCGGGAATCGGTTCCGTGGGCTCGCAGGTTTGGGTGGGTTCTGTTGTGGGAGCGATTGGCTGGGGTGCATCCAGCCGAACCAGCCGGCCCGTTTCCAAATACACCAGAAACGACGCCACCTGGGGATCTGTCAGCAGTCCCACCACCATATCCCACGCGCCTCCCGCAAACCGCAGCAGCAAGGCACAGGCGAGCATACACATGCCGATGCGGATACTGCGCCGTTCCTGTTCCATATTCTCCCCGCCCCTTATAAGAAAAATAATGCGTGCGGCGCTTCCGCGCCGCACGCAACTTGGCAAAATACTTTACCAAGTTGCGTGCGTTTTTCAAACTTTCTAAAAAAGTTTGAAAAACGAGCTTGATTGAACGCGAAAGGGCACCCTGACGGTTCCCTTTCACACTATCCCTCCCTCCGAGAATTTTGGCTGGAGGTCTTTTATAGATAAAACGTGCGGCGCACCGCGCCGCACTTCTCTTTCCTTATTTTTCTTATTGCCGTTGAGGTTTTTTCCATTTGGGCCGTGTGTTCAGCTCCAAACGGAGATTCCTGAAAAATTCCTGCAAAAGGGCCTTGCATTCTTCCTCGCAGACGCCCTTTTCCACCTGAGGGTGGTGGTTAAATTCCATTGAAAACAGGTTACACACCGAGCCGCAGGCACCGCATTTTTCATCCGATGCCCCAAACACCACCCGAGGGATCCGGGCATTGATGATGGCACCGGCGCACATAGGGCAGGGCTCCAGGGTCACATACATGGTACATTCCCACAGCC
>JAZPXW010000111.1:0-11662 GCA_045543895.1 Faecousia sp.
ACATCGGGGATGAAATTCAGCGCAGCCAGGGTATCCAGGCAGGCCTTGGAGAAGTAGGCGAACCGTTCACCGTCATCCATGTCGCCATAGATCGGACCGCTGCGGCCACCGAAGTAATACATATTGTCGATGAAATAGACCTGCACACCGTCCTGGCGGTTTTGGAGCTTCAGCACACCGGTGTACTGCTTGCGCCAGCTGAGGCTGGTCTCAAATTCGTAGATCCGCTCCACCGGGTAGGCGGGGTTTTCCCGGATCTTGCTGTAGTAGGGAAGGATCAGCACCACTTCATTGCCGGGGATCCGGGACAATGCGGCAGGCAACGCTTCCATTACATCGCCCAGGCCGCCGGATTTGGCGTAGGGTGCGCCTTCGGAGGCCAGAATTGCGATTTTCATACGATTTCTCCCCTCTTGATAACAATGGGTGTATTGGGAGAACCAAACAGCTTGGTGTTGGGGCGCACCACAACATCCTTATCCAGAATGACATATTTCAGCTGGCAGTTCTCACCGACGATGGAGTCGTTCATAATGATGCAGTCTTCCACCTCTGCACCGGGGGCGATGGTCACCTGGCGGAACAGGACAGAATTCTTGGCATTGCCCTCCAGCATACAGCCGTCGGCCACGATGCAGTTGCAGATGTTGCACTCCTCGCCATAGTAGCTGGGAACACGGTCACGGACCTTGGTGTAGATGGGGTGCGCGCCGTCGAACAGCTGGTGGCGGATGTCTGCGTCCACCAGAGTCAGGCTGTTGCGGTAATAGTCGTCTACAGATTCGTTGTAGAGGGCCACACCCTCAAAGGGATACACATTGATGGAAAGCTGACCTGCCTGCCACAGACCAAGCACCAGATCCCGGTCCATATGGTAGCGGTTGCGGGCAATATGCTCCTTTACCTGGGTGATCAGCCATTCCTTGGACATAACAAAGATATCCATAGAGGCCACATAGCTTTCGGGAGCGGCATAGTCTACGGCGATGTCGCAAACCTCGCCCTTATCGTCCAGCTTCAGAGCCAGGTCCAGCTGGCGGCAGCCGTTTGCCACGCCGGCCTTGGCGACGATGGTGATGTCACGGCCGCTGGCAATGTGGGAATCCAGCACCTTTTCAATGTCGATATTGCTGAGAATGGCGGTGTCGGTCATAATGACATACTTGTCATCCTTACTGAAGGTCATAAACTCCAGAGCGGAGTAGAGAGACTCCAGCTTGCCCCGGTAGCTGTCGGTGGTGCTCATAGCATAGGGGGTGAGGAATTCCAGACCGCCCTGCTCCAGCTCCAGACCCCACTCTTCGCCGGAACCGATGTGGTTCATCAGGGACTGGTAGTTGCTGCGGGAGATCAGACCGATGTGACGCACACCGGCGCAAGTCAGGTTAGAAAGGGCAAAGTCGATCTGACGGTAGCGGCCTGCGAAGGGGATGGAGGCCATGGTCCGCTTGGTGGTCAGCGCATCCAGATCGGCATCGTTTGCGAAAATGATACCCAGTACGTTCATTTTGGTTCCCTCCTTACAGCATTTCGCCGGGCAGCAGCACGGTGCCGGCTTCTACAACAGCGCCCTTGGAGGTGACGCTGATCTCTTTCTTCTCGTCGGGAGCAAACGCACCGCCAATGACGCAGTTGCGGCAGGCACGGCTGTTTTCACCCAAAATAGCGTGACGGACGATGGCGCCGGGCTCGATCACGACACCGGGCATCACCACGCTGTCTTCCACCAAAGCGCCCTTGCCCACGGTGCAGCCAACGGAGATGACGCTGTGGCGGACAGTACCGTAGATCTCGCTGCCTTCGGCAATGAAGCTATTTACAGTCTTGGCTTCCTCGTCGATGTAAGAAGAGGGCAGTGCGGAGTTACGGGCATAGATCCGGGAACGCTCGTCCCCACGGATGTCAAACTCGGGCTCCTTGCCCAGCAGCTCCATGTTGGCTTCCCACAAAGAGTCGATGGTACCCACATCCTTCCAGTAGCCGTCGAAGTTGTAGGCCATCATCTTGTGACCGGCGTTCAGCAGGTTGGGGATAATGTTCTTACCGAAGTCGTTGGAGGAGTTGGGGTCATCCTCGTCGGCGATCAGAGCATCCCGCAGCACCTTCCAGTTGAACACATAGATACCCATAGAGGCGTTGGTGGACTTGGGGTGCTTGGGCTTCTCTTCGAATTCGTAAATGGTGTTGTCGGGGTTGGTGTTGAGGATACCGAGGCGGCTGGGCTCTTTCAGAGGCACATTGCGCACAGCGATGGTGCAGCTGGCTTCGTTCTTCTCGTGGTATTCCACCATGGCGGCATAGTCCATCTTGTAGATATGGTCACCGGAGAGGATCACCACATAGTCGGGGTCAAAACGCTGAATGAAATCCAGGTTCTGATAAATGGCGTTGGCAGTGCCCTTATACCAGCCGCTCTTCTTGTCGTGCCGCTCGTAGGGAGGCAGGACCTGGGCGCAGCTGTGGGTCTTGTTGAGACCCCAGGGCTGACCGTTACCGATGTACTCGTTCAGCTCCAGCGGCTGATACTGGGTGAGAATACCCACGGTATCGATGCCGGAATTGACACAGTTGCTCAGCGGGAAGTCGATGATACGGTACTTACCGCCGAAGGGAACGGCAGGTTTTGCGGTTTTCTCCGTCAGAACCTTGAGACGGCTGCCCTGGCCACCGGCCAGAAGCATGGCAATGCAGCGTTTTTTCTGAAAATACATGGCGACAACTCCTTATGGTAGTATGTTGAAAGACATAAAAAATATATCACAACAGGGAAATTCCCAATAAATCCCTACAAATAACATATCATATTTTTTCCGTTTCCGAAAGGGACAATTTACCTAAAATCGCAGGAATCTTTCCGCTGTTTTCAACAAAAACAGGGAAGGGAATCGGTTCTTTCGTAGGCATATCGACGGCACTCAGGATTTTCTCCATCCAGATGACCCCCAAACGCCTGCCGAATTTATAGCCGCACCCAGGAAAATGGGCGGTTTCCCGGTAGCCCATGGCCCGGTGGAAGGCCAGGGAGGCTTCGTTTTCCGAGGTGATGATGGCATAGCTGAGCAGATACCCCTGGCAGATAAGGACCTCCTCCAGGGCCTCATATAACAGCCGCCCGATGCCTCTGCCCTGGGCCTCCGGCGCAAGGTAGATGGATGGCTCGGCGCACCAGCGGTAGGCCGCCCGCTCAAAGGGCGCGCAGGCGTAGGCGTAACCCAGAACGGTACCGTTTTCCTCCCATACAAGCCAGGGAAATTGCTTTGTGATGCTGCGGAACCGGGCGAGGAAAGCTTCGTCAGACGGCACTTCATACTCAAAGCTGACGGTGGTGTTTTCCACATAAGGTCGGTAGATAGCAAGGATCCGGGGAAGGTCTTTTTCTGCTGCGATGCGTATGGACATAGCGGACCTCCAAAAGCGTAACGTTTCTTCTATTTTAAGCCATAACAAATCCCTCGTCAAGGTTGACAAGCCGTCTTTCCGGGGATAAAATAAAAGAAATATGAAAAAAAGGAGGAACACCATGGAACCTGGCACAAGCGGCAATATACCGGATCGAAGTAGACAGTGCTTTCCGTGGTGGAAGCGCTTTTTGTAAGCGGTATGTTTGCCTTATTATTTTATAATAGTAAGGAGGAAACAAAGTGGCAGAGCGTTTTGAACTTGTAGAAAAAGCTTTGGTCAGAATGCTGGAGGATAAGAAATATGCCACCCTCCGGGATATTCTGATCACCATGAACCCCAGCGATATCGCGGGACTTTTCAGCGGTCTGGAGGAAAAGCAGATACCGCTGCTGTTCCGCCTGCTGCCCAAGGAGCTGGCGGCAGAGACCTTTGTGGAAATGGAAACCGAGGCTCAGGAGCTGCTGATCCGTGGGTTTTCCGATAACGAGCTGAAGGAGATCATCGACGAGCTGTACGCCGACGACGCAGCCGACTTGGTAGAGGAGATGCCCGCCAATGTGGTCAAGCGGATATTGCGGCAGGCAGACCCGGAGATGCGCAACACCATCAACCAGCTGCTGCGCTATGATGAGGACACCGCCGGCTCTATTATGACCACTGAGTATGTGACTCTGCGGCCGGAGATGACGGTGGAGGAGGCGATCCTGCGGATCCGCCGCCAGGGTGTGGATAAGGAGACCATCTACACCTGCTATGTGACCCAGGGCAGAGTGCTCATCGGTCTGGTCACGGTGAAGGATCTGCTGCTGTGCAGCGACGATGAGATTCTTATCAAGGATATTATGTTAACCAACCTGATCTCGGTCACCACCCATACCGACCGGGAAGAAGCCGCCCGTATGCTCAGTAAGTATAACTTCCTGGCACTGCCGGTGGTGGATAAGGAAAACCGTATGGTGGGCATCGTCACCTTCGACGACGCCATGGACGTCATGGAAGAAGCGGCCACCGAGGATATGGAACTGATGAGCGCTATCACCCCCTCGGAAAAGACCTACCTGCGAAGCACAGCTTTCGAGCTGTTCCGCAACCGTGTGCCCTGGCTGATGCTGCTGATGGTGTCGGCTACCTTCACGGGCCTTATTATCACCGCCTTTGAAGGGGCCTTGGCGGCCCAGGTGGCGCTGGCTGCCTTTATCCCCATGCTCATGGGTACCGGCGGTAACTCCGGCGCCCAATCCTCGGTGACGGTGATCCGCGCGCTGAGCCTGGATGAGCTGCAGCTGCGGGACATTGGCAGAGTCCTTTGGAAGGAGCTGCGCACCTCTCTGCTCTGCGGCGTGGCGCTGGCGGCGGTCTGTTTTGTGAAGATCCTGCTGGTGGACCGGATGCTGATGGGCAACCAGGAGATCACGGTAGCCATCAACGCTGTGGTGTGCCTGACCCTGGCGGTGACGGTGGTCATCGCAAAGCTGGTGGGCTGCGCGCTGCCTTTGGGCGCAAAGGCGCTGCACCTGGACCCGGCGGTCATGGCAAGCCCCTTCATTTCCACCATCGTGGATGCCCTTTCGCTGCTGGTGTATTTCCTGTTTGCCAATGCGATTTTGGGAATTTAATAACAAAAGGACGGCATCCCGTATGCCGTCCTTTTTCTGCGTTTTGTCGGTTCTTGCCATTGAAAATGCATTGTGTTATTATAATGAATAGGAGGGATAGATATGCAAATTCGACATTTCCAACCGGACAAGGATCTGCAAAAGCTCGAGAGCTACTTGCGCAATCAATATTTTCAAAACCGGAATATGTCCTCCTGGCTTCCACAGCGGCTCCACGATTTGATCTACCGAATGGGCGCCCAGGAAGCGGACGGCGGCAGAGAGCGGTCCATGGACTATATTTTCCTGTGGGAAGAAGCTGGAGAGATCGTAGCCTGCATCCTGCCGGATGGCGAGAATGTTTATTTCAGCATAAAAGACGGTTTTGAGCAGCTGTTTGGTTCCATGCTTGCTTACAGCGAGCAAAACTGCCTTCCGCTGTTCCATAAGGCGGAGGATGGTTCCGTAAAATTCTGGGTCGCCGCCAACGACAGCCTTAGCTATATGCAAAAAACGCTCCTGGCTTCGGGCTATACCCGGTACGCGGAGGAAGACTACGATAACTGCGTATATCCCCAGGAAATCAGCGTTTCCGCAACCTTGCCGGAGGGCTTTACGCTTCATTACGGCGAAGAATACAGCGACGAGGAGAAAAAGTGGAGTGCCTGTAGCCTGGGCTTTCATCCGGACCTGGAAGCGCCCGGTTACAGAACCAATATGAATCCCTATCGCTCCCGGAAAAACTCATCTATGTATGAAGACAGCTTTGAGTGCATCGTGGTGGACGAAAACACCCGGGAAGAAAATGATGTTTGCGCCTACTGCTTCGTCTATGTGGATACGCAAACGAAAACCGCCTTGATCGAGCCGGTCAGCACCAGGGAAAAATATCAGCACAAGGGACTTGGAACCGCTATGATGCACGCAGCGATACGCCGCTGTAAAGAGAAGGGCATCGAAAGGTGCTATGTAAATTCCTTCGGCTGGCGAAGAAAATTCTATAATGCCGCAGGGTTTTCTACAGAAGATAGCATCGGCTTTTGGCACAAAATCATCAGATAACCCCCAATCTGAAAGGGGACGGATCCTTCGACTCCCCTTCGGCTACGCTCAGGGTCGCTCAGGATGACAGAGGAAGGACGGCAGTGCGGCGAAAAGGACTGTGCGGGAGAAAATTCCTTGACCATTGAAAATAACTGTGATACCATAAATTCAGAAAAACCAAAATTTTACAAAAGGTTGTAACAAGATGAAAATTATTATCCCGTTGGTATTGACCTGCGCTTTGATATTGTGCTTGCTTGGCTGCACAAAAAAGCAAGATGCAAATGATCCAGCTACAACAGACAATGCCCCTACAACAGATAATTACACGACAGCGGATGATTCCGCCACATACGATACGCAAGGAGATCCTGCTATGGAACAGATTTGGAGTATATCAGACACAAATGATTTCGTCATTGCAATGACAGAGCATCTTGATGAGAAAACACAGTATGGCGAGAACATGTCTGTTTTAAGCGAAGCGGAACGCATCTTCTACATTACGCAGACACTTGAAATGGAAGTGAACAACGGAGGTTTCTCTCAGTATTTTTATAATTCCAGCGGCAATTTCTCCAATGAGCTGGTCAGAGCGTTTACTGCAATAGGGGCAGACACAACCGCCGCGATCTGCCAGAAAGCGATCGATGCGTTTGGCTGTGAGATTCCTGCTGACAGGGAAGAGCGCATCGAGATGCTGGATGAATTGGAAAGCGATGATTTCGACGAGATCCTCGAGGAATGTGATAGTGCGTTCTTCGATTATCAAGATGATCTCAATGAGCTGAATTATAACTTTGTAATGAAGAACAAGGAGCAGTTCACCTAAGCCAATTTATCAAATAATGAGCCGTAGCACCGGAAATCGGTGCTGCGGTTGCTAATTTGCAGCGGCGGGTGGTTCACGAATTGCCTGCGGCGGGACCAATGAGTGGTGGTATGCCTGCCACCGGCAGGCATTTGATTAGAAGATTCGCTGCGCTCTGCAACACCCCGCCCTACATACTCTCACAATAGATTCGTAGGGCGGGGGTTTACTCCCGCCGCCACCGTATGGACCGGCATCCTTGACAGTCCAATCAAATGGTGATATGCTAAACATAGAAAAACCATAATCTGGAAAAGGAGGCTGCGTTATGAAAAGATGGTATTTATGGTTCGTTTTGGCTGGTATTCAAGTCATCGGCGGAATAATCAATTATTTTGACGGCAAAACAATTATCGGTTCACTCATCGGGGCAGGAGTTTTCGGCTTTATGGGCATTACTCAATTTATCTGTGAACGAAACGGGGAAAAGGGAAAGAAAGTATTTCGGTACATCAGCATAGGGGTACTTATTGTGGCGGTTGCGTTGATCCTTTGCCTTTTGCCGGCTATGATAGATATACTGGGAAAATAATGTGAATGGCGGGGCGGCGAAGGCGCCGCCCCCTACAAAGATCAGAAAACCGCAGCACCGGAGATCGGTGCTGCGGTTGATTTTTTAGTTATCCTGGGCGATGACCAGCTCGGCGATCTGCACAGCATTGGTGGCGGCACCCTTTCTCACCTGGTCGCCGCAGCACCACAGGCAGATGCCGCAATCATCGGTGAGGTCGGGGCGGATACGGCCCACAAACACCAGATCCTGTCCGCTGGTATCCAGGGGCATGGGATACTGCTTGTTTTTCAGATCGTCCATCAGCTTGACACCGGGAGCGTCCGCCAGAACCTGCCGCACCTGCCCCACAGTTACAGGCACATCGAAATGGCAGGAAACAGAAATGGAGTGGCTGCGGATCACAGGCACGCGGATGCAGGTGCAGGCCACCTTCAGCTCCGGCAGGTGCATGATCTTGCGGCCTTCGTTCTGCATCTTCATTTCTTCGCTGGTGTAGCCCAGATATTGCTCACCGCCGATCTGGGGGATCAGATTGTAGGCGATCTGGTGGGAGAACACCTTGGGCTCATAGGTTTCGCCCTTCAGCAGCGCTTCCACCTCGTTCATCAGCTCCACAGGACCGCCTGCACCGGCACCGGAAACCGCCTGGTAAGTAGAGGTGGTCATGGCACGGATGGGGGCGATGGAATTGAGGGCATTGACCGCGGTGACGGTGATGATGGTGGAGCAGTTGGGGTTGGAAATAATGCCCTTGTGACCGGCTACATCCTGAGGATTGACCTCGGGGACGATCAGCGGCACCTCGGGATCCAGCCGGAAAGCGGAGGAATTATCCACAAACACAGCACCGGCCTTTACGATGGCAGGAGCAAACTGCTTGGCGATATCGTTTTCCGCAGCGCCCAGAACGATGTCCACACCTTCGAATGCCTCGTTGCAGGCTTCCCGGATCACGATGTCCTCACCACGGAAGCGCAGCGTACTGCCGGCGCTTCTGGCGGATGCCAGGGGGATCAGTTCCTTAACGGGGAAGTTCCGCTCCTGGAGAATATAGATCATTTCCTGTCCCACAGCGCCGGTAGCGCCCAGGACAGCAACGGTATAAGTTTTCATAGGGATTCCTCCTAGTTATTTAGCAAAGCTGTCGTACAGCACCCGGATGGCGTTGGCGAAATCCTCGTTGTTCACGCCGAAGATGATGTTCAGCTCATCGGGGCTTTGGGTGATCATACGGATATTGATGCCTGCCTGGCCCAGAGCGGCAAACACCTGACCGGAGATACCGGGGCGGTAGGCCATCCGGCGGCCGACAGCGGCGACCACGGCGATCTCATCAAAGACCTTCAGCTTGTCGGGATGGATCTCCTGCTGCATCTCCGCCAGCAGCGCATAGCGGTGGGGAGCCAGATGCGCGGTCTCCACCACGATGGCAACGCTGTCGATGCCGTTGGGCACATACACAACGGAAATGCCGTGCCGCTCGTAAATGGAGAGGATCCGCCGCAGCAGACCGACCTCATTGGAAAGGCCACGCTTGGACAGGTGGACGATGGAGAAGTCCTTCTTGCCGGTGATGCCGGTGATGAACCGGTGGGGATCGGTGGTGGTCTCGAATTTTTCCTTGATCATGGTGCCGGGGGCATCGGGATCGTTGGTGTTGCGGATATTCACGGGGATGCCCTTTTCCCGCACGGGGAAGATGGTGCCTTCGTGGAGCACCTGTGCGCCGGAATAGCTCATCTCACGCAGCTCGTCGTAGGTGACCTCGGGGATGGGCAGGGGATTTTCCACGATCCGGGGATCTGCCATCAGAATACCGGAAACATCGGTCCAGTTTTCGTACACATCCGCATCCAGCGCAGCGGCTGCCAATGCGCCGGTGATGTCGCTGCCGCCACGGGTAAAGGTGCGGATCTGACCGTCGGGCATCACACCGTAGAAGCCGGGGATGACAGCGCAGCCGGTGACCAGCTTCTGGAGCGCCGCATAGGACTTCTCGGTGTCCACGGTGCCGTCCAGCTTGAAGAACACCCAATCGGCGGAGTCCACGAACTCATAACCCAGGAAGGCAGCCATCAGCTTGGCGGAGAAATACTCGCCCCGGCTTACCAGCTCATCCTGGGAGATGGACTTGCTGTCCAGCCGCTTTTTCAGTTGGGCAAATTCCTCTTCCAAAGGCAGCTCCAGCTCCAGCTCATCCCGGATCTCCAGATAGCGGCGGGTGATCATATCGAAGATCTGACCGCAATCCATACCGTATTGAATGTGGGCGTAGCACAGATATAAAAGATCGGTGATCTTGTGATTGTCCTTGGTGCATTTGCCTGCGGCGGATACTACCACCACTTTGCGGGCGGGGTCAGCGGCAACAATGTCGCGGACCTTGCGGTACTGTCCGGCATCTGCCATGGACGAGCCGCCAAATTTCGTAATTTTCAGCAAGGTGAGTCCCTTCTTTCAAACAGATTAGTCAAGAAGTGCGACTAAGAAGGTGCCAGGATGGGCAACCAGCCATGCGTGCATTTCGGAAACCTTCACGGGCTTCGTGACCACAGCTTCGCCCCAGGCTTCTTCCTTTTGGGATTCCAGCCAGGCATCGCTGTCGCCCCGGACATAGAAGCGGAGCGTTTCGTCGTTGCAGGCGGTGACCTTCTGGCCGTAGGGAGCATAGAAGCCGTTGCCATGGAGCAGATCCACACAGTCCTGCAGGACATTATATGCGGTGGGGTAGCGGCCGGCGCCTTGACCATACAGACTTTGACGGCCGGATGCGCTGCCGACCAAAGTAATCAGATTGTAGTTGGCAGGCACAGCAGCTTCCAGCGCACCCTGGGGGTACAAGGTGGGCTGCACATAGGCCTGCAGACCGTTTTCGGTATTTTTGCCGGTGGACACCAGCTTGCACACCAGACCGTGGGAGGCAAACTGGGCCACATCCTCTGCGCTGATGTGGCGGATGCCAGCAGCGGGAACGGTGCTGCCGTCCAGGCTGCAGCCGAAGCCGATGTTGCACGAGAGGATCAGCTTGTGCCAGGTGTCGATACCATCCACATCGGTGGTGGGGTTGGCCTCGGCATAGCCCAGCGCCTGAGCCTGGGAGAGGGCATCGGCATAGGAAAGACCCAGGCGGGTCATGGAGTCGAGAATGTAGTTGCAGGTGCCGTTCATAATGCCGCCTACCTGCTCGATGCTCTGGCTGCGGCGTGCCCGCTCCAGCTCACTGAGCCAGCAGATGCCGCCGCCCACAGCAGCGGTGCAGCGAAACAGCAGTTTTTTCTCCTTTGCCAGGGGGATCAGCTCGTCGTAGTAGGTGGCGACAAGAGCCTTATTGGAGGTGACGATGTTCTTGCCCGCTTCCATAGCGGCTCTTACAAACTCGTAGGCCGGGTGCAGGCCGCCCATGGCTTCTACCACGGTGTCGATGGTGTTGTCTTCTAAAATGTCCTGGAAATTCTTTGTGACCTGTGCGTCGGGCAGAGTGACATCCTCCAGGCACAGCACCTTTGTGATCTGAATATCATCACGGCTCTGGGTCAGATCGTAAAGACCCTTACCCACAACGCCAAATCCTAGCAAACCGATCTTCATCCTGTTTTCCTCCAAAATGGTATGGAATATAAAAACAAATGTATTCCACACGAAAACACTTGCTTTTTATACGGAAACAGTATATCATATAGCTACGCAAATTGCAATAGTGTCAAAAACCTAAGTGTTATGCTATTTTTAATCGTTTCTTTGTGCAGTTAGCAAAGAAATTTCCGCAGATTTGGAGGATATTTCCCTATGCAGTATCATTCTACCCGCAGCGCGCAGCCCAGCGTGGACAGCGCCCAGGCGGTTCTTTTGGGTCTTGCCCAGGATGGCGGACTGTATATGCCCCAAGTGATTCCCCACGTGGATGTGGCAGCCTGCCTTCAGGAAGATGTGTATGCCATGGCCACTCGGCTGCTTACCGCCTTCCTGCCGGATATTGACCGGATGGAAGCATTGGTGCGCAATGCCTACTCCGGGAAGTTTGCCGCGTCTGATCTGACGCCCACCGTGGAGGTTGGCCCGTTTTCTGTGCTGGAGCTGTTCCACGGCCCTACCTCTGCCTTTAAGGATGTGGCGCTTTCCATGCTGCCTCAGCTGCTGACCCAGGCGAAAAAGCAAAAGGATCAGCAGGAGGATATTCTGATCCTCACCGCTACCTCCGGCGATACAGGCAAGGCAGCCCTGGAGGGCTTCCGGGAT
>JAZPXW010000112.1:0-6443 GCA_045543895.1 Faecousia sp.
AGCCCGTGATGGGCTTATTATATCCCCGTAAAAATCGTTTGTCAAGGGTCGGCGCTGACCGCCATATTCTTCCTTTTCGGATTTTTTATTGATTTTTTCAAAGAAATATGCTTTACTAATGGCATGAAACAGCCCTTTGGAGGATTCCTATGAAGAAAACGATTCTATTCGACCTGGACGGCACCCTGACCGATTCCGGCGAAGGCATCATCAACTGCGCAATTTTAGCCTTAGAGCATTTCGGTCTTCCCATTCCCGACCGGGAGACCCTGCGTGTATTCGTCGGTCCGCCGCTCCACGAGACCTTTATCAAATTCGGTGTTCCTGCCGACAAGGCAGAGGAAGCCGTGGCCGTTTACCGCACCCGTTATGTTCCCATCGGTATGTTTGAAAATGCCCCCTACCCCGGCATCCGGGAGCTGCTGGCAACCCTGAAGGAGCAGGGACACAAGCTGTATGTCGCCACCTCCAAGCCGGAATGGATGGCAGAGGAGATCCTGAAGAAATTCCAGCTGGATGGCTACTTTGACCGGATCTGCGGTGCTACTATGGACACCAGCCGCACCGAAAAGAGCCAGGTCATCGCCTATCTTCTGGAGCAGACCGGGGATGCGGGCCACGCCATCATGGTGGGCGACACCAAGTATGATGTAATCGGCGCGGCCGCCCACAACATCCCCACCGTGGGTGTTGCCTGGGGCTATGGCACGGTAGCCGATATGCAGGAGGCCGGCGCAGCCGCCATTGCAAACACCATGGATGAGCTGCTGGAATACCTGACCCGATAAAGCATAAAAAGACACGCCTTCAAAAGGCGTGTCTTGCTTTTATTATGTGGGGAAGATATTGGTCACGATCAGCAGAATGGGCAGCACCAGAGAAAAGATGCTGATAAGCCAGGGATAAATGGTCCTGCGGGACACGAACATCATCAGCAGGCACACTGCGGTCACCGCCAGAGAACCCATAATCGCGGTGTTCCGGCTGACCAGCAGCGCATACTCGCCGCTTTCCATCAGATTGATGCCCACCTGCTCCGGCAGTTTTTCCCAGGCATACATCGCCAGGCGCACCGCCGCATACACCACAGGTGCTGCCATGAGTACCGCCCGGAACTTAAAAATATATTCACCGATCTTCTTAAAAACCTTTCCGGTGGTGCTAAGCACTGCCTTGGTTTTCTCCCAAGCCGGGTTTGCTTTCTTCTTTCCCATAGGATTCTCACCTCTGAAACTATTTTACCTATCATATCACAGAATGATACCCAATGCAAGCGGATATCCATCCTTTTATTCTCCCGCTAATTTCTCCAGGTCCCCATAGGTGAGGATCCGGCAGCCGGTGATCTCCCCATCTTTTGTTTCTAAGAGTCCTGCGCTGCCACCATAGGAGCCGCAGGAGCCGGGATTGAGCAGCCACAGGCCATCCTCCTGGCAGCACAGGGCGCTGTGAGTATGACCAAACAAGGCAGCTTTCGCGCCGGCTGCTCTCGCTTCTTTCTTTAAAATGGCAAGGCTCATTTTCACCTTTTGGTTATGTCCGTGAGTCATATACAGCTTCACGCCGCCCACCGGGTAGCAAAGCTGCTCCGGATGGTAGGCCACCATGCGGTAGCGGTCGCAATTTCCCGGCACCTGATGCATAGGGATATGGGGGAATTCCTCTGCCATATCCGTGCCATCTTCAAAATAATCTCCCAAATGGATCATTGCATCGGGCTTTACCGCCTTGACGCAGGCACGCATAAAGCTAAGACCCAAATGGGAATCCGACAAAACCAATATCTTCATAACACACCAACTGTTCTACTATAGCATATAGTAATAGTGTTCAACGATTCGAACGGAATTATTATAGCACTCATTTGGACAGGAGGCAATCCAATGCAGAAAAATTCACACCATTTTTCCATGCAGGATGCCCTGCGTCTGGCAAACAGCGATGCCGGGCAGCGGCTTCTTGCCATACTGAAGCAATCGGATGGGAACCGTCTGGGAAAGGCTATGGACTCTGCCGCCGCCGGGGATTATGCCGCAGCTGCCCAGGCGCTTTCCTCGCTGCTGGAACGGGAGGATATACGCTCTCTGCTAAAGCAGTTGGAGGAGTGATATGGAAAATTTGGAACAGCAGCTGGGTGCTGTGCTGGCAAATCCGGAAATGATGCAGCAAATCATGTCCATGGCCCAGGCATTGGGTACAAGCAAGCAGGATTCTGAGCCACCGGAGCAGCCACCTCCCCCTCCTCCCATGCCGGATATCGACATTGGGCTATTAAAAAAGATCTCCGGGCTGGCAGGTCAGGGTTCCATTGACAAGGAGCAACAGGCGCTGCTGAAGGCCTTGAGTCCCTACCTGACTTCCCGCCGAATCCACAAGCTGGAAAACGCTATGCGGGCTGCAAAAATGGCCCGTCTCGCCGCCGCCACGCTGGGCGGTAACATAAACTTTAGCAGGTGATGTTATGTATAACCGCTATATTCCTCAAAACGACGGTTCCTACCGCCGCAACCGAATGCCGGATTATTCCAATCATTCCCGTCCGGCTCCGCCACCGCCCGATCCATGTCCAGCCGAACCACCGGAATGCACACCACCGCAGGAGACTTGCCGTAAAGAGCCTTGCCATTCACAATCGGGGCAAGGCGCAGGCGGCTTTTTACGGCAGCTGCTGCCAAAGGATTTTGATACCGGAGATCTGCTGATCGTGCTGCTCCTGCTGCTGATGGCGGGCGACTGCCCAGAAAACCAAAACACCGCCCTGCTCACTCTCGCCATCTACCTCTTTCTTTAAGAAGAACTTAATGAATTCTTAAGTGATCGCAGCCTTGTCTTTCCTCTTATTGTGTGATACACTGGGCGCATCACACAAAAGGAGGCAGTCGCATGACACAAACGAAGCGTGGGCTGAAGATCGTCCTTTGGATTCTGCTGGGCATCGTGCTGGTAGGCTTGCTGCTGTGGGGTGGCATCCACATCCTGCTGGAAAATTGCTCCTGGGGCTATGCCAGAACCGTTTCCCACCAGGAGGAGGCTTTGCGGCAGCAGGTAGTGACCACCGCCGAAAACTGGCTGGGCAGCAACGAATCGGATGGAAGTCACAAGGCCATCATCGACCTGTATAACAGCCAAACGCCGCTGCCCAGAGGTTATACCGTCACATATGAGGATTCCTGGTGCGCCACCTTCTGCAGCGCCGTAGCGATTGAAACAGGGCTAACCCATATTATTCCCACAGAGTGCGGCTGTGAAGTGCAGATCGGGCTTTTTTCTGACCTGGGTCGTTGGGTGGAGGATGATGGCTATGTGCCGCTGCCCGGCGATCTGATCTATTACAGCTTCGCATCCGACAACGGCTTAGGTGACTGCACCCAATGGTCCGACCATGTGGGTATCGTGGTAGGCACCTGGGGACCGTTTATCAAGGTGATTGAGGGCAATTACGAGGATCAGGTGAAATACCGCATCCTCCCCGTCAACAGTAAGGGCATCCGGGGCTACGGCATCCCGGATTATGAAAGTATTGCATAATTGAGCGGCATGCACCCAAGGCCCCCTCTGACGAGGGGGCTGGCACCGTGATAACGGTGACTGGGGGAGAAAAATTCCCCTTTTGCTTCTCTCCCTCCGTCTGCCCTTCGGTCAGCCACCTCCCTCATCAGAGGGAGGCTTTAAAAACCGTATAATAGAACGAAAAATAATAGGGGTGTTGTACTGCAACACCCCTAAATTTTTATCTTGCCAGGAAGCCGACCTTCTTGTATACCTTGCGCAGAGTCTTTTCTGCCACATAGGATGCCTTTTCCGCACCGGCGCGGTATACGCTTTCCAAATATGCCTTATCCTTCAGCAGACGCAGTGTCTCCTCCCGGATGGGACGCAGAGTCTCCACAACCACCTCACCCACCTTGGGCTTGAATGCGCCGTAGCCCTGGCCCGCAAACTCGGTTTCGATCTCCTCAAAGGTCTTGCCGGTAACGGCAGAGTAGATGGTCATGAGATTTGCCACACCGGGCTTGTTTTCCTTATCATAGCGGACGCAGTTTTCCGTATCGGAGTCGGTGATGGCCCGCTTGAACTGCTTCATAATGAACGCAGGATCATCCATCAGCAGCACACGGCCGGTGTCCTCGTTTTCGGACTTGGACATCTTGGCGGTGGGGTTAGTCAGACTCATAACACGGGCGCCCACCTTGGGGATGAAGGGCTCGGGGATCTTGAACACATCGCCATAGATGCCGTTAAAGCGCCGGGCGATCACATGGGTCAGCTCCACATGCTGCTTCTGATCTTCACCTACAGGCACCAGATCCGGCTGATACAGCAAAATATCCGCAGCCATCAAGCTGGGGTAAGTAAAGAGTCCCGCATTGATGTTATCCGCATTCTTAGCGGACTTGTCCTTAAACTGGGTCATGCGGCTCAGTTCACCGAACTGGGAGTAGCAATCCAGCACCCAGCCCAGTTCTGCGTGCTGATGCACATGGCTCTGGACAAACAGGGTGTTCTTCTCCGGGTCCAGACCGCAGGCAATGTACTGCGCCAGCTGCTCCAGGGTCCTGCGGCGCAGGTCGGCAGGATTCTGCCGCACGGTGATGGCGTGCAGGTCTGCCATAAAATAAAAGCAATCGTATTCCTCGGCACGCTCTGCCCAGTTCTTCACCGCGCCCAGGTAAGAGCCCAGGGTCAGGTCACCGGAGGGCTTGATGCCGGATAGCATTCTTTTCTTTGCAACAATCGTTTCTTCCATAAAAACGCCTCTTCTCCAAAATATATGGAGTATTCTAACACAACATAAAGAAAAACGCAACGGAAAATTGACTTTCTCTTAGGGAAATGATATAGTATGCTCAAAGATTTTTGAAAAAGAGGTAATTTATTATGGATTATCAGGCACTGGCTGACCTGCTGTTTCCCGTTCTCACCGGGACACCGGAAACGCTGGAAGAAAAGTTCCCTGTAAGAAATGTTCCCGAGGGTGCTGTGGTCACCCGTATGGCCCCCTCCCCCACCGGCTTTGTCCACCTGGGGAACCTGGTGCAGGGCATGATCTCCGAGCGTATGGCCCACCAGAGCGGCGGCGTTCTGTTCCTCCGGGTGGAGGACACCGATGCCAAGCGTGAGGTCCCCGGCGCTGTGGAGGTGCTCATCAACACCCTCAAGCACTATGGCATCCAGTTTGACGAAGGTGCCACCATCGAAGGCGACAGCGGTGACTACGGTCCCTACCGCCAGCGGCAAAGAGCCTTTGCTTACCATGTCTATGCCAAGAAACTGGTGCAGGAAGGCAAGGCCTACCCCTGCTTCTGCACCGAGGAAGAGCTGACCGCAATGCGTGAGCAGCAGGAGGCCAACAAGGAAAACTTCGGCTACTACGGCAAGTACGCCATCTGGCGTGACCGTCCCATTGAGGACATCAAGGCTCAGCTGGATGCGGGCAATCCCTGGGTGCTGCGCTTCCGCAGCGAAGGCTGCATTGAAAATCAGTTCAAGTTCGACGATCTGGTCAAGGGCAAGCTGACCATCACCGAGAACGACATCGACAATGTGCTGCTCAAGTCCGATGGCATCCCCACCTACCACTTTGCCCATGCTGTGGACGACCATCTGATGCGCACCACCCATGTGGTCCGCGGCGACGAGTGGCTGCCCAGCCTGCCCTTCCACATCCAGCTGTTTAAGGCATTGGGCTTTAAGCTTCCCAAGTATGTCCACATTGGACCGCTGATGAAGATGGACGGCAACTCCAAGCGCAAGCTTTCTAAGCGCAAGGACCCGGAGCTGGCGCTGTCCTACTATAAGGCCGAGGGTTTCCCCATCTCCGCTATGCGGGAGTACCTGATGACCGTACTGAACTCCAACTTTGAGGATTGGCGCCGGGCAAACCCCGATGCTTCCGTGGATGACTTCAAGTTCAGCCCCAAAAAGCTGAACCCCGCCGGTTCGCTGTTTGACTACGCAAAGCTCACCGACGTTTCCAAGAATGTGATCTCCCGGATGGACGCAGAGACGGTTTACAGCCTGCTGCTTGCCTGGGCAAAGGAATTTGACCCGGACTTCGGCGCAAAATTGGAAAGCGATCCTGCCTACGCCACTTCCATCCTGGCCATCGGCCGCGGCGGCAAGAAGCCCAGAAAGGACCTTGTCATTTGGAAGGAAGCCAAGGAATATATGGGCTTCTTCTACGATGACTACCTGCAAAAGCCGGAGTTTGACAGCAAGTTTGAAAATGCCACCGTCATCACCGCTCTGGAGAAGTTCCTGGCAGCCTTCAACATCGCCGATGATTCTGCCGTGTGGTTCGACAAGGTCAAGGCCATCACCGAGGAGATGGGCTTCACCACCGATATGAAGGCTTATAAGGCAGATCCCACCGCCTTCCCCGGCACCGTGGCAGATGTTTCTACCTTCATCCGCCAGGCCGTCTCCGGTAAGACCAATTCCCC
>JAZPXW010000113.1:0-5629 GCA_045543895.1 Faecousia sp.
ACTCCCTGGATCAGGAAACTCTGTTTACCATCAACAAGTTCTTTGAGAACAACCTGAATGTTTCCGAGACCTACCGTAAGCTCTTCGTCCACCGCAACACCCTGGTGTACCGCCTGGAGAAAATCAAGAAGCTTACCGGCCTGGATCTGCGGCAGTTCGATCATGCTATCGTCTGCAAGGTAGCACTGATGGTGCGCAAATACCTTTCTTCCCGGGAAGTAAGATGACACAAACAAGGCCGCACAGTGGCATGTGCGGCCTTGTTCTGCGGTAAAATCAGCCTTTCGGAGAACATTTCCGGGATTTTCCTGCGGTTGTGCGTTGACAACAGGCTTACAATGTGTTACAATTTGGTTACACTGCCTATGCTATGTTTGGAGTAAGATAGAAATGATTGAATTTATAGATGTCGTAAAATCCTATACCGCAGGCAACACTGCGCTGCAGGGTGTGACCATGCAGACCGAGGATGGCGAATTTGTTTTTCTCGTGGGTCCTTCCGGTTCCGGTAAGTCCACGATTCTGAAGCTGATCACCGGTGAGCTGAAGCCCACCTCCGGCAGCGTTCATGTGAACGGCTATTCTCTGGAGCGGATCCGCCGCCGTGAGGTGCCCTACCTGCGCCGTACCGTCGGCGTTGTGTTCCAGGATTTCCGCCTTATCGAGAGCAAGACCGTCTATGACAATGTGGCCTTTGCCATGCGCGTTATCGGTGCCTCTGCCCGGGAGATCCGGGAGCGTGTGCCTTATGTTTTGGAGCTGGTTGGTCTGGACAGCAAGAGCGAGCGCCATCCCAATGAGCTTTCCGGTGGCGAGCAGCAGCGCCTGGCTATTGCCAGAGCGCTGGTCAATAACCCCTCCACCATCATTGCCGACGAGCCCACCGGCAACCTGGACCCTGCCCGTTCTCTGGAGATCATGACACTGCTGCAGGAGATCAACAATCTGGGTACTACCGTTTTGGTGGTCACCCATGAGATGAATCTGGTGGAGCAGTTTGCAAAGCGGGTCATCGCCATCGACGACGGCCTGGTTATCAGCGACAGATGGGATGGGTATGAAGCATGAGAATCAATAACTTAGGATATTTGATCAAAGAGGGCGTAAAGGGAATTTTCCTCCACGGATTCATGTCCTTTGCCGCAGTGTGCGTTACGGTGGCATGCCTTCTGATCGTGGGTAGCTTTTCTATCCTTACATACAATGTGACCTTGATGGTGGAGGATCTGAACAAGACTAACGAACTGATGGTCTATATCGACAGCGAACTGTCCGACGCGGAAGCAAAGAGTGTCGGTACAAAGATCAACCGGGTCAGCAATGTCATGCAGGCAAAGTTCGTTTCCCGTGAGGAAGCGCTGAAAAACTTTATCGCCGATCATGACGGCGATGCGGCCTTCAACGGCGTTATGGCAGAGGACCTTCGCCACAGATTTGTGGTGACCCTTGAGGATAACACGCTGATCGAGCAAACGGCCGGTCAGATCAAGGATATTCCCGGCGTCGCCGATGTTTCTGCGGAATATGAGCTGGCCAAAGGCTTCAACACGCTGGAGCAGGTGCTGCAGGTGGTCTCCATCGCGGTGAATGCGGTGCTGCTGATCATCAGCTTGCTGATCATCTCCAACACGGTCAAGATGGCTATGTATGACCGCCGGGATGAGATCGCAATTATGAAAATGGTGGGTGCCACCAACGGCTTTATTCGGCTGCCCTTTGTGGTGGAAGGCTTCACCCTGGGTATGATCGGCGCGGCCATTGCCTTCGCTTTGGAGTGGGTGCTGTATGATGCGCTGGTTCTGCGGATCGAGGAATTGGACAGTGCTTTCCAGCTGTTCTCCTTTGTCCCCTTCGACGAATTGCTGGTGCCCATGGTGATCACCTTTGTGGCTGCCGGTATGTTTGTCGGCGTGGTCGGCAGCTGGACCTCTATCCGAAAGTTTATGGATGTTTAAGTACCAAGGAGTAATGATATAATGAATAAGAAGAAATTGGTAGCTGCATTGGCCGGTGTCATGGCCATTTTGATGCTGCTGACACTGTTGGTTGGTTTGATACCCGCACCTGCGCAGGCGGTGACCTCTGAAAAGCTGGAAGAACTGGAAGACCAGATCAACGAGCTGAAGGGACAGCGCAAAGAGATGCAGGAAGAGATCGATGCTCTCCGGGGTCAGATCGATGCCAATATGTCCGAAATGGAAAAGCTGGTGGCAGAGAAGAATGCCATCGACCAGGAGATCAGCCTGCTGAACCATCAGCTGCTGAATATCAACGAGCAGATCACTGTTTACGGTCTGCTGATCGCTGACAAGCAGGATGAACTGGATGCTGCCAAGGAGCGTCTGGCAACTCTGCGGGAGCAGAACAAAGAGCGCATCCGCGTTATGGAGGAAGAGGGAAGTCTTTCCTACTGGTCGGTGCTGTTTAAGGCAAACAGCTTTGCAGATCTGCTGGACCGTCTGAATATGATCAGCGAGATCCAGGCTGCCGACAAGCGCCGTCTGGAAGAAATGAACGAAGCTGCCGAGGCAGTGGAGCAGGCACAGCTGGCGCTGGAAGATGAGAAGGCTGAGCTGGAAGCTACCAAGGCCGAAGTGATCGTGATCCAGGGCGAACTGGAGCAGAAGCGTATTGCTGCCGATGAGGTTCTGGCAGAGCTTCATGCCCAGGGCGAAGCCTTTGATGCGCTGATGGAAGAGGCAGAGGCAGCGGAAGAAGAGCTGCTGTCCCAGATCGCTCAGGCAGAGAAGGAATACAACCAGGAGCATGACCGCCTGGAAGAGGAAGAGCGCAAGCGCAGAGAAGAAGAGGAACGCAAGAAGCGGGAAGAGGAAGAAAAAAAGAAGCAGGAAGGCGGCGGTGGCGGCAGCGGCGGCGGTGACACCGGCAGCAACAGCGACGCACAGCCCAGCGATGCATACTGGATGATCCCCTGCTACTACATTTATCTGTCCAGCCCATTCGGCTACCGGGTACACCCTGTTTACGGCACATACAGCTTCCACAGCGGTGTTGACCTGGCTGCTCCCGGCGGTACGCCCATTAAGGCTACCCGTTCCGGCAGAGTGACCACTGCTACCTATAATAGTTCCGCAGGTTACTATGTGTCTATCAACCACGGTGACGGCTTCTCCTCCAGCTACCTGCACATGACCCACGATGTGGTTTCTGTGGGGCAGAAGGTCAAGGCGGGTCAGGTCATCGGCTACATGGGCAACACCGGCTATTCCAAGGGCAATCACCTGCACTTTACCATTTATTATAACGGTTCCACGGTGAATCCCGCGGACTATTTGGATTTCTAAAACCAAACCAAGCCTCCCTGGCCGGGGAGGCTTTTCCGCCTAACTGCGCTTGTCATTCCGGCTTGTAGGGCGGGGGCTTGCTCCCGCCGTATAAGGACCGTCCAGGAGGCCGGTCCCTACGGGAGGACGGAGGAAATTTGGTGGTGCGGCATTGCGGAACGCATAAATGCGTTCCCTACGGTAGGGCACGGATTTATCCGTGCCGTATGGGCGCGAAATAATAAGAAAACCCGAAAAAGGAGCAGTTTTCTATGAATATTCGGCGTGTTTTGAGCTATATCGCTGTGGCGGCTGCGGCCTCGGTGCTGACGCTGTTTTTTGCGGTGCCCCGGCAGGACCCGGGAGTGCAGAAGCTCCGGGCATTGGAGGCCATCATTGAAGAGAAATTCATTGAGGAATATGACCGCACCGACATCTATGACGGGGCAGCTGCGGGCATGATCGATGCCCTGGGCAACCGGTGGAGCTACTACATCCCCGCTGACGAGTATAACAGCTACCTGGAGCAGATGAAAAATGCCTATGTGGGCATCGGCGTTACCATCGTACAGCGGGAGGATGGCTACATCGACATCCAGAAGGTGGAGCCGGGCAGCCCTGCCATGGAGGCAGGCATACAGCCCGGCGATGTGCTCACCGGTGTGGAAGGACAGAATGTGGCAGAAATAACCCTGGAGGAAGTGAAAAATCTGGTCCGGGGCAAGCCCGGTACCCAGGTAAACCTGGAGCTGCGCCGGGGACAGGAGAAGCTGAACCTGCCTGTCACCCGCCGGGAGATCCAGACCGTTGTTGCCACCGGTACCATGCTGGAGGGGAACATCGGCCTTGTGAAGATCGTCAATTTCGACAGCCGCTGTGAAAAGGAAACCCTGGAGCAGGTGGAAAAGCTGCTGGGGCAGGGCGCGACTGCGCTGATCTTCGATGTGCGCTATAATCCCGGCGGCTATAAGGATGAGATGGTGGGCATACTGGATTACTTGCTGCCGGAGGGTCCGCTGTTTCGCAGCGTGAATTACGAGGGCAAGGAAGAAGTGGATTCCTCCGATGAAAAGCACCTGGATATCCCTATGGCGGTGCTGGTAAACCGGGATTCCTACTCTGCTGCCGAGCTGTTTGCCGCAGCGCTGCAGGAGTATGAAGCCGCTCTGGTGGTGGGCGAGCACACCACCGGCAGGGGTCACTACCAAAACACCTACCGCCTGTCCGACGGCTCGGCTGTGGTGCTGTCGGTGGGCCGCTACTGCACCCCCAAGGGCGTCAATCTGGACGGTGTGGGCATTGCCCCGGATGTGGAGAGCCTGGTGGATGAGGAGACCTACATTGCCATCTACGCAGACCAGGTGCAGCCCCAGGACGACCCCCAGGTGCAGGCTGCGCTGGATGCGCTTTTGGCGGAATAAGGAAAAGCGTAGGGCGGGGGCTTGCTCCCGCCGCTTTCACGCTATCTATGGGACGGTCGGCGGGACCAAGGCCCCGCCCTACAACACCATTGCCGGTACGGCAAGGAAAAGGTGCAATAAAATCGGATTTTTACCTTGACTATAGGGGAAATATCTTCTATAATGTTCGGAGGTATGAAAATTTTTACGGAAGGAAGGACTTTCCAATGGCAAAGGAATTCAAAATTACCGCTCTGCGTCTGGCAGAACTGGAGAAGGAACTAAACTATCTGAAGACTACCCGTGAGCGTGAGATCGCTGCGATGATCGCAGAGGCCCGCTCCTACGGCGACTTGTCCGAAAACTCTGAGTACGATGCCGCCAAGAATGAGCAGGCGAAGCTCTATGGCCGCATTGCCGAGATCGAGGACATTCTGACCCATGCTGTGATCATTGAGGACGAGAATGAGGCTTCCGGCCGTGTGGGCCTGGGCTGCACCGTCACCGTTAAGGATCTGGCAACCGGCGAAGTGTGCGATTACCGCATCACCGGCTCCCAGGAGGCCAATCCCATGGAGAATAAGCTCTCCGACGATTCTCCCTTTGGCCGCGCCATCGTGGGTAAGGCAGAGGGCGAAAGCTTCACTGTGAATGCACCCAACGGTGCTTACATCATGGAAGTGCTGGCGGTAAGCCGCGAGGGTTAAGCCATGGCAAAGTTTGAACCGCAGGCACAGCTGCCTGTATCCGAGCAGGCCCAGATCCGCCGGGATAAGCTGGCGGCGCTCCAGGCCGAAGGCCGTGATCCCTTCCTGCAGACTAAGTTCGACTTCAATGCCGACTCTGCTGCCATCAAGGCAGATTACGAGGGCTTTGAGGGAAAAACCGTCCGTGTGGCAGGCAGACTCATGAGCAAGCGCGGTCAGGGCAAGGTGATGTTCTGCG
>JAZPXW010000114.1:0-5038 GCA_045543895.1 Faecousia sp.
CGCCGAAGGGCAGCTTTTTGCGGGTGGTGCGCTGAATGTTGGCGAAGTTTACGAAGATGCCCTGTGCAGTCTCGGGACGCAGGTAGGCAACGGAGGAACTGTCCTCGGTGACGCCGATCTTGGTCTGGAACATCAGGTTAAAGTTCCGGATGGAGGTGAAGTGATGCTTGCCGCAGTTGGGGCAGACCACATCCTCATGATCCTGGATGAAGTCGTTCATCTGGTCGGTGTTCATGGCGTCCACATTGACTTCTTTGCCGCTTTCGGAAGCGGAGATCAGCTGGTCAGCCCGCTGACGGGAGCCGCAGCCCTTGCAATCCACCAGGGGATCGGAGAAGGAGCCAACGTGACCGGTGGTGACCCAGGTCTGGGGATTCATGATGATGGCGGCATCCAGGCCTACATTATACTCGGATTCCTGGACGAACTTCTTGAGCCATGCCTTCTTGACGTTGTTCTTGAACTCCACACCCAGAGGGCCGTAGTCCCAGGAGTTGGCCAGGCCGCCGTAGATCTCGGAACCGGCATAGACATAACCTCTGTTCTTGCACAGGTTTACGATCATATCCAGTGTTTTTTCGCTGTTTTTCATATTATGTCCTCCAAAATTTGGATAGTTTCTTCTTAAAGTGGTATTATACTTCAAAAGCTTGGTGAAATCAAGCTTTTTCCTCTTCCTGGCTTACAAGATCCGGTCCCAGATCCTGAGCCATGATCTGGTAGATACGCTCAGCAAGATCTACGGTAGTGATATTTTCATATTCCTCCGGCTCGATGACCTGCAGTAGCCGCACATCCACGGAGCTGGGCTGCAGCTTTTTCAGCTTTCCCAGCACGAACCGTGTATCCCGAATGGTACACACTACGATCGGGACCTTCGTCTTGGTGGCGATCTTAAACACGCCGGAACGGAAGTGATGGAGCTTCTTATCCTTGTGGATATAGCCCTCGGGGAATACGGCGATGGAGGCTTTGTCCTCCTTGATGATCTGGATGCACTTGAGGATTGTTTTCAGCGCTTCCCGGTCATTTTCCCGGTTGATGGGCTGGCAGAGGATCTTGTGCATCATCTGACCCACCAGGAAATAGCTCTGCACCTCCCGCTTGGAGATGAATGCCAGCTGGCTGTCCCGGAAACAGGTAAGCAGAAAAGCCGGGTCCAGGTTGTCGATATGGTTGCATACCAGCAGAAACCGTCTGCCCTTGGGAGTTTTCTCCATGCCCTGGGTCTTGACCTTTACCCGGGCCAGGGGCAGGACCGCGTCCACGAACAGATGCAGCAGGGTGCGGTAGAATTTACTGTCCTTCTCCTGGGGTTTTTTCTGATCCACGATGGCGCAGAAAAACCAAAGTAGCAAAAATGCCAGCACCGCAAGGCACAGGAAGCTCCCCACAAAGCCGCAGGGCAGCAGCCAAAGCCAGTTGAGGTTCTCGAATCCGCCTGTTCCCCAGCAAAGCAGGGCAGACAGCAATACAGATAGCAGCGAGATACCGCCGATGAGCATAAATTATTCCTCCACAGGTTACATTTCTATTCATTATACTCTCCGCTTGCACCGGAAACAAGTATTTTCTCATGCTTTTTTTAAGAAACACTAGAAATTGGCGCTTTGTGCTGATATAATGATTCAATATCAAACCTTGTTTTGATGTTTCTAACAGCAAGCAAAGAAAGGACTGACATATTATGGGTCTATCCGCTTCCGCCCCCTGGCGTAATTATTACGGAAACACACCCGTCTCTTTGGATTATCCCCACCTGACTATGTACCAGCTGCTGCAAAAGAACGCAAAGCAGCATCTGAACAATACCGCCTATATATTTATGGGCAAAGAAACCTCCTACGCCTCCTTCCTGGGCCGCATCGAAGCCGCGGCAAAGGGTCTGTGTAAGCTGGGCATCACCCGCGGCGACCGGGTGACCATCTGCATGCCCAACAGCCCCCAGGCGCTGGACTGCTTCTATGCCCTCAACCGCATTGGCGCCATCCCCAATATGATCCACCCGCTGTCTGCTGCCCAGGAGATCGCCTTCTACCTGGAGGTCTCCAACAGCAAGGCCATTTTGACCCTGGACCAGTTCTACCCCAAGGTAGCCCAGGTGGCAAAGGAAGGCTGCACCATTCTCATCGCCAAAATTAAGGACGAGCTGCCCTTCCCGCTGAATATGCTCTACCCCATGACCAAGGGCGCACGGGCGATCCCCAAGCTGCCCAAAGAAGGCTTCATGCTTTGGACGGATATGGTCGCTGCCGGAAAGGGCGCTACGCTGCCGGAGGATACCGGCAAGTATGACGATTGCGGTGCGATTTTGTATTCCGGCGGTACCACCGGCACCACCAAGGGCATTATGCTCTCCAACCTGAACTTTAATGCTCTGGGTATGCAGACCATCGCCGCCTCCGGCTTTGGCAGCGTGGCAGGCATGAAGATGCTTTCGGTCATGCCCGTGTTCCACGGCTTTGGTCTGGGCATCGGCATCCACACCGCCCTCATTGGCGGCGCCACCTGCATCCTGGTTCCCCAGTTCAGCGTACAGACCTATGCGGATATTCTGAAAAAGCAGAAGCCCAACATCATCCCCGGTGTGCCCACCCTGTTTGAAGCCCTGCTGAGAGCGGATTCTCTGGAGGGTGTGGATCTGAGCTTCCTCAAGGGTATCTTCTCCGGCGGCGACAGCCTTTCCCCGGAGCTGAAAAAGAAGGTCGACCAGTTCCTGAAGGATCACAACTGCCCCGAACAGATCCGGGAGGGCTACGGCACCACCGAGTGCGTCACCGCCTCCTGCCTGACCCCCAAGGACTATGCCCGCAGCGGCTCCATCGGCGTTCCCTTCCCCGATGTATTCTATAAGGTCGTTGCTCCCGGCACCACTCAGGAGCTGGAGCCTAACCTGGAGGGCGAGATCTGCATCTCCGGTCCCACCGTGATGCTGGGCTATATGGATAACCCGGAAGAGACCGCCAACACCCTGCGCCTGCACAGCGACGGCCGCATCTGGCTCCACACCGGCGACCTGGGCTATATGGACGGTGACGGCTTTATCTATTTCCGCCAGCGTATCAAGCGTATGCTCATCACCTCCGGTTACAATGTATACCCCTCCCAGCTGGAAAACATCATCGATGGTCATGAGAAAGTGCTGCTTTCCTGCGTCATCGGTATCAAGGACGAATACCGCGGTCAGAAGATCAAGGCCTATGTGGTGCCGATGCCCGGTATCGAGCCTACGGAAGAATTGCGGCAGGAGCTGTTAGAGTACTGCAAGTGCCACATCGCCAAGTATGCCATTCCCAGAGAGATAGAATTCCGCACCGAGCTGCCCAAGACCCTGGTGGGTAAGGTGGCTTACCGGGTGCTGGAGGAAGAGGCCAACGCCGCTCTGGGAAATTGCTAATGACAAAACGCTTTTGGGAGCTGGATGCCCTTCGGGGCATCAGCATCCTGGGCATGGTGGTCATCCACCTGCTCTATGACCTGCAGGTCTCCCTTTCCCTGCCGCTGCAAATTCTGCAGAATTGGGGCGGCTGCGTATTTCTGCTGCTTTCCGGCATCTGCGTCACCCTGGGGCATCACCCCATCCGGCGGGGACTTTTGGTGCTGGGCTGCGGCGCTCTTTGCACCCTGGTTACCTGGGGGATGTACGCCCTGCGGCTGGCATCTGACGCTGTGATCATTTGGTTCGGCGTACTGCACTGCTTGGGTGCGTGTATGCTCCTCTGGCCCGTATTTCGGAAGCTGTCTGCGCCGCTTTTGGGTGCGTTGGCTGGGAGCTTTATCGTTTTAGGCTTTTGTTTGGAAGCACTACTGCTGCCCACGCCATTTCTGGTTCCATTAGGGATCCGCTATCCCGGCTTTGTATCCGCCGATTATTTCCCGCTGCTGCCTAACCTGGGTTTTTTCCTGCTGGGCGCATTGGCGGGAAGAAGGCTTTACCGGGAAAAGAAAAGTCTTTTTCCCAATGTGCGGGGACCGCGCTTTCTGTGCTTTTGCGGAAGGCATTCTCTCGCGATCTATCTTTTACACCAACCGCTCCTTTGCGGGATTCTTTGGTTAGTTAGGAGTGTATGTCCATGAAACAGCTCACCAAACCGCATATCTCCGCCGCTGTGTTCACAGCCGGCGGCATTGCCGTTATGCTGCTGCGCGTGTGGCTTTTGAATGCCGGTTGGGATGACCGGGGCTTGCTTGTCACCGGTCATCTGGGCTACATTCTCTCTTATGTGATCGCCATTGCGCTGCCTGTCGCCCTTTTGGTTTTGATGGGAAAGGGCAAGCGCAACCTGCGTTTCTCCCCTTCGATTTTGACCGCTGTGGGCTTTTTTGCCCTGGCTGCCGGTCTTGGAGTCGCTGCGTGGAAGCTGCTTTCCAGTATCACCCTGGTGATGCACACCGCCACCGGCATTTTCGGCCTTTTAGGCGCTCTTTGCGCCCTAGTGGCAGGCATCTATGCCCTTAAGGGCTTTCGGACGCATCCGCTGTTTTTCTGCCCCGGCGCGCTGTTTTTTGCCTGCTTCCTCTTCTGCCGCTATCAGCAGTGGAGCGCAGAGCCGGAGCTGCAGCTGTATGTTTTTCAGCTGCTGGCCGCGGTGCTTTCCATGATCTCCCTCTACCAGCGGTCTGCCCTGGGTGTGAATATCGGCAGCAGCAAAATGTATTTGCTATGGAGCCGTACCGCGGTGCTGATGTGCCTGGCGGCGGTTCCCGGCAGCCAGATCCCTGTGCTGTGGATCGCGATGGCTGTGTTCTTTGCCCTGGACGGCTGTGAGGAAGCGGCGCAATGATGTATTTACCCCCCTATGTGCACACCTGCATAGATATGCTGGAGCGTGCCGGCTTTGCTGCCTATGCGGTGGGCGGCTGCGTGCGGGATGCTCTGCTTGGGCTTACGCCCCACGATTTTGACCTTTGCACCTGCGCCACGCCGGAACAGGTGCGGCAGGTATTTTCTGAGTTTCGGCTGGTGCTGGCAGGTGAAAAGCACGGAACCGTGACTGTTATAATCGATTCCCAGCCGGTGGAGATCACCACCTTCCGC
>JAZPXW010000115.1:0-3667 GCA_045543895.1 Faecousia sp.
TCCCCCGGCGGCTCCACCATCCAGGGCGTGCAGGCTTTGGAGCAGGGCGCGCTCCGCGCTGCGGTAATAGATGCCGTCACCGCCGCCTACCTCCGCACCCGCGAACTTGCCAACCCCTAAATTGTAGGGGCGTGTTGCAGAGCGCAGCGGTTTTTCTAATCCAATGCTTGCCGGTGGCAAGCATACCGCTGCTTCTCATCGGCCGCCCGCAAAGCCTTCTCCTTGAGGAGAAGGTGGCACGGCGATAGCCGTGACGGATGAGGTGAAACCATCTATCGCCGCACCATCTTTCTTTTTCTGTCATCCTAAGCATGTTGCAGAGCATTTAAAGAAAATGGGCATTTCCTTCCCCGGCAGCGAAAACGCCTGAACCACAAGCACCCCCAGCGCAGCAGAGCCTCTGCTGCGCTGCTTTGTTGCCCAAAAAGCAGCCTGCACCAGGGATTTTTCTAAAATTTCCCTGTTTCTCCCCCTGGCTTTATTGACTTTATTTTTTTGGGTGATATACTATAGGTTGACCCTTTGAAAACTGCAAAAAATCACGAAAAATATTCGTAAAAATATGCCAGACATTTACATTCCTGGAGGGAACTCCCATGACCGATAAAGACCTGAAAAAGCTCAACCGCTACCAGCTGCTGGAGCTGCTGGTGGTGCAGACCGAGCGTGCGGACAGGCTGCAGCAAAAGCTGGACGAAGCGGAAAAGCAGCTGCAGCAGAAGGAGCTGAATATGCGCTCACTCGGCTCCATCGCCGAGGCCTCCCTGGAGCTGGGCGGCGTTTTCCAGGCAGCCCAGGCGGCAGCAGATCTGTACATCGAGCAAGCGAAGCAGCACGGCGAGCAGCTCAAGGAAGAAGCCCACCAGCGGGCAGCGGAGATCGTGGCCCAGGCGCTGGCCCAGGCACGACGCATCAAAGGTGAAGGATAAATTATGGCACAGTACACACCCAGACACAGAAAGCAGGAAATGCCGCAGCTGGATGCGCTGCAAAAAGAACTGAAGCGGGAGCGTTACAAACGGCGCTTCCGCCGCTTACTGCGCAGCACAGTGAACGCATTGATCGTGGTAGCCGCCGTTGCGGCGCTGATCGCCACGCTGATCTTGCCGGTGCTGCAGATCGCGGGCACCAGCATGGAGCCCACCTTCCACGATGGTGACATCGTGCTTCTGGTGAAGACCAACGACCTGGAGACCGGAGACCTGTGCGCCTTCTACTATTCCAACAAAATACTCATCAAGCGGATCATCGGCACACCGGGCGATTACATCTGGCTGGAATCCGACGGCACGGTGTTCCTCAATGGCGAGCCGCTGGACGAGCCCTATGTGACCCAAAAAGCGCTGGGAGAATGCGACATTGAATTCCCCTACCAGGTGCCGGAGAACCATTATTTCGTAATGGGCGACCAACGGGAGACCTCCATCGACAGCCGCAGCAGCGTGATCGGCGGCATTGCGGAGGATCAGATCGTGGGTAAGATCTTCTGTAAATTCTGGCCCTTGTCAGATTTTGAATTTATGAACTAACACCCGAAAATCACCGGAAAGGAGGTGGGATCTTGCCAGAATCGCTACTGAATCAACTCAATACCAGCGTCAAGGACCGTCACGGCCTCCGGCAGATCATCACCACCCTTTCCCTTGCGGTGATCTTAGTGGTGTTCTGGAGCCTGAAGCTCACGGGCATCGGCGTGGCAGGCGAAGCCTTCTGCGGCAAGCCGGAGCACGCCCACGGGGACGAATGCTTCCAAAAGGTCCTTGTCTGCACCCTGGACACGACCTCGGAGACCCCATCCACCGAAGAGACCCAGTCCACCGGGGATACCTCGTCCACCGGGCATACCCACACAGACGCCTGCTATGAAACGGAAATCACCTGCCAGCAGGAGGAGCACATACATATCGCCAGCTGCTACAGCGACATCACCGCGGATATAGAAACCAACGACGACTGGGAAGCCTCCCTTTCCGATATGGTGCGGGGACCCACCACCCGGGAGAATCTGATCTTGGTGGCACGCTCCCAGCTGGGCTACACCGAAAGCGAGCGCAACTTCCAGGTGGATGCCGCCGGAGTCCGCCGGGGCATCACCCGCTACGGACAGTGGTACGGCAACCCCTACGGCGATTGGTCGGCAATGTTTGCCTCCTTCTGCCTTTACTATGCAGGCGCCGAGGACGCACCCTTCAGCGCAGGTCCCGAGACCATGCGCCTTGCCTGGGAAGAAGCAGAGCTGTACCAGCCTGCCTCTGCGTATACGCCCCAGCAGGGCGACCTGCTGTTTTTGTATCTGGAGCCGGCGGAGCCGATACCCGGCAATCGCAGCGCCAATGCCGTTGCGGTGATCACCCAGGTGTCCGACCAGGCCCTTACGGTGATCCAGGGCAATGTGGAGGACGCGGTGGCAGAGATCACCTACGACCTTTCTGACCCTGTCATCCTGGGCTACGGCAAGACCCCGGAAGCCTCTCCCTACCTAGCGCTGGTGCAGCCGCCGGAGGGCACAAAGCCCCTGGCAACCGCCACGGATTACAGCCCGGGGCTGATCTCCGGCACCAACCAGTTTGTATTTTACATGGAAAACGGCGGCAACACCTATGCCATCGACGGAAACGGCAATGCGGTGCAGGTGTATGTGGGCGACGACGGGCAGATCTACACCGATCTGGAAAACCCCGATACTCTGCTGTGGACCATCCCCTCCTACAACAGCAGCTCCTGGGCGATCCAGAATGTAGGTACCTCCCGCCACCTGCATCCCTTCTATAACAGCAGCACCGACAACGGCATCACCACCCCGGGACGGTGGGGAACCACCATCACCGCCGCAAACGGTGGAGTGCAATTCAGCCATTCTGCCTATGTGGGGCAGGATCTGGGCAATATGCGCTTCCAGATGACCCGCACCCAGAGCCAGAATGTGACCTTCCAGGTGGGCATCACCCAGCGCTGCACCGTCTGGCTGGACGGCACCGACGGCGGTCTGGGTCACCTCACCGGCTCCCCGGATGTGGGCTACACCTTCTCCGTTGGAGAAATAATGCAGCTTCCTGCGGAGTGGACCTCCCCCAGCAAGTACAGCTACCGGCTCCGTGGCTGGTACGATGTGACCAATGCCCGGTACTATCCCCCCGGCGCCCAGATGGAGGTCACGGGAAACACGGTGCTGTATGCCGATTGGGTGGCAAGCACCTATGACATCGGCCGTTTTAACGCCCAGGTGGCAAACACGGTGAGCACCAATTCCTTCATCACCACCCACATGTTCGACTACAACTACCTGTTTAACCTCCATTCCACCCGGGTGGAGTCCACAGTCACCGCAGCCGGACATTCGGAGGTCTGGTCCATGGTCACCTCCGGCGCGGCCCACCACGGCGGCAAGGAGACCGAGGGCTTCGTATTTATCGATAACGACAGCGGCGGTCTGCTGTGTATCCCCAACAACCGTAACAGCCAAAACACCTACCCCGGCGCGGGCATCGTGACCCCGGGCATCTATTCCAGCTCTCTGGGGCAGCTGCTGTTCGCAACGGACAATTGCTACGACCCCGCCACCGGCACCGGTGTGCTGGGCAAGACCTACCTGGGAACCGGCGACCACCTGTTCCAGATCATGGAGGACCCGTCGGACGAGCATTACGGCTACTACTATTACGACTCC
>JAZPXW010000116.1:0-2226 GCA_045543895.1 Faecousia sp.
GAAACCAACTCCTTGGCTCACAGAACGACATGGCTACGATCCGACTTGGATACCGGGGGACAAAGTCCAGCCGGTCGATGGGGAACTCGATGATCCGGTGGTCAGCGATCCGTTCGTAGCCGATGGAGCGGTAGTAGTTGAAGGAGAAGGAAGTCGGAGGCCAAGCGGGTCTTAGGGAAGACAACACTTGAAACCAACTCCTTGGCTCACAGAACGACATGGCTACGATCCGACTTCCTTCTCCTTCAATTACTACCGCGCCATCGGCTATGAGCGGATCGCTGACCATAAGATCATCGAGTTCCCCATCGACCGGCTGGACTTCGTACCCCGCTACCCGGAGCTGGAGCACATTATCGCTGAGGACAGCACCGCGGAGATGGAGCAGGTCTACAACGAATTCTGCCGCACCCGCAATGCCGGCTTCCTGCGCTATAATACCGTCACCACCACCGAGCCTAAGGCCTGCGCCGGCTACACCTACGGCGGCCCTTACACCTATAACTGCAAGGGCGTGCTCAACTACCTCAGCCGGGATGAAAGCGGCAAGGCAGACGGCTACGTCACCTTCCGCAAGGAGATGGATCTTACCCACCACCACCTGTTCGGCAGGATCCTGGTGGAGGAAATGTGCTACACCTCCCCCGCTGCCCTGCGCAAGCTCCTGGGCTTCATCCGGATGTACGACGGCGAGGTGGACACGGTCATTTTCTACAACTGCGGTATGTCGCCGGAGATCGAGCAGATGCTCTGCGATTACAAGTACATCAAGATCCAGTCCGTTCCCGACCTGTGCGCCCGTTTCCACGATGTCCAGGCGGTGCTGGAAGCTATGGTCTATCCCCGGCAGAAGGGTCAGTTCACCGTGAAGGTCACCGACCCGGGCAAGCTGCCCTTCCCCAGAGAAAAGACCGAGGGCACCTGGAAGGTTACATATGAAAACGGCAAGGCAGCCGTCACCAAGCTGGAAGGCGATGCTCCCTGCGATCTGGAGCTGGAAATGAGCGCCCTTGCCCAGCTGGTTCACGGCTTCCAGTCCTACGGCAAGCAGACTGCCCAGTACGCCCGGGGCGTTGTGCTGCACAACGACTGTGACGACTTCTTCCGGGCATTCCCCAACCGCCCCTGCGGTCTGTACGATCTTTTCTAAGTATGTTTTATCAGCCTTTGATCACAGGGGATATCCCCTACCGGATCTTCCTGGGAAGAGACCGCACCGGCGGCTGGCACTGGCACAGTGAGATGGAGCTGGTGGTCTGCCTGCAGGGAAAAATGCAGCTCCAGCTGGAGGATCGGGAATTTCACTTAAACGCCGGAGACGCTATGATCCTGCCCGGTTGCTGCGTCCACAGCAGCAGCCGTCTGAGCGAGGATCAGTGGCGCTTGGCCATTGTTTTCGGCTACGGACTGCTGCGCAAGCAGTTTGCCGCCGTGCGGGATGTGTGCCTGTTTATCCCCAGCGGCAGCAATCCCCACATTGAAGATCTGAAAGAAGTCTTCCGCACCGGCGGCCTTACGGAAGAAAACGAATGGCGTGTCCGGGGCGATCTTTTCCTGCTGTGCCAGCGGCTTCGCTCCATTCCCGGCAACGGAGATTTTTCCGCCGACCGGCGCAGCCGTGCCCAGCGGCTGGAAAATATCTACACGGTGCTGGAATATGTGCGCAAGCACTACCCCCAGCGGATCACCGTGGAGCAGATGGCAGAAAAGGCAGGCTATGCCAAAACCTACTTCTGCCGCCAGTTCAAAAGCATTACCGGCATCCCCTTCTATCGGTATTTGACCTGCTACCGGATCTCGGTGGCCTGTATGCTGATGGAGGATAAGGGCAATTCTATGGCCCATATCGCCGAAAGCACCGGTTTTTCCACCCTGCCTCTGTTCAGCCGGGCATTCAAGGAGATCACCGGAATGACCCCCAGTCAGTTTCAGTCCCTCCCACCGGAGGATAAAAACTTAACTTGGATCAACTGATTTTTACACTGTCATCTCGAGGGAGCGTTAGCAACTCGAGAGATCTTCGCAGTTATTTCGGTGCCAAGGTCCCTCGACTTCGCTCGGAATGACAAAGCTTTACACCAAAAATAACAAGAGAGGTTATACACTATGAATATCCTTCCCGAACAGTCCAAAGCGAAAACTTATAATAAGCTCCACCGCCTGAGTCTGGGCAGCAGCACCGCCAGTGGCTGGCTCCGTGAGCAGCTGCTGCGCAACAAAGAGGGT
>JAZPXW010000117.1:0-10169 GCA_045543895.1 Faecousia sp.
CCCACCGGGGTGGTCTTTTTATTGGTACTCGTATGGAGATTCGAATATCAAGAATGCGATATGCCGGTGGCATATCGCTGCCACCAGTGCAAACACTGGTGGCTACAATAAATTTTGCCCCAGGCGGGGCAAAAATGCAAACGAATCTCCTCGAGTCCACAAGAGAATAACCATAGTCCTAATAAAAGATTGCAGTTGTTTTTGCTTTATGCTAAAATATTTTCACAATATGGAAGGAGGAGATTTATTTGAATAACATATCTTTTTCTGATTTGATTGGAAAAACGATCCTAATTGGGCTTACCTACTACACGGCGGATAATGAATTTATCGAGCGGAAGCAGCATTGGGGAACAGTTATTGAATCAAATGAAACTCAAATCCTGGTTAAGCTGAATAATGGTGAAACACTTTGGCTTCCTCCTGACCTATCCTCAACGAAAATTGCACCTCCCGGCGAGTACCGTTTGCGCTCTACCGGAGAAATCATTGTAGATCCCGATTATTTGACGACATGGAATATCAATCGCCCCTAAAAGACGGAAGTGTGAAACTTATGGAAATCAGAAAAGCGAATCTTGCCGATCTGCCCCGGATGATGGAGATCTATGCCGATGCCCGGGCGTATATGCGCGATCACGGAAATGCCACCCAATGGGCAGGCGGCTACCCCTCCGAAGAAAGAATTTGTGAGGATATTGGGGCAGGGGAGTCGTATGTGTGCGTGGAAGACGGGGATATTTTGGGCGTTTTCTGCTTCTTTATCCACAAGGATCCCACCTATGATGTGATCTATGAGGGTTCTTGGCTGAATGATGAACCCTATGGGGTGATCCACCGAATCGCGGTGGCAAAGCACCGCCGGGGTGTGGCAAGCTTTTGCTATGAGTTTGCCTTATCGAAGTGTCCCAATTTGCGCATCGACACCCACCGGGATAATATACCGATGCAGAATTCCCTTATAAAGAATGGTTTTCAACGCTGCGGTATCATCCATCTTCAAAACGGCGATCCCAGAATCGCCTTTCAAAAGCGCAGGGTATGAAAAAGCGGTCACGATAGTGACCGCTTATTTTATTCTTCGCCCCAGAGGATGGCACATTTGACTGCCTTGTGCCAGCCGGAGAGGAGCTTTTTTCGGGTATCTTCTGCCATGTTGGGTGCAAACACCCGGTCGATGGCCCAGTTGCTGCGGATATCCTCCAGGTTTTCCCAATAGCCCACAGCCAGACCTGCCAGGTAGGCGGCACCCAGGGCGGTGGTTTCGATGCAGTTGGGCCGCTGCACCTTGCAGTTTAGAATATCGCTCTGGAACTGCATCAGAAAATCGTTGGCGCATGCACCGCCGTCTACCTTCAACTCAGCAATGGGGATGCCGGAGTCCTGCTCCATGGCTTTGCAGATGTCGTAGGTCTGGTAGGCGATAGATTCCAGCGTGGCACGGATCAAATGCGCCCGGGCAAAGCCACGGGTCATGCCGACCACACAGCCACGGGCGTGCTGCTTCCAGTAGGGAGCGCCCATGCCTGTAAAGGCAGGCACTACATAAGCACCTGCGGTGTCAGGCACGCTGATGGCGTACTGGTAGCTTTCCTTTGCGGTGGTCAGCACATCCAGCTGATCCCGCAGCCATTGGATCGCACCGCCGGAGACGAAGATGCTGCCCTCCAGGGCGTACTGCACATGATCTTCAAAGCCGATGCCGATGGTGGTGACCAGACCGTTTTGGCTGGCCACCGGGGTACGCCCGGTGTTCATCAGCAGGAAACATCCGGTGCCGTAGGTGTTTTTCATCTGCCCCGGCTCAAAGCAGCACTGACCGAACATGGCGCATTGCTGGTCACCGGCAGCACCGGCAATGGGGATCTCGCCGCCCAGGAGGGAATACTCCGTTTTGCCGTAAACATGGCTGGAGGGCTTGACCTCCGGCAGAATGTTTTCGGGAATGTTCATAAGCTCCAGCAGCTCTTTATCCCAGCAAAGGTCGTGGATGTTATAGAGCATAGTGCGGCTGGCATTGGTATAGTCGGTGATGTGGATAGCACCGCCGGTGAGGTTCCAGATCAGCCAGGTGTCGATGGTACCGAAGAACAGCTTGCCGTCGATTGCCTTTTGCCGCGCGCCGGGGATATTATCCAGGATCCATTGGAGCTTGGTGCCGGAGAAATAGGCATCGGGAACAAGACCGGTCTTGCTGCGGATCATTTCTTCATATCCGTCCGCTACCAGACGGTCGATGATATGGGAAGTGCGGCGGCATTGCCATACGATGGCATTGCACACAGGCTCGCCTGTCTCCTTGTCCCAAACAACGGTGGTCTCCCGCTGATTGGTGATGCCGATGGCGGCGATGTCCGTTGCCTCTGCGCCCAGCTTCTCCATGGCGTTTTTTGCCACCTCCAGGGTGGTGCGCCAGATCTCCATAGCATCGTGCTCTACCCAGCCAGGCTGGGGGAAGATCTGCCGGAACTCCTTTTGAGCGCTGCTGCGGATATTGCCCTGACGGTCAAAAATGATGCACCGGGAGCTGGTGGTGCCCTGGTCCAGGGACATGATGTAAGGCTGCATATAACCCCTCCCAAATTGTTCTTTGCTCCATCGTAGCAACGCCGGGGGAACTTGTCAAGTTTTTTGCGGAGATACGGAAAACGGCGGGGCTTTCTGGGGAATATTAAAAGAAATACCTTGCATTTTTTGCGGTTTCCCGGTATAATAAACTGATTTGTTTTTACCATTTTGAAGTAGAGGTATCAGGCGTGTATTTAAAAAGTTTGGAATTGCAGGGATTTAAGTCCTTCCCGGATAAGATCCTTATCCGGTTTGGTGACGATATCACTGCGATCGTGGGCCCCAACGGCTCCGGTAAATCGAATATTTCCGATGCGATTTTGTGGGTCATGGGCGAGCAGAGCAGCAAGACTCTCCGCGGCGCCAAGATGGAGGACGTGATCTTCGGCGGCACCCAGAAGCGTGCTGCCGTGGGCTTTGCCGAGGCGACCCTTACCCTGGACAACACCGACCGCGCGCTGGCTTACGACGCGGACGAGGTGATGATCACCCGCCGGTATTATCGCAGCGGTGACAGCGAATACTACATCAACCGTCAAACCGCAAGACTTCGTGACATCCACGAGCTGTTTATGGATACGGGTCTTGGCAGAGAGGGTTATTCCAATATCGGTCAGGGCCGTATTGACGAGATCTTGTCCCTCAAGAGCGCTGACCGCCGTGAGATCTTTGAGGAGGCGGCAGGCATCTCCAAGTACCGTCACCGCAAGGAGGAGACCGAGCGAAAGCTGGCTCACACCGAGGATAATCTGCTGCGCATCGGCGACAAGGTTTCGGAGCTGGAGCTGCAGCTGGAGCCTCTGCGCCAGCAATCTGAAAAGGCAAAGAAGTATCTGGAACTGAAGGGAGAACTCCAGGGAGTGGAGATCGCCGTATGGCTGGAAACTCTGGACAAGCTCTCCGCAGCGGCCAAGAAGGCAGAGGAGGACTATACCTCTGCATCCTTCGTGCTGCAGCAGGCACACGATCAACTGGACGAACTGTATAATCAGTCGGAAAATCTGGCCCAGACCCTCCGGGAAAAGGATGGCCAGCTGGAGACCGTCCGGCTGAAGACCACCATGCTGGAATCCTCCCATCAGCAGCTGGAAGGACAGATGGCTGTCCTTCGGGGCAATGTGGAAAATAACAACAGCAATATCACCCGGATCCGGGAAGAACTCCAGGGCCAGGAAGACCGCAGCGGCGGTATTGCCGAGCAGATGGAGCAGGCCAGGGAACGGGTGGACCAGCTGGCAAAGGAACTGGAAGCCAAGGGCAGCGAGATCCGGGCGCTCCAGGAAAAGCTGGCTGTGATGACCGCCAGCGCCCAGGGCATGACCAAACAATTCTTGGAGCTGCGCACCCAGGAGACCACCTTGGCTGCGGATATCGCAGGCCGTGAGGCGGATGTGCGCGGCTTGCAGGAAAGCTTAGCCGGCAGCGAGGATCGTGCCAATCAGCTGAAGGCGGATCTGTCTTCCGGTGAAGCCCGCCGCGCCGAGGCGAAAGCCAATCTGGATGCCTGCCGCAGGGAGCTGCGCAAGGCAAACGACGATGTGGCGGCTGCCAACAACACCATCGCAGGCTACACCCTGCGCCAAAAGACCCGCAATAAGCGCCGGGATGACCTGGCGGAAGAGCTGCGTCAGGTAACCTCCAAGCTGGATGGCATCATGGCTAAGACCAAGGTGTTCCGTGCGATGGAGCGGGATTTTGAAAGCTATCAGAAGTCCGTTCGCAGCGTTTTGCAGGAGGCACAGCGCGGCGCACTGCGGAATGTTCACGGACCGGTATCCAAGCTGATCCGTACAGAGGACGAATATGCAACGGCTATTGAGATCGCCCTGGGCGGCGCCATGCAGAATGTGGTGGTAGATACCGAAGCCGATTCCAAGGCTGCGATCCAGTTCCTCAAGCGCACCAACGGCGGCCGTGCCACCTTCCTGCCGCTGAGCGTGACCAAGGGAAGAAGCCTGCAGGAAAACGGGCTGGATAAGTGCAGGGGCTATATTGGAATCGCCTCCGAACTGGTCCGCTATGAAGAAAAATACCGCAGCGTGGTGGAAAACCTGCTGGGCCGTATCGTAATCGTGCAGGATATGGATGCGGGCATCGCCATGGCAAATAAGTTCTCCCACCGCTTTAAGATCGTCACGCTGGACGGTCAGGTGCTCAACGCAGGCGGTTCTATGACAGGCGGTTCTGTGAACAAGGATGCGGGCATCCTGTCCAGAGCCAATGAACTGGAAAAACTCACCGCCGAGGAGCAGCGGCTGCAGAAAAAGCAGCTGGAGCTGGAAGCAGAGCTGCAGGAAGCCCAGCGTGCTGCCGACCAGGTGGAGTTCCAGATCACCGCAGCCGGGGATCAGCTCCGTGAGGCAGAGGACCAGGTCCTGCGCCTTCAGGGCCAGGAAAAGCAGCATGAGATCCTGCTGAGCGCCATTGAAGATGCTATGGAATCTGCCCAGAGAGAGCTGGATTCCCTGGAGCAGAGAAACCGCACCGACCGGGAACGCTTTGCCTCTCAGCAGGCAAAGATCCAGGTGTACACCACGCAGCTGGAGCAGACCCGCTTGCGCATCGCTGCGCTGGAGACTACCCAGACCGAGGCAGCGGCTGCCACCGCCCAGATCACCGAGCAGATGACCGGCCTTCGTACCGAAGAAGCGGCTATGGAAGCAGAGCGGAATACCGCCCTGACCCACATCCAGGATCTGCAGGAACTCCGTGGCGCTATGGAAGGCGACCGGGATAAGAAGCTGGCGCTCATCGAGATCATCCGGGAGGATAATCAGCGCCTGGAGGGTGAGATCGCCCAACTGCAGAAGCTGCAGCAGGAAAACGATCAAAATGCCCAGGATATGCGCGACCAGCTGAATGCGATTTTGCAGCAGCGTGCAGAGGCAGAGGCCGCCAAAACCAGAGCCGAGCGTGGGACCCAGGAAAAGAACAAGGATATCCTCAGCATGGAGCGTGCCTGCGCACTGCTGGAGCAGAAGAAGGTCACCACCGCCATGGAGGAAGGCCAGATCATCGACAAGCTGTGGGATACCTATGAGCTGACCCCCGGTACTGCTGCGGAAAAGCGCACCGAGATCGAATCGGTGACCGCGGGCAACCGCCGCATCAGCGAGCTGAAGCGGAAGATCTCTGCACTTGGCACGCCCAACCTGGGTGCCATCGAGGAGTACGCCCGGGTGAACGAGCGCTATACTTACCTGGCTGCCCAGCGGGATGATGTGCTCACCTCCAAGCGTGAGTTGGAATCCATCATCCGCAATATTACCCAGGAAATGACCACGATCTTCGTTAGCGAGTTCCAGAAGATCGACCATTATTTCGGCATTACCTTTGAAGAGATGTTCGGCGGCGGTAAGGGTCAGCTGATCCTGGAAAATCCCGAGGAGCCGCTGACCTGCGGCATCGAGATCCGGGTGCAGCCCCCCGGAAAGCAGGTCAAGACCATTACCTTGCTGTCCGGCGGCGAAAAGGCTTTTGTGGCCATTGCGCTGTACTTTGCCATCCTCAAGGTGCGTCCCACGCCGTTCTGCATGCTCGATGAGATCGATGCGGCATTGGACGACCGGAATGTGGAGCGGTTTGCAAGCTATCTCAGGGGTCTTGCCACAAAGACCCAGTTCATTGTCATCACCCACCGCCGCGGCACTATGGAGGCTTCCGATGTGCTCTACGGTGTGACCATGCAGGAGCAGGGTGTCAGTAAGCTGCTGCGGCTGGATTTGAACCAGATGGAGCAGCAGCTGGGCATTATGGAATAAAGGAGGCCTACCATGGGCTTTTTTGACAAAATCAAACAAGGACTCAGCAAGACCAGAAACGCTATGGCGTCCACTCTGGGCAGTGTGTTCTCCGGCTTTAGCCAGCTGGACGACGATTTCTACGATGAGCTGGAAGAAAGCCTTATTCTGGCGGATCTAGGCGTAGAAACCGCCCTTAAGGCTACCGACCGCCTGCGCAAGGTGGTGCGGGAGCAGCACCTGAAGGAGCCGGAAGAGGCAAAGACCGCGCTGAAGGAGATCCTGGTGGATATGCTTTCCGTGGGACAGACCCAGCTGGATCTGTCCACCAAGCCTGCGGTGATTCTGGTTATTGGCGTCAACGGTGTAGGCAAGACCACCACCATCGGAAAATTGGCTGCCAAGCTCACCGCTGAGGGAAAAAAGGTCCTGCTGGTGGCAGGCGACACCTTCCGTGCCGCCGCAGCCGATCAGCTGGAAATCTGGGCAGGCAGAAGCGGCGCGGACATCGTGCGGCAGTACGAGGGCGCAGACCCCGCCTCTGTGGTGTTTGACGGCATCCAGGCTGCCAAATCCCGTGGTGCGGATGTGATCCTGGTGGATACCGCAGGCCGCCTGCACAATAAGACCAATCTGATGAACGAACTGAATAAGATCAGCCGCATCGTGGAACGGGAGCTGCCGGACGCAGCCCGGGAAACGCTGCTGGTGCTGGATGGCACCACCGGGCAGAACGGGCTGATCCAGGCAAAGCAGTTTAAGGAGATCGCCGGTGTCACCGCAATTGCGCTGACCAAGCTGGACGGCACTGCCAAGGGCGGTATCGTGATCGCGGTGGCGGATGCGCTGCAGATCCCGGTGAAATTCGTTGGTGTAGGCGAGCAGGTGGATGACCTGATGCCCTTTGAGGCAAAGGACTTTGTGGAGGCGCTGCTGTAATGAAGGTAGTTCTGGCAAGTAAAAACCGGCACAAGCTGGAGGAAATCAGCAAGATCACCGAAAAATTCGATATGGAGCTGATCCTGCAAAGTGAGCTGGGCATCGGCATTGATGTGGAAGAGACCGGCACCACCTTTGAAGAAAATTCTTTTCTGAAGGCGGATGCGGTGATGAAGGCCACGGGACTGCCCGCCCTGGCAGATGATTCCGGCATAGCGGTAGATGCCTTAAACGGCGAGCCGGGTGTATATTCTGCCCGTTACGGCTTTGACGAAAGCCTGGACGATTGGGGCAGGCTGGAGTTGCTGCTGAAAAACACCCAGCATGTACCCGATGGGCAGCGTCAGGCCAAATTCGTCTGCGTCATTACCATGGTCACCCCGGATGGAAAGACCATCCAGGCCCGCGGCGAGATCCACGGAGAGCTGACCCGGGAACCCAGGGGCGAAAACGGCTTTGGCTACGATCCCATTTTCTACTATCCGCCTTTGGGCAAGACCACGGCGGAGCTAAGCCCTGAGGAGAAGAACCGGGTCTCCCACCGGGCAAACGCACTAAAGATATTTTACGAAATACTCAAGGAGGCAGGCTATGCTGACAAGTAAAGAACGGGCGCAGCTGCGTGCCCAGGCAAATACACTGGAAACCACCCTCATCGTGGGTAAAAACGGCGTTACCGACACGCTGATCGGCGAGGCGGACAACCAGCTCACCGCCCGTGAACTGGTCAAGGGCAAGGTACTGGAGGGCGCGTTCCTCTCTCCCCGGGAGGCCTGTGACGCAATCTGCGAGGCCACCGGCGCTGACGGCGTGGCGGTGATCGGTACAAAATTTGTAATCTACCGCTTCAGCGAAAAGCTGCAGGAGGAGCGTAACCAGACGGGCCGTGCTAAGCGCAAGCCCATCTCCGTTGCCAAGTCCAACCCTGTGCGCAAGGGCGCAAAGAGCCGCCGGGATGCAGCTAAGCAGCAGCGTCAGCAGCGCAACGAGTATTTCCGCCAGCAGGCCATTGACAAGGCCATTGAACGGGAGCGGGAAAAGAAACTGCGCAAGGAGCAGTAAATAAAAGCTTTTGGGGGGCAAGTTATGGAAAGGATCGGTATCTATGGCGGTACATTCAATCCGCCGCATTTGGGCCATTTCCGTGGGGCAGAGTATGCCCTGGAGCAGCTGCGGCTGGATAGACTCCTGATGATACCCACCCATACTGCCCCGCACAAGGAAAACACCCAGGAAACTCCCACTCCCCAGCAGCGGCTGCGTATGGTGCAGCTGGGTCTGGGAGACCGGGAGGATATCATTGCGTCAGATATGGAAATCTCCCGCGGCGGCATCAGCTATACCTTTGAAACTGTGGAGCATGTGGCAACCCTCTATCCGGGTGCGGAGATCTTCTTGATTGTCGGAACCGATATGTTTTCCTCGTTTGAAAGCTGGCGTGAGCCGGAACGGATACTAAAGCACGCCACTCTGGCGGTGCTGTGCCGTGGGGAAAAGGGTGAGCAGGAGGCCATTGCGGAAGCAATGCCCCGGGTGACTGCTATGGGCGCAAAGGTGGAGGTGCTCCAAAATCCCATCACCGCCATTTCTTCCACAGACCTGCGGCGAATGCTCTGTTTTCGATGCGCATCGGATTTTCTGCCCCAGCCGGTAGAGGAGTTTATTTTGAGAAACGGTCTTTACGGCAGCTGTAAGAACTACCGGCATCTGCCCGTCGAGAAGCTGCAGGAAGTGGTGGTGAGCCTGCTCAAGCCCAACCGGGTGGCACACGTGCTGGGCTGCCGGGAGACAGCGGTAGAGCTGGCAAGGCTCTATGGAGCAGATGAAACCGATGCTGCCAGAGCGGCGCTGCTTCACGACATTACCAAAGCTCTGGACGGCCAACTCCAATTGACAATGTGCCGCAGCTATGGTACTATGTTAGATAAATTTTCCCAGAAAAATCCCAAAACCCTCCACGCCCTCACCGGCAGCCTGGTGGCGGAACGGATCTTTGGGGAAAATGAAGCGGTGGTGGATGCCATCCGCTGCCACACCACCGGAAAAGCGGATATGAACCTGCTTGAAAAAATCCTCTATGTGGCAGACTATGTAGAGCCCAACCGGGATTTTCCCGGGGTGGAGGAACTGCGGCATCTGGCGTATACCGACATTACCAAGGCTCTGAAGCTGGGATTACAGAATACATTGAATTTACTGTACCGGCAGGGAAGTGAAGTCTCTCCCGAATCCATGGAGGCGCTGTTCTTCCTGGAATATACCGGCGTTTGAAAGGAAAGATATTATGATTAGTGCAAAAGAAGTAGCGCTCACCGTAACCAAGGCACTGGATGAGAAGAAAGGCATCGATATTAAGCTTTTGAAGATCGATAAGGTCTCCAGCCTGGCAGATTATTTCTTGATCTGCACCGGTACCTCCAACACCCATGTCAAGACCCTCTGCGACTATGCGGAGTATGCCATGGAGCAGCTGAATGAGCCGCTGCTGGGCCGTGAGGGTCACCGGGGCAATTCCTGGGAGCTGCTGGACTACGGCAGCGTGGTGATCCATGTATTTACCGATGAAGCACGGAAATTCTATGATCTGGAGCGCCTGTGGGCAGATGCCGAGCAGGTAGACCTCCGGGATATCGTCATTGAGGAGTGAGTGGTCAGCTATGAATTACGAACACAGCAAGGTCGAAAGTAAATGGCAAAAGTACTGGGAGGAGCACGATACCTTCCACACCGATGTGTGGGATTTTAGTAAGCCCAAGTACTATGTTTTGGATATGTTCCCGTATCCTTCCGGTGTGGGCCTGCACGCAGGTCACCCCGAGGGCTACACCGCTACCGATATCATGTCCCGCATGAAGCGTATGCAAGGCTATAATGTGCTGCACCCCATGGGCTACGACTCCTTCGGTCTGCCTGCGGAGCAGT
>JAZPXW010000118.1:0-2048 GCA_045543895.1 Faecousia sp.
TGAAGCACGGCACGGTGGGCGTGATCGTGGAGAAAACCGTCTACGAGATCACCACTTTCCGCACCGAAGGCGGCTATCAGGACAGCCGTCACCCGGACTGGGTGGCCTTTGTCACCACCGTGGAGGAAGACCTGAGCCGCCGGGATTTTACGGTGAACGCCATGGCCTACTCCCCCACCCGGGGCTTTGCCGATCCCTTCGGTGGAAGAAACGACCTGAAAAAGAAAATTCTTCGCGCGGTGGGCGAGCCTAACCTGCGGTTTACTGAGGATTCCCTGCGGATATTGCGGGGGCTTCGTTTTTCCGTGCGGTATCAGCTGACCCCGGAAAAGGCCACCTGGGAAGCTATGCGCTCCCTGGCGCCCCTCATGGAAAATCTCGCCCGGGAACGGGTGTTCGACGAAATCTGCAAGCTGCTCCCGCTGATGGATTCCCGGGAGCTTATGTGCTTTGCCCCCATCCTGTGCCAGGTGCTGCCGGAGCTACAGCCGATGCTGGATTTTCAGCAGCATAGCTGCCACCACATTTACGATCTGATGGAGCACACCGCCCGGGTGGTGGAGGGTGTTCCGCCGCAGCTGCATTTGCGGTGGGCTGCGCTGCTCCACGACATCGGCAAGCCGGGAACCTGCGTCATTGACGAAGCAGGAGAAGGTCACTACCACGGTCACGCCAAGGAAAGCGCCCTGTTGGCCGATGCCGCGCTGCTGCGGCTGAAAGCCCCTACCGCCCTTCGCAAGCAGGTGACCGACCTTATCTCCCGGCACATGACCCCATTGGAGCCGGACAGGCATCTGCTCCGCCGCAGGCTGGGTAAGTATGGAATTCAGGAAACGCTGGATCTGCTGGAACTGCAAAAGGCGGATTATTTCGCCACCGGCACAAAAGCGGTCCCCGGTCCATTCCCGGAGATCGCCCGGCTGATCGATGAAATACTGGAAGAAGAGGCCTGCTTCTCTATCCGGGATCTTGCCATAAACGGCAATGACCTGTTAGATTTGGGGTTTGCCCCCGGTCCTGAGCTGGGTGCGTGCCTTGGGTCGCTTTTGCGCCTGGTGCAGGAGGATACCATTCCCAATGAGAGGGAGGCCCTGCTGCAAAGGGCTAAGGATTTTTTATAACGGAGGTACCTATGAATATTGCTGTTGTCACCGGCGCCAGCTCCGGCATGGGCCGGGAATTTGTGCGCCAACTGCCGAGTTACATCACCCCCGATGAAATTTGGGTCATTGCCCGGCGGGAGGATGCACTGCTGTCACTAAAACAGGAGGTGTCCATCCCTCTGCGGGTCCTTACGCTGGACCTTTGCAAGGAGGAAAGCTTTGCGCAGTATGCGGCTGCCCTGGAGCAGGAAAAGCCCAACATCCAGCTGCTGGTGAATGCCGCGGGCTTTGGCAAATTCGGTCACTTCCACAGCGTTCCTCTGGAGGATGACCTGCGGATGATCGATCTCAACTGCAAAGCCCTGGTGGCTATGACCCGGTTGTCTCTGCCCTATATGACGGCAGGCAGCCATATCCTGCAGCTGGACAGCCTTTCCGCATTCCAGCCTGTACCCTACATCACCACCTACGGCGCAACCAAGTCCTTTGTGTTCAGCTACTCCCGGGCAATGAATGCCGAGCTGCAAGGCACCGGTATCCGGATGATGGCAATGAACCCCGGCTGGGTAAAAACCGAGTTCTTCCAGCACGCATTCCGCACCAACAGCGGGCAGGTGCAGTACTTCGACCGGCTGTACGAAGCAGAGGATGTGGTGCGCACCGGCCTTAAGGACCTGTACAAGACCAAAAAAGATGTATCGGTCCACGGTCTTCAGATCAAAGCACAGGTGCTTCTGGTCAAATTTCTTCCCCACAGCATCGTGATGCAAATCTGGCTCCGCCAGCAGCGCAAGCCCAAGAACAATACCAATCTGACCAAATAACCTCCGCTCCCGGTTCTCACACAGAATCGGGAGTTTTCGTTTTATTGCACAAATCCTGGGGCTTTGAATCCGCCTGCAGCCTTTTTGCTTTCTAAAATTTTATGAATTCTGCCGAAATGAC
>JAZPXW010000119.1:0-17421 GCA_045543895.1 Faecousia sp.
CGCAGAGGAACTGCATCAGGTGGAAAAACTGGTCAATGCCTCCGTTCTGGAAGGCTACACCATCTGCACCGAGGAAATGGCCATTGACCAGGCCAAGGAAAAGGGCGCTATGGCCCTGTTCGGCGAGAAGTACGGCGACACCGTCCGCGTGGTCGACATGGGCGGCTACTCCGTGGAGCTGTGCGGCGGCACTCACCTGACCAACACCGCCATGATCGGTTCCTTCCGCATTGAAAGCGAATTCTCCGTGGCTTCCGGCGTGCGTCGTATCGAGGCGATCACCGGCAAGGCTTGCCTGGAGGATATGGAAAAGAACCGTGCGCTGATCTACAGCACCTGTGCGCAGCTGAAGGTCAAGCCTGCCGAGCTGGAGGATAAGATCCACGCCCAGGTGGAGGAGATCAAGGGCCTGAAGCGTGCCATTGAGACCTTCAAGGCAAGAGAAACTGCCGGTGAAGCCGAGCGCTTTATCTACGGCGCAAGAACCGTTGGCACCCTGCATGTGATCACCGCAACTGTTCCCAATGCTGACGCTGGCAAGCTCCGTCAGATGGGCGACCTGCTCCGGGATAAGGATGCCAGCATCGTGGCTGTGCTGTCTGCTGTGAACGATGGCAAGATCACTTTCCTGGCTGTGTGCGGCAAGGAAGCAATCGCTACGGGCCTCAAGGCCGGTGACCTGGTGAAGCTGGTGTGCACCTGCTGCGGCGGCAGCGGTGGCGGCAAGCCCGACAGCGCTATGGGCGGCGGTAAAGACATCAATAAGGTGGACGACGCCTTGGCTCTGGTGGACGATTTCGTCGCATCCAAGCTGAACTAATTATGATAGGATGCCGCAGGAATTGCGGCATCCTTTTTTAAAAGGAGGATGGCTATGCGAAAACTGATGTGGTTCGCCCTGGGCTTCGGGGCGGCTTGCGCATTGTGCGTGTACCTGATGCCGGCAGCCATCCTTCTGTGGGTGGGCATACCCTTGGCGGCGCTGGCTGCGATAGGACTGTTTTTGCCTTGCAATCGCTTCGGCAAGATTGCAGTTTTTCTGTGCTTGGGGTTGTCGCTGGGCATCCTATGGTTTCGTATTTTTGACAGTCAATGGCTGGCGCCTGCCAGACGGCTGGATGGTGAAACGGCGGAAATGACCCTGGAGGTCACCGACTTCAGCTTTGATTCCGGCTACGGCATTGCGGTGGATGCAAAAACCCGGCTGGATGGTAGGAACTACCAAGTGCGTGCATATCTCCACCAAGAGGAAGCGGTTTCTCCCGGCACGAAAGTTACAGGCAAGTTCGAGCTGCGCTATACACCGCCGGGCGGCAGCAAACCCACCTACCATAGCGGAAACGGCATCTTTCTCCTGGCGTATCAAGAGGAGGATATCCAGGTAGAAGAAGGCAGGGAAGATACTACCCCGTATTTCGCAGCGTATATACGGCAGAGGCTGCAGCAGCATTTGGAAGAAATCTTTCCCGAGGATGTGCTGCCCTTTGCCAAGGCGCTCCTTTTGGGTGATACTTCAGAGCTTTCCTACCAAACGGACAATGACCTTGCCATAAGCGGCATCCGCCATGTTGCGGCAGTGTCCGGACTTCATGTGTCCATCCTTTTTACTATGGTGTATTTCGTTTCCGGCAAACGGCGGGGAGTTACCGTCCTGCTGGGTTTCCCGGTGCTGATTCTGTTTGCGGCAGTTTCGGGCTTTTCTCCTTCAATTATGCGTGCCTCTATGATGCAGCTGCTGATGCTTCTGGCGCTGCTGTTTAAAAAGGAATATGACCCACCTACGGGTCTTGCCTTTGCTGCCACAGTGATGCTGGCACTCAATCCGTTGGTGATCACTTCGGTGGGTTTTCAGCTGAGTGTTGCCAGCGTGGCAGGAATTTTCCTTTTCTCCGGGCGCATCAGCGCTTGGCTGATGGATACGAAACGACTGGGGCGCTTTCAAAAGAAAGGGAAGAAGCTGTGCGCTCGTTTTGCCGCATCCATATCGGTGTCGCTCGGTGCAATGCTGACGACCACACCTCTGGCAGCCTATTACTTTGGAACTGTAAGCATCATTAGTCCTGTGACCAACCTGCTGTGCTTGCCTATGGTCACGGCCTTATTCTATGGAATCATCGCAGCCTGCGCTCTGGGCGCAATCCTCACACCATTGGGCGTGATCGCCGCCTGGACGGTCGCTTGGCTGGCTCGAATTATTCTGCAAATCGCCCACCTGCTGGCTTCGATCCCCTTGGCAGCGGTATATACTGAGAGTATCTATATTGTTGCATGGCTGGCTTTCTGCTATGTACTTCTGGGCGTATTCTTAACGAGCAAGCAAAAACAACCGGTGGTGCTGGGCTGCTGCGCTGCGCTATCCCTGTGCTTTGCGCTGCTTGCATCCTGGGCAGAGCCCCTTATGGATGACTACCGCATGACGGTTTTGGATGTGGGGCAGGGGCAATGTGTGCTGCTGCAAAGCGGCGGCAGGACCTATATGGTAGATTGCGGCGGCAGCTATGCAGACGATGCAGCGGACATTGCCGCTGCCACGCTGCTTTCCCAGGGCATTACCCAACTGGATGGCTTGATCGTGACCCATTACGATGCCGATCATGTTGGCGGCGCAGCCTATCTTATGAGCCGTGTTCCGGCGAGGGTGCTGATCCTCCCGGATGCGCAGGATCCCTTTGAAACGGAGCTGCTTGCGGGCTTTCAAGGCGAGGTGATCCGGGGTGACCGGGATCTGCAGATTACCTGGGGTGACAGCACCATCACCGTTTTTGCATCGAAATATTTTGGAAACAGCAATGAAAGCAGCTTATGTGTCTTGTTTCAGGAAGAAGAATGTGATATACTGATTACCGGTGACAGAGGCATTTTGGGCGAGACTATCCTGCTCCATTCTGCTGATATACCGAAACTGGATGTTTTGGTGGTAGGTCACCACGGATCTTCCGGCTCTACCGGGGAAAAACTGCTGGAGGAGACCAAGCCTGACCAGGCGGTGATCTCCGTAGGTGCAAACAACCCATACCGGCATCCGTCCAAGCCCACCTTGGAACGGCTGAAAGCTTTCGGTTGCATTGTGCGCCGCACAGATCTGGAAGGAACCATCATCATTAGGGGGTGAACCCGTGGCAAAGCAATACGATGAGGTCAATGACCTCCAAAAGCTGAAGGCTTCTCTGCGCAATAAGGAAACGGACCGCTTGTACTTTTTTCACGGGGAAGAGACCTTCCTGCTGAATTACTATTTGGAGCAGCTCAAAAAGCTGCTGATCGACGATCTGACTGAGTCCTTTAATTTCCACAAGCTGACGAATGAGACTTTTGATATGCAGGCTTTTGCTGAATGCGTGGAAAATCTGCCCATGATGGCAGAAAATACCATGGTCTGGGTGGACGAAATCGATATTTATAAAATGGCAGAAGGGGACCGGGAGCGGCTGTGCGGCATTTTCTCTGATATTCCCGACTACTGCACGGTGGTTTTTACCTATGTGACCACTCCCTGGAAGCCGGATAAGCGGCTGAAAAAACTCCATAGCGCCGTCACAGAAAACGGTACTGTAGTGGAGTTTGCAAAGCAATCTCCCAGGGATTTGATCCCCTGGATCACCCGGCATTTTGCTGCCCACAAGAAGCGCATTGCACCGGAGCTGTGCGGCTACCTGGTGGAGATTACCGGCGGCACGATGACTGCGCTTGCCGGCGAGATTGAAAAAATCGCCGCCTTCTCTGGGTCGGATACCATTGTAAAAAGCGATATCGACGCGGTGACTGAGCCGGTGCTGGATGCTGTGGTATTCCAGATGACGGATCTTTTGAGCCAGGGCGAGTGCGGAAAGGCTCTGCAGAAGCTGCGGACGCTCCTTCAAATGCAGGAGGAGCCTATTAAAATACTGGGTGCAATTGGCATGCATTTTCGCAGGCTGGGTGTCGCCAGGACCCTTTTGGATTGCGGAAAAGGTCCTGCAGACTTGATGCGCCTTTGCGGAATGGGTGATTATCCTGTCAGAAAGAATATGTCCACCGCAGGTAAATTTTCTGCTGCCTTCTATGCCAAGGCTTCGGAGCTGGTTCTGGAAACGGACAGAGCGATGAAGACCTCTTTTGATGATAAGCAACGGCTGTTGGAGCTGTTGCTTATGCGGCTTTCCCAGGAGGCGCGCAATGGTTAAAATACGGGAAGCCATCGTGGTAGAAGGTCGTTATGACAAGAACACCTTAGCACAGATCCTGGATGCCACCATTCTGGAGACATCCGGGTTTGGCATTTTTAAGGATAAGCAGCAGATGGACTTGCTGCGGCAGGTAGCGGAGAAACGGGGACTTATCGTATTTACCGATTCTGATGGAGCCGGCTTTGTGATCCGCAATCATATTAAAAGCGCCATACCGGCGCAATATCTGAAGCACGCATATATTCCCGATGTTTTCGGCAAGGAGCGCCGCAAGGCTTCCCCCGGCAAAGAGGGAAAGCTGGGTGTTGAGGGTATGGACCGGGAGATCCTGCTGGAGGCGCTGCGCCGTGCCGGCGCTACCTTTGAAGGGGAAGCAACCGCAACCTGCGGGCAGATCACAAAGCAGGATATGATGGCTTTGGGCCTCTCCGGCGGGAAGGACAGCGCTTTGAAACGGAAAGAACTGATGAAGCAGCTGAACCTGCCGGAGCATATGAGTGCAAATGCCTTTTTGCAGGCGGTGAACCTGCTGTTCAGCAGGGAAGAATTTTGTTTGTTAACAGAGAAATTGGAGCAAAACGATGGTTGATATTCAAGTAACTAACTTAACAAAGTTCTTCGTGATCGGGGAAAACCTTCTGCAGGGCCTCAGCTTTGAGGTGCAGGAAGGGGAGTGTGTGGCGATCCTGGGCCGTAACGGATGCGGAAAGACCACACTTTTCAAGATCCTCACCGGTGAGATGGATTACGATGACGGCGAGGTGTATGTTAACCCCCATAAGCGCATCGGTCTGATCTCCCAGATCCCCAAGTTCCCGGTGGGCCATACGGTTGAGAATGTCCTCCGCTCTGCCTTCGCACCCCTCACTGCCGCCAAGCGGAAGATGGAGCAGCTGGAGCTGGCTATGGCGGAAGGCGCTACCGATGAGCAGCTGCGGGAGTATGACAGGCTCTGCAATGTTTTCCAGGCCGGTGGCGGCTATGAAATGGATGTGGATGTGGATAAGATATGCAACGGCCTGGGCATTACCGCAGCCCAGCGGGAGCAGCTGTTTGACAGCCTTTCCGGCGGCGAAAAAACCCGGGTAAACCTGGCCCGCCTGCTGCTGGAAAAGACCGATATCCTCCTGCTGGACGAGCCTACCAATCACCTGGACTTAAACAGCGTGGAATGGCTGGAGGGCTATATCAATTCCTTCAAAGGTACGGTTTTGACCATATCTCACGACCGTTACTTCCTGGATACCGTTGCCGACCGGATCATTGAGATCGTGGATGGACACGGGGAATTCTATTCCGGTAACTATTCTTTCTATATCGATGAAAAACAGGCACGGTTCGATCTGCAGCTGAAGCAGTACGAGCAGGAGCAGGCCAAGCTCAAGCAGCTGGGCTACACAGTGGAACGGATGAAGGGCTGGGGCATCAATAACCGCACCCTGTACCGCCGTGCAATGTCCATCCAGCACCGCATGGAGCGCATAAAGAAAACAGAGAAGCCAAAGACTGAGAAAACCATGAAGGCCAGCTTCGGTGAGAAGGATTTTTCCGGTGATGTGCTGTTTGAAACCAAGCGCATGGCAAAGGCCTTTGATGAGCGGACTTTATTTTCGGATGTGGAGCTGCTGGTGGAGGGCGGTGAACGGATCGCACTACTCGGCGACAACGGCACCGGCAAGACCACCTTTATTAAGTGCCTTTTGGGGCAGGAAAAATGCGAGGGCAAGATCAAATTCGGACCGACCGTGAAGTCCGGCTACCTGCCCCAGACCATCCATTTTGCCCATCCGGAGCGTACGCTCTACGATACCATGCTGTATGAAAAGAACTGCACCCCACAGACCGCCAGAGACCGTCTGGGCGCGTTTTTGTTCCAGGGCGAAGATGTATTCAAGACCGTGGGCAACCTTTCCGGCGGCGAGCAGTCCCGCCTGCGGCTGTGCATGCTGATGGATGAGAAGATCAACTTCCTCATTCTGGACGAGCCCACCAATCACCTGGACATTGCCTCCAGAGAGTGGGTGGAGGCCGCCATTGAGGAGTTTGAGGGAGCGCTGCTGTTCGTTTCCCACGACCGCTACTTCATTGAGAAGTTTGCGGAGCGTATTTGGCTGCTGGAGGATGGCAAGATCCGTGATTTCAAATGTGGCTACAGGAAATTTCGCAGCATCATAGAACACGAAAAGGCCATGAGCGTGCCAACTCCTACAGAACCTAAGATAAAAAAAGAAAAGCCCAAGGGCGGCACAAAGGAAGCGGAAAAGACTGTTCGCCGCCTGGAACGGGAGATCGAAAAGCAGGAAGCCGCGATCGCAGCTTTGGATGCTGCCATTGAAGCAGCTGCCGCGGATTATCAGGAACTGACAAGGCTCCTTGGGGAAAAGGAAGAAGCGGAAACGGTTCTCCTGGAACTGATGGAGCAATGGGAAGAAGCCCAGGAGGCATTGTAATGGGAAAGCTTGTGCGGGATAAGATCCCAATGCTGATCGAAAGCAGCGGCGAAAAGCCCATTGTCCGGATTTTGGAGGAGGAAGAATACCGCCGCTGTCTGGAAGCCAAACTGGATGAAGAGGTGGCAGAATTCCATAGTGACCGGAATGCTGAAGAACTGGCGGATATTCTGGAGGTGGTGTATGCTCTGGCAGAAACCATCGGCTGCACAAAGGAAGCTCTGCTAGCTTGCTATGAAAAGAAGCACGCCCAGAGGGGCGGTTTTCGTGACAGGGTGTTCCTGGAAGGAAAGGAATGACCCTTGACACCGGCAAACCGGAGTTCTATAATACCCAGAGAGATTAAACCTAAGGAGCGCGAAAAGTAATGAGTTCTTGTAGTGGAAATTGTTCTACTTGCGGCAGCGATTGCGCAGACCGCAAGGCAGAAAGCCTGCTGGCAAAACCCAATCCCAAGTCCAATGTAAAAAAGGTGATCGCTGTTGTATCCGGCAAGGGCGGCGTCGGCAAATCCACCGTTACCTCTATGCTGGCGGTGGCTATGGCCCGCAAGGGCAAGCGTGTCGGCGTGCTGGATGCGGATATTACCGGTCCTTCTGCACCCACCGCTTTTGGCGTTACAGAGTGCCAGGGTGCGAATGAGGATGGCCTGTATCCTGCTCTGAGCCAGGGCGGCATCCAGGTGATGTCCATCAATTTGCTGCTGGACGATCCCAATTCTCCCGTTGTGTGGCGCGGCCCGGTGATCGCCGGCGCGGTCAAGCAGTTCTGGACCGATGTGATCTGGGAGGATGTGGACTATCTGTTTGTGGATATGCCTCCCGGAACCGGTGATGTGCCGCTGACGGTCTTCCAGAGTTTGCCTGTAGACGGTGTGGTGATCGTCACCAGCCCCCAGGATCTGGTCAGTATGATCGTGAACAAAGCGGTGAAGATGGCGGGTATGATGCACATTCCCGTGCTGGGCTTCGTGGAGAACTACAGCTATCTGGAATGCCCCGATTGCGGCAAGAAGATCGAGGTCTTCGGCAAGAGCAAGCTGGATAGCATCGCTGCCGAGTGCGGCATCCCTGTGCTGGCAAGACTTCCCATCGATCCCAATGTGGCAGCCGCGTACGATAACGGCCTGATGGAAACCGTAGATACAGAGCCTCTGAATGCTGCGCTGCAGGTAATCGAAAAAGCATAAAAAAGAGCGAGTCCCTTTGCGGACTCGCTCTTAATTCATTTATTCAGCGGTGTAATTATCGAAGTAACCCTGGATATAGACGATGGGGGTACCCTTGTCACCGGAACCGGAGGTCAGGTCACACAGGGAACCGATCAGGTCGGTGAGCCGTCTGGGGGTAGTGCCTTGGGCGGCCATGTTGCCCACCAGAGAAGAACCGTCTTTCTGGGCGATCTTATCCTTGATGGCATCCCGGAGGGCTTCGCCGGAAAGCTCGGCAAAATCGTTGTCTGCCAAATATTTCAGCTTTAGCTCGTTGGGGGTGCCTTCCAGACCTGCGGTGTAGGCAGGGGAAACAACAGGGTCAGCCAGCTCCCAGATCTTGCCTACGGGATCCTTAAAGGCACCGTCGCCGTAGACCATGACTTCGATGTGCTTGCCGGTCTCTTTCAAAAGTCTTGCCTGGATCTCCTCCACAAGCCCCTGGCATTCTCTGGGGAACAGCTTCACAGTATCCTCGGTGGACTTATTGGAGCCCAGCAGACCGTATTTTGCGTTATAGCCGCTGCCGTCAATGGGAGCAGTCATAATTTCATCCAGACCCAGCACACGCTCAGCACCGGCAGCGGTCAAGATCCGCTTGGTTCTGGCACGGGTGTGGATATCACAGGTGAGCACATTCTTGGTGAAGTTCAAAATCGCGCGGGGATTATTGGCGAAAATGACCTCGCACTCGCAGCCCATTTCCCGGATCAGCTGGGAGTAGTACTCCACATAGTCCACGCCGGTGAAGGTGTGCTTGATGTAGCCAAACAGTTCCCGGTATTTTTCCTCGCTGTGAACATCCTTATTGGGATCCACGCCCTTTGCGTCCATCAGATCCCAGTCGATGAGGTGGTTGCCTACTTCGTCAGAGGGGTAGCTGAGCATCAGAACGATCTTCTTGCAGCCCTTGGCGATGCCCCGCAGACAGATGGCAAAGCGGTTGCGGCTAAGGATGGGGAACATGACACCGACGGTTTCACCGCCCAGCTTGGCTCGGACATCGGCGGCGATATTGTCAATGCTGGCGTAGTTTCCCTGAGCGCGGGCGACGATGGCTTCGGTCATCGCTACGATGTCGCGGTCACGGGGAACAAGGCCGTCCTCTTTCATTGCTTCCAGGATGGAGCCAGTGACGATTTCCACCATGTCATCACCCTGGCGGATGATGGGGGCACGAATACCCATAGAAACTGTACCAATCATACGGCTCATCTAAAACACTTCCAATCTCATAGAATCGCACAAATTGTGCCTTACCCGCATATTATAATACAAGATATTGCATTTGTAAAACAGAAAATGAAAAAATACGTAAAAAATTATGTATGCTCTTCTTCGAATAATCCCAGACGGTATTTCCAAAGCAGTATGCGTTCCACAGCCAGGTCCAGCAGTTCCATAGGAATGCGGCCTTCCTTCGCAGCAGCCAGCACAGCCTCATACTGCACGGAATAGTTGGAAACACATAGCAGGTCATTTCCTGCCAGCACAGCCAGAACAGCAGCTTCACCGTCGCCGTAAAGGTCGGTGATGGCGTGCATAACCAGGTCGTCGGTTACAATCACACCGCCAAATACCATTTGGCTTCGCAGATACTGGTGGACGGCGGGGGAAAGGGATGCCGGGTATTCCTCGTCCAGGCACTCCACAATGGTGTGGCTGACCATAATGGCATCGCAGCCTGCTTCAATCGCTGTGGCAAAGGGGATCAGATCGCAGTTTTCCAGTTCCTCCAGGCTGCGCTTGTCCCTCGCAACATCGGTATGGGTGTCGGTGTTATTGCCATAGCCGGGAAAATGCTTTAATACGCTTCCAATATCGTTTTGCGCCATAACCGCGCAAACATTGGCGGCGAATTCACCGGTGATTTCCGGACTTTGCCCCAGGGAGCGGGAAAACATAAAGGCTGCACGCTTGGTGGTAATGTCGCAAACCGGCGCCAGATTTACATTGATGCCCAGCTCTTTTAGCAGTGCGCATTTTTCTTCCTCTGTGCTTACGATAAGCTCCATACCGCCTGTGTTATAAAGCTCTCTGGGAGAGGGGAAACGGTTTTCCCGTATGCCGGAAACACAGCTGACCCGGCATACGGTCCCGCCTTCTTCATCCACGGCAATAAGCAGAGGAATGGCGGAAGCCTCCTGATAGGACGCAATGGTGCTCTGTAGAGACGCCACGGTCTGCCCGCTGGTGTCCGGGTTAAAGAGGACATAACCGCCGAGGGGGTATTTCTGCAGCTGCTGTACTGCATTTTCTCCGGGGCATCGGGCCAGGAACAGCTGACCGACCTTTTCCTCCAGGGACATGCCTGCCATGATCCTCAGAGGGTCAAAACCCGCAGCCACCGGAACCGTTGTTTCAGCCGTAGCAGGAACTGTTTCCTCTGTTGCTGAGGTGGTTTCTTCGGTTGCGGCAGCAGTTGTGACAGTAGTGGATATGGTTGGTACCGTGGTTTGGACAGGCGCATTGCCCGCGCAGCCACAAAGGGTGAAAATTACCAACAGAAGGGCGATAAATCGTTTCAAGCAATGCACCTCCCAAAAGGCAGGGTGACCTACCGGTCACCCCAATTATTTATCAAACAGTTTGTTGATCACAAACCATATAATCAGCAAAGTTAGTGCCAGGGGAATATAGGCGATCAGCGCTGCTTCCGCAATGGAGATCACGGAGACACCAATTTGCCCCAGCAGGTAAACCAGCGCCGACAGGATCGCTGTGGTCAGCATAGCTTTGGTAATGGCCTTGCCCACAATGCTGGCAAAGAAGAAGGTGTAGAGAATGCCGATAACAGGATTAACCGTAGTCAAGACAGCGCCCACAAGAATTTTCAGCGCACCCACCAGCAGCAGTATCACCAACAGGGCCAGCAGGATCACAGGTGCATATTGCATAAATCCCTGGGGCAGCAGCAGGTCGAACAACCAAATACTAGTGAGGTGCAGCGCCATAGCGCCTGCAACCGTGAGGATCCGCAGGATCAGCCAGGAAAAAAGCTTTTTGCTGCGGGGAAGAATGCTGTCGAGAATATTGACCAGAAACGCCAGGATCACCATGCTCAAAACTTGTGAACAGATATCGGTGTAATGCGCTCCATGAAACGAGAAAATTTGCATATTCTCCCCGGCAATGTCCACGAAGGGCAGGGGAGCGATGAATCTTTGAAACTGCGCACCGGCAGAGTGCAGAACGATAGTCACAGCATAGACAAACAGAATACCAATGGCCGAGGATACGGCGCAATGGATGCTGGAACGCTTACCGAAGATAAAGCGGCCTACGGCACCCAGCACAATGGAAGCAACAGCCAGAAGCAGTGCGGATTTCAAAAATAATGGGGTGTCGAAGCCCCGAGATTCCAGTTGGTTTAGGATGAAATCCATCGAAAAACCTCCAAAAAAGAATAGAACAGCCGCCATTTCTGGCGGCTGTTTGTTACAGAGAAAAGAGAGAAGTAAATTACTTCAGCTCTGCAGTAGCGCCAGCTTCCTTCAGCTCGGCAACCAGCTTCTCGGCATCTTCCTTGGAGATAGCTTCCTTCAGGGTCTTGGGGCAGTTGTCAACCAGATCCTTAGCGTCCTTCAGGCCCAGGCCGGTAGCAGCACGGACAACCTTGATGACGTTCAGCTTGGAAGCGCCAGCTTCCTTCAGGATGACGTCGAACTCGGTCTTCTCCTCGACCTCAGCGGCAGCAGCGACAGCGGGGCCGGCAACAGCAGCAGCAGCGGCGGAAACGCCAAAAACTTCCTCCAGGGTGTGAACCAGCTCGGACAGCTCCAGAACGGTCAGGCCCTTAACTTCCTCAACGAGAGCAGTGATCTTTTCACTAGCCATTGTAATAATCCTCCTAATAATTATGTTTTAAGAATTGTGTATGGGTTTACGAAGCAATCAAGCTTCTGCAGCCTCTGCTGCGGGGGCAGAGCCGTCCTTCTGCTGCCGGATCTGATCCAGAACAAAAGCCAGGCTGGAGATAGGAGCCAGGAAGGTACCGAGCACCTGAGCGACCAGAGCACTCTTGCTGGGCAGTTCGCCGAAACCATTGAGCTGGTCTGCGGTCAGAACGCTGCCTTCAACAATGCCGCCCTTGATGGTCAGGGGGAGCTTGTTCTTCTTGGCGAACTCGCATACGATACGAGCGGGAGCAATGGGATCGCCGGTGGTGCAGGCCATAGCGGTAGTACCGTTGAGAAGCTCATCGAAATCGTAGCCGTTTTCCTTGGCTGCGAAACGGGTCAGAGTATTCTTAACGACGGTGTACTCAACACCTGCTTCCCGGAACTGCTTACGCAGGTTGGTATCCTGAGCAACGCTGATACCCTTGTAGTCGACGAACACCACGGAAGTAGCTTCCTTGATCTTGCCGGACAGGGCTTCAACAACTGCCTTCTTGCTCTCAAGAACCTTTACGTTGGGCATGTGTTTCACCTCCGAAAAAATAAAAGTGTCTTCCTGCCAGAAGACAGAAAGACACGCAAACAATCGTTATTGTTGGGCGCACCTCGGCAGGATTTATGTCTTGCGACACCTGCTGTCTTTGGCAACAGATGAATTTTAGCATAGGTAAAGAGAAAAGTCAAGAACTTTTTTCACATATTTTTTCTTAAAAATTACCAATTTATGGTTGACAAAACAGGTTGAATGGATTAAACTATTGGTGAGAGGTCTAACACATTAAACCCATTCAATGCAGGGAGGTATGCGTTATGGAAATTCCGAAGATTTTTGAAAGTGAGTACCGCTTTTGTCTGATCCTATGGGAGCATGAGCCGGTGAACAGCACCAAGCTTGTGGAGCTGTGCAAGGAGCAGCTGGGCTGGTCCAAGGCCACTACCTACACCGTGATCCGCAGACTCAGCGAGCGGGGAGTATTGAAAAATGAACACCCGGTGGTGACATCCCTTGTTTCCAAGGAGCAGGTGCAGCAGGCAGAGCTGGAACAAATGGTGGAAAAGACCTTCGAAGGCTCGCTTCCTGCTTTTATTGCCGCATTTTCCCGGAGCAAGAAGCTTTCTCCGGCGGAAGTGGCGCAACTGAAAGAAATGATCGACAGCTACGAGGAAAAATAACCGGGTCTTTCAGAAAGGAGAGATCACTATGAAATGGAAATGCTTGCTTTGCCTGATCCTTTCAGCACTGCTGCTTTCCTCCTGTTCCTTCGCCACAGAGGAACCCACTGCGCCGACACAAATAATGCATCCCCATAGCCTGGAACGCTATACCCAGTGGATCGGTCATCCGGTGCAGGATGCGCTGGATGCTCTTGGAGATGCCCAAACTGTGGAGTTTATGGGTCTTAAGTTTTCTATCTCACCGTTAGCGGAAGAAGAATTGTTTAGCGGCATTGAACTGACTACCCAGCTAAATGACGCAGACGGCCAGGTTGCGAATACGGTTTGGAATCTGGTGCAATCGATACAGAAAGAGTATGGGGTAGTAGAGTCCAGCCATCAGAATATGCACACCGATGCGGAGCATTTTCCTCTGATGGAGGAAAAGGAATATCATAGCAACCTGGAAAAGGCCCTGGAGAAGCGTGGGGCTTATATCTTCGATGTGTCCTGGAACCTGAACCGCAGGGACTATATGACAGACGAGATCATCGCTTTGTTGGATCAGTTGGGTGAACGAGTTCTGAAAGAAACGGAGCAGCGGTTCAAGGATAGCACCATTGATTTTATTTGGAGCGTGAACCCCAGGTTGGATCTCCGGCTGGATACCACCGTATGGGATGCCAACCGGGCAGCTGTGAAGATCATCTATAGGGCCCTGGCTGAGCCGGCAGGTGGCTTGGATCTCGACCTAAAAAAGAGCGACAGAAACAGAAAGTTCTTCCAGGTTTCCTACGAACGGCTTTTGACGGAAGAAAACCTTTACGTATTGGGCTACAGCTTCCAAACAACCGATGGGAACACTGCCAGGACCTGGGAGGAGATATACCTTCACGGGGATGACTTCCTGTATATCGTGGATGTGGGCCATTCCCAAAAGATATTCCTGCGGGCAGACGGGGTGCAATATAAGACCGTATACCGAAAGGATGCGTATGCCCCCTGGGAAATTCTGACCGAAGCCATGGCCCATCCGCTGCCCTGGCGGGATACTACAATGGAAACGGCTATATCCAACCATGGCAGTTGCTACGGGCTTTCGGGTTATCAATACCGAAATGCCTTTGATGCTCGAATGGAGTTAAATTACGACGGCATAAAGGCAAGATTTTGGTCAAAAGCGAACTGCATCTACAAAGCCGAGTACAGAACCTCGGAAGCGCCTGTGATCGATGGGGACTATTTGATCACCGACTATCGGCGGGTGCTGGACATTACCATCATCCCGGAGCAGGAAGCGGCTGCTGCCATCGAAAAATATAAGGCTATGCTGCCTTGAAAGTGAGGGAATACAATGGTAACGGTGTTGAAAACCATACTGACAATGAGCCTGTCCGGCAGCATCGTGATACTGCTGGTATTGGCCTTGCGGTTGATGCTTAAAAAGGCACCGGCGCGGCTGGTGTGCCTGCTGTGGGTGCTGGTAGGACTCCGGCTTTTGCTGCCGCTTCACTTTGAGGCGAGCTTCAGCCTGCAGCCCGATACCCAGCAGCTGCTTCAGCCCGTGGTGTCCGACCGGGAGTATGCTCCTCAGGAATATGTTCCCCAGGATATGATTCCGGCTATGCCGTCCGCTGGTGAGGACATTACAGTCAATATAGATACTGGGGTTACTACCTCCGTGCAACGTACCGTAGATTGGATGACTGTTGCGGCCTATGTTTGGGCGTTGGGCGCCTGCGCGATGCTTATCTATACAGCAGTTTCCTATATAAGACTGAAACGGCAGGTGAAGTCTGCGGTCCAGGCGCCGGACGGCACCTGGGATTGCAGAAATCTGGAAGGAGCATTCCTTCTGGGCTATCTCAAACCGAAGATCTTCATCCCGGCGCACATTACGGGGAATGATCGGGAATATGTAATATCCCACGAGCGCAACCACATTGCCTGGGGTGACCACTGGACGAAGCTGATTGGATTTTTGTGCCTGTCGCTGCATTGGTTCAACCCTCTGGTGTGGCTTGCATACTGGTGCTTGTGTAAGGATTTGGAAACAGCCTGTGATGAGCAGGTGGTAAGACGGTACGGTCTGGAGGAGCGAAAGGCTTACTCCATGGCACTTCTGTCCTGCAGTACGGAGAGCCATCCTGTTTCTGCCTGCCCCATTGCATTCGGCGAGGTGAATGTAAAGGAGCGGATCATGAAGATACTGAACTATCGAAAACCCACTTTTTGGATCTGCCTTGTGTGCGTCATCGCCATTATCGGCGCGGCAGTATTCTTCCTCACGGACCCATTAAAGGAAATGACCATGGAAGACTATGTGGCGCTCATCGGCACAGAGAGAAGCGAACTTCTGGATAAGCTTGGAATGAAGGAAGAAGATGTCACATACTCCGAGACCAGCTGGCTGTATATGCTGCCCGAAACGGTTTTACATAACGGTAGAGAGTACCAAATTTACTGTGACGCGGGCGAAGCTGTCCATAATCACGCAGTCAGCTTCAAGTTTATTTCCAAACCCAATGGGGATGAACAAACCAGCATCGAAGCGTTTGCCCAGGAGTATTTGGCTCTCCAAGCCCAATATATCGAGCAATTTGGCCTGTCCCTCCGATCAAATGTGTACACGGATGTACAGCAGATCGTGGATGCCTATGAAAACCGTCGGAAATCAAACGATGGCTCTCCATGGTCCATCGCTACTGCCTGGGAAGTGTATGAGGATATTCCCTTTGCCGGTGTGAGGGATTTCTTGAAGGAGTTCCTCACCTGGGATGAGGTGACTGCTTTGGGCAAATGGCACGGCAGAGAGATGGATGGCCTGCTGCGTGTTAATTTGCAGGGAAATTACGCAGATGGCGTGGCGGTATTTCAGATCACTTATTCCGCTGCTGCAATGCCGACCTCTACTGCGGCCGAGGACAATATTTTTTCGTAAAATATGCGTCCAAACTCGGAATGCACAAGGATGCGTTTCTTGAAGAATTAGACGCGAAGGACGATATCAGGCATAGCACTGCTGGAGATGTATGGTTGGAACCCCTGGAAACCCTGGGCACAAAATGGTATATTTCTAATGCCTACAGCCCAGAGCAGCAGCGAGTTACGCATGTGGAATTTTGCACAGACAAAACCACGAGCTTTGATGATAACGCAGCCCATTATCTTAATATGCTGGCGATGTTAAAGCAAGTATACGGCGAGCCGACGACACCCGGCGCCTCCACCCTGGAAGAACTTCGTGAGTCCTATGACCGCTGGACCAATAAAGCCGGTGGTGTGTGGCCCGAAATAACCTCTTGGCGCATAGAAGATATAGGATTTATACACCCACAGCTACAGGAAAGGTTGGAACAGCAGGCCAAAACAGAACCTGTAACTGAAGCGATGAAGTGGATCTATGGCAGCGATGTGAAGCTTAAGCCCTCGTTTATGATCAGCCTTATGTGCACCAAGAGCACGGACGGAAATTGCCGCACATCGGTAACCATCGCTGCTGGAGTGGGACCGGATAAATAAAAAATCCCCGGAAGTCGAACCTTCCGGGGATTATTTGACCTGAGTACTGGTATTTGGCATTGGATCAATGCTTGTACGCGTGAAAATGCCAGTATTTACATTACCAATTTCATGTGTTATATTACTCTAAAGGAGAGGTGATGCTATCATGAAGATTTGTTTTAGAATTACATGCTGCATGGTTCTTCTGGCATTACTGTTTTCTTTTGCCGGATGTGGCGATTCTCGCAGCACGACAATCGACTGGAATGTTCACGGCGTGTGGGTCAACACCGATGGAACTGTGCAGGAAAACCGCACCGGAGTGGATATATCGGTCAGCGGCAGCCTCCCCACGAAGTTCGAAAACCGCGGTCAGGTGAAGCTGAAGCTGGATTTTACCTGGCCCGGGTGTACCATCAGTCCGGATACAGGTTCCAAATCCTTCAGCGGTTTTGCTCAATTTGCTGATAAGCATAACAATCAGGCGTTCTATCATGTACCCACATGGCTATACTACCTTGAGGAAAATGATTTTACCGGCGTGACCTTCTTCCTCTGCCCGGAGGAGGGCTTCCTGGTTGCTAAGGTTCGTGATGAATATTTGGTGGCTTCTACAGATGAAAACGCCGATACTGAGGAGATCTTCACTTTCTACAAAGCGTATGTCCATGTAAGTGAGTAAACGGAACAAAAAAGAAACTCCCGCAGGCGAAAACCTGCGGGAGTCTTTGCATCGTAAATTACAGATACTTAGCGGTGGAAACCTTCACGCCGGGGCCCATGGTGGAAACCACGGTGCAGCTCTTGACGTAAGTGCCCTTGGCGGCAGCGGGCTTAGCCTTGATGATAGCGCCCATGATGGCGTTGAAGTTGTCAGCCAGCTTCTCAGCGCCGAAGGACACCTTGCCGATGGGGCAGTGAATGATATTGGTCTTGTCCAGGCGGTACTCGATCTTACCGGCCTTAACTTCCTGCACGGCTTTGGCCACATCGGGAGTGACGGTGCCGGCCTTGGGGGAGGGCATCAGACCCTTGGG
>JAZPXW010000120.1:0-10311 GCA_045543895.1 Faecousia sp.
CCTTCCACAGGATAGCGACACCCTCACGTACATCGTCGGCACCATAGCACTTTACCTTCAGACGGTTAGGATTGTTGCCATAAGGAACCGTGCGGTTCCGCAAGAATGAATTTGTGTCCATTCTGGGACCCTCCGGCTGCGGCAAGACCACCATGCTCAATATCATCGGCGGTCTGGACCAATACACCAGCGGTGACCTGGTGATCGGCGGCCGCTCCACCAAGGATTTTAAGGACCGGGACTGGGACGCTTACCGCAACCATTCCATCGGCTTTGTGTTCCAGAGCTACAACCTGATTCCCCATCAGACGGTGCTCCAGAATGTGGAGCTGGCACTGACCCTCTCCGGCGTCTCCCGCCGGGAGCGCAGAGCCAGAGCCAAGCAGGCGCTGGTGGATGTAGGTCTGGGCGACCAGCTGCGTAAGAAGCCCGGCGAGATGTCCGGCGGCCAGATGCAGCGTGTGGCCATCGCCCGCGCCCTGGTCAATAACCCCGACATCATCCTGGCGGACGGGCCCACCGGCGCGCTGGACACCGAGACCAGCGTGCAGGTCATGAACATCCTCAAGGAGATCTCCAAGGACCGTCTGGTCATCATGGTCACCCACAATCCGGACCTGGCAGAGCGGTACTCCACCCGAATCATCCGGATGCTGGACGGTGTGATCACCGACGATTCCAGCCCTGTGCAGGATGCCGAAATCATCCCCGAGCCTTCCGCCCAGAGCAAAAAGGTCAAAAAGCCCTCCATGCGCCTGCATACCGCCTTTATGCTGTCCTTCAAAAACCTCTTCAGCAAAAAGGGCCGCACCCTGCTGACCTCCTTTGCCGGTTCTATCGGCATCATCGGCATCGCGCTGATCTTCGCGGTGAGCCAGGGCATGACCGCCTATATTGCTGCCGTCCAGGAGGAGACCCTTTCCTCCTACCCCATCACCATCCAGGGGCAGACCATGGATATGTCCTCGCTGATGATGGCATTTATGGACGCGGCGCAAAGCGGTGAGGAGCACGGCAAGGACGCGGTCTATAAGAAGACCGCCATCTACGATATGGTCAATGCCCTCAACAAGATGGATATGCGGGAAAACGACCTGCGTTCCTTCAAAGCCTACCTGCAGCAGCAGCTGGCGCAGAAGGAAGAATCCACCCTGTACGGTGCCATCAGCGGCGTGCAGTACAGCTATGACCTTCCCCTGCTGGTCTATACCAAGAATGTCACCGGCGATATCATCGCTTCTGATTCTTCCCGGCTGATGGCAGAGCTGATCGGCGAATACATGGGCATGGATATGACCGCGATGCTGAACCCCAGCATGGGCGGCGGCAACATGGGTACCATGATGTCCTCCAGTATGTCCATGTCCCAAAGCTCCATGAGGCTGTGGCAGGAGATGCTGCCCGGCAAGGATGGCTCTCTCATCAGCGATGTGCTGAAAAAGCAGTACGATGTGATCTATGGCGACTGGCCCAACAGCTACGATGAGATCATGCTGGTGGTGGATGAGAATAACGAGCTGGACGACATGACCCTGTATGCCATGGGTCTTATGCCTGAAGAGGAGATCGAGAAGATCATGTCCGCCGCCATGGACGGCACCACCCTGAAAAAAACCAATGCCCATTGGAGCTACAAAGAGGTGTGCGGTCGGGAGTATAAGGTGATCCTCAACTCCGATTGCTATATCTACGACGAGCTCACGGGTCTATATAAGGACCTGCGGGAAACCGATGCAGGCCTGCGCTACCTCTATGATAACGCCCTGACTCTGAGGGTCACCGGTATCATTCGTCCCAGCGAGGACGCTTCCTCCACTATGCTCAGCGGTGCCATCGCGTATACCTCCCAGCTGACCGAGCATGTGATCCGCCAGTCCCAGGAATCCGATGCCATTGAGGCACAGTGGAAGTCTCCCACCACCGATGTGATCACAGGCCTTCCCTTCTCTGAAAACACCGGCAACCTCACCACGGAAGAAAAAGCAGCAGAGCTGCGGGCCTACCTGGAGGGCTTGAGTGAAAACGAAAAGGCAGCCGCCTATATCCGCATCCAGTGTATCCCCTCGCCCGAAGTGTTGGAAGGCTCCCTCCAGCAGGCGATGGCAGGCCTGACCCGGGCCGATATGGAGCAGAACCTCATTACCGTACTGACTACCCAAATGGGTGTCAGCGGCAGCGAGATCACCTCCTATGTATCTGCCATGAGCGATGAGGAGCTAAAGGAGATCTATGGAGAAATGATCGTCCAGCAGATCCGCGCCCAGTATGCCCAGCAGGTGATGCAGCAGATGGCTGGTATGCAGCCTGCGCAGCTTGCCATGGCACTGGATATGGCGCTTCCCACCTACACCGACGACCAGTGCGCCACCTACTACGATGAAATTATGGAATTTTCCGATTCCTCCCTGGAAGAAAATCTCCTGGAGCTTGGCTATGTGGATCTGGAAAAGCCCTCCACCGTCCATCTCTTTGCATCCTCCTTTGCCAATAAGGATGTGATCGAAGATGTGATCGCCCAGTATAACGAGGGCAAGGAAGAGCTGGAGAAGATCAAGTACACCGATTATATCGGTATCATGCTCTCCTCCATCACCACCATCATCAATGCCATCACCTATGTGCTGATCTCCTTCGTGGCGATCTCGCTGGTGGTATCCTCCATTATGATCGGTGTCATCACCCTGATCTCCGTCCAGGAGCGGACCAAGGAGATCGGTATTCTCCGGGCCATCGGCGCATCCAAGAAAAATGTGTCCAGTATGTTCACAGCGGAAACGGTGATCATCGGCTTTGCCTCAGGCTTGCTGGGTGTGGGACTGACTTACCTGCTGTGCATTCCCATCGATGCCATCGTCCAGTACCTTACCGGCATCCCCGCTCTCAAGACCATTCTCCCCATCCCTGTGGCTGTGATCCTGATCTGCATCAGCATGCTGCTGACGCTGATCTCCGGCATGATCCCCGCCAGAAGCGCCGCCAAGAAAGACCCCGTAGTGGCCCTGCGCACCGAATAATTTCCCCCGTGCGCTGTAGGGACCGGCCTCCCGGACGGTCCTTCCCACCCACTCCCAAGTCTTCTCTGTAGGGAACGCATTCATGCGTTCCGCCTACCGCACCGAATAATCAACCAATCCCCCTCCGGATTTCCCGGAGGGGGATTATTGCGCCCACCCATCTCTCCAGTCATTGCGAGGCACACAGCACATTCGGAACGGATAAATCCGTTCCCTACCGTAGGGGCGATTCACGAATCGCCCGCCCACCGCACCTCCATTCACCCTCGTAGGGGCGGATATTCCGCCCGCCAAAGCCTTCCCCCGCTCCGTAGGGGTCGGCGCCCTCGACGACCCGCTATGCCGCACCCTAAAGGCATCTCCCGGGGAGAAGCCTTCTTCCCCACCATCGTCAATAAAATAACCCCCGGAAGGAGATCCTTCCGGGGGTATATATTAGGGATTAACCTACGCTCTCTTCCTCATTCTCAGGAAGCACTGCGGGTGTTCTCAAGGGATAGAAGTTCTCGCCGAACAGGGTGTGCAGCAGCAGATATACTGCATCATCCTGATCTACAGCACCGCTTCCATCCACATCAGCATATACGCCGTCCAGGGAGTACTGGCTGGGGTACATATTAGCCAGCAGAATATAGACAGCGTCCTGGTAGGTCACAGTGCCGTCGTCGTTGATGTCGCCCAGCTTGTGGCCGCAGACGGAGCAAACGCCATCGACGAAGCTGTGCTCCTCGCACACGGGCTCATCGGGAGTCTCCTCAGTAGATGCAGTAATGGTGATGCTATCCATACGAACCTGCGCACCAAAGGAAGCAATTTCGAATACATCCTGAGCTGCGCTCAATTTCACAGTTACAACCTTACCATCAACAACTGCAGTAGAGCCAATGGAGTTTGCCAGAGCAGTTGCGTAGCTAGCAGTGTTACAAGCGAACACGATCTCGGTCATACCGGCATACTCGATCTTCAGGCCAGTCTGTGCATAGAAACGAGCAGGGTTAGCATATTTCACCAACTTATTTGTATAACCGCCCTTGGAATTGGTAACAACAATGTTGTTCTCCTCCCAAATGCTGTGAGAAGTCTCGTCGAAATCGGTGATCTTTGCTACATCATCGAAGGTGATGGTCACAGTGGTGACTTCAGCAGGCTTCTCAGCGCCACAGTCGGAGCAAATACCGTCCACATAGGCGTGCTCGGTAACGGGGATCTTCTCGCCGGAAACGATAACTTCACCGCAGGCAGCACACACGGTATCGCCGGTGTAGCCCTCTTCGGTGCAGGTTGCATCCTTAGCGCCTTCCACAGTGGTGTTGGCGTGCTCGCAGAGGTTCGTATAGAACATACCGTAGAAACCAGCGTATTCCACCTTGACGGGACCCATAGTGGTATGATCCATATCGTTGCGGGTACCGAACCAGTAGTCAACACCGTCCACCGTAGCGATCAGAGTGCCCTTTTCAGCATTGAAGGTATAACTGGTGGAAGCAGCTGCTTCGTATGCACCGTTTACATAGGTGCCGTTGACCACCATATTGATGTACAGCTTCTCCTCACCATTCATGGTGTAGAAGTAGTAGCCGCCTTCGGTCTCTTCCACATAAACATCAATGGCAGCGGCTGCATTCTCGGTGGTAGCCATGTAGTATGTATTCTTTTCATCCATACCACCGGCCAGGTAGTAAACCTTGTTTTCCAGGTTGTACTGGGTCATACCGAACTTGTATGCGGTACCTGCAACCAGGCTGGTTTCGGGCTCATTTGCGCCGCAGACGGAGCACTTGCCATCCACAAAGGTGTGGGGCAGACGATCGGTCACGCTGCCTGCATCGATGGTCTCATCGCAAACGGTACACACGGTCTTACCGGTGTGGCCGGTTTCGGTACAGGTAGCATCCTTTGCGCCTTCGACCTTAGTGTTGGTGTGCTCGCAGCCAGCTGCTGCAGCTTCCAGTACAGTAACCTTGATGCTGTTCACACGAACCTGAGCAGTCAGCTTTTCGATTACATAGCTATCCTGCGGTACACCGAGTTCAACGATCACAGAAGTGTCACTGACAGAAGCAACAGAACCGATGGAAGCTGCCAGAACCTCTGCGTAGGAAGTGCTGTTGCAGACGAACTCGATCTTCGTCATGCTAGCATGTGCGACCGTAATAGCAGAGCCAGCATAGAGACGGACGGGGTTAGAAGTATCCACCACATTGTTTTGGGAGCTGGCCTTATCGTTGGTAAAGGTAATGCCGTTCTGCTTCCACACCTGCTGAGTGTCGCTTAACGAGGTGCGCTGTGCAGTAGTTGCAAAGCTCAGTTCCTTTTCCACCTTCACCATATTGGAGGTGTCCACTGCGCCACAAGCGCACTTGCCATCCACGAAGGTGTGGCCGGTAGCAGCAACATCTTCACCCAGAGTGACGATCGCGCCGCAGGTGTCACATACGGTGTCGCCAGAGTAGCCGTTCACGGTACAGGTAGGATCTGTCTTACCCTGAACGGTAGTGGCAGCATGCTCACAAACCTCAGTACCGACGCTGATGCTGTCCAAACGGACCTGGTCAGCCAGAGCAGCGATCTCGAAGCTATCCTGGGCAGCAGCGAGGATCACAGTGACAGTATTCTCATTAACAGTAGCGGTAACGCCGGAGATGGAGTTCTTAAGCGCAGTTGCATAGGCAGCCGTATTGCAGACGAACTCGATCTTGGTCATGCCGGGGTACTCCACCTTCACGCTGGAGTTCTTATAGAAACGAACGGGGGCGACATAGTCACCGATGGTGCCGTTCACATTGGTCACGGTGATGCCGTTCTCAGTCCAGATCTGCTTGCCTTCTTCCAGGGTGCGCTTAGCAGCATCGTCAAAGGTGATTGTGGGAACGATGACCTCGACGGGCTCCTTCTCGCCGCAGGCGGTGCAGGTGCCATCCACATAGTTGTGACCGGTGGCTTCGATCACTTCGCCCTCGGTAACAGTTGCGCCGCAGACGGTGCAAACGGTATCGCCGGTGTAGCCGGCTTCTGTGCAGGTAGCATCTGTCTTGCCCTCAACGGTGGTATCGGCATGGCTGCAGGAAATCGCAGTCACGGTAATGCTGCTCACACGAGACTGAGCAGTCATAGAGGCAATGTGTAATTCATCAACAGGTTCGCCAAATTTAACAGTTACAACCTTTTCGTTGACAGTAACAGTTCCGTCAGAAATAGAGTTTTTCAAAGCAGTTGCATAGTCAGCAGTGCTGCAGGTAAACTCGATTTCGGTCATATCGTTGTATGCAACCGTCAGGCTGGCCTTCTGATAAACACGAATGGGGCTAACGGTATCATACACATTATTGGTAGAAGAACCCTTCTCATTGGTAACAGTAACACCGTTTTCAACCCAAACCTGTTTGTCAGTGCTGTACTCGGTACGATTATTCTTATCCGCAAAGGTAACGGTTGCGGTGGTTTCTTCAAAACCGGAAAGGTCCTTTGCGCCGCAAACGGAGCAAATGCCATCCACATAGGTGTGGTCGATAACAGAGATCTCTTCGCCCGCATCCACGATCTCGCCGCAATCAGAGCAAACGGTCTTACCGGTGTGACCGGTTTCGGTACAGGTAGCATCCTTGGCACCTTCGACCTCAGTGTTGGTGTGCTGGCAGGTGACAGCATCAGCAGGAACAGTAACCGTAATGCTGTTAAAACGAGTTTGTGCGGAAATGGAGGCAATGGTGAAGGTATCCTGGGGAGTTGCCAGGGTAACAGTAACATTGTTGCCATCAACGGTATAGGTGGCATCGCCAAGAGAGTTCGTCAGCGGGGTCACATACTTGCTGGCATTACACACAAACACGATTTGAGTCATGCCAGGATGCGCAATAGTCACGCTGGATTTTGCATAGATACGAACGGGAGAATAGTCAGCCACAGCATTGGAAGAGCTTGCCTTATCGTTGGTAAATACGACACCATCGTTCTGCCAAACCTGCTGGGTGGAGCTAAAGGAGGTGCGCTGTGTCTTATTGGTGTCGAAGGTGATGGTCTTATCGACAGTTGCAGTAACCACAGGCTGTTCAGCGCCGCAGCTGCTGCAAACACCATCCACATAGTTGTGCTGGCATTCGGCAGCCTTATTGGAGGGAGTGGTCATATCAGCAGGAATTTCCTCGCCAAAGAGCTTGAAAGCCAGTTCGGGATAGTCCACGAACACATTACGGGTGCCGGTGATGGACTGGACAGAGTCGTTACGGCCCATTTCCCAGGTGTCGACAGGGTCAGCCTGCATCCAGCTGAACATAACCTCAGGACTTTCGATAACGCCGGAGGAACCCCACATGGAGCCGGTGTTGCCCCAACGGACATAGACATACAGCATGATACGGGCCACATCGCCGCGCACATCATAGGCACCGCCCGACTCGGTGTTGGGATGGTAGTAACCGCCGCTCTCGCCGTAGGCAGTGTTGCTGCGGGAACCGTTTTCGCTTACAGCGGTGGGACGGAGCATCATAATATCGTTTTCGCCATTACCGGATGCGTCGCCCTTACTGTTGGGCCAGGTGTGCTCACGGTTCCATTCATTGGAATCCCACGCAGGTCCGATCTCCTTGCCGGAGTAGAAAGAAGATATCTTGCCGCCGCCGTTCTGGCAATCGGTGTACTGGTACAGATCCTTGGTGGCATCATAGCTGGTTTCATAGCTATGGGCATCTGCCATCAGCTTCTGAAGGGCGCTGTACAGAGCGCTGTTGGGCACAGTCTCTTTACTGGTGCCGCCGGCCAGTGCCGACAGAGCGTCGTATGTATTGTTGCCAGTGTAGAATGCCTCCGCATTCGAGGAAAGGGAGGTTGCGAGGGTTCCACGGGTACCCCAGTTGTAAATGTAGCTAGCTGCATTTACAGGTACCGCAGTTGCGGGCAGCAGACTCAGGCACAGGACCAGTGCCATAACCAGAGCCAAACTGCGTTTCATGAGATTCGTCATAAAGCTATACCCCTTTTCTATTTATTATAGTGCGTAGATACTCACATATAATCAGTCACATTTGTTATTTACAGCATATATGCAACTTCTCAGTATGTATTATATCCTAAGGTTTTCCTATTTGCAAGAGGGTGCTTACATGAAAAATCAAAGAATTATTATTTTTTTACTATGTAACTAACATAGAAGCCCCAAACACAAAAATAGCCACCCGTCGGGCTACAGCGCAACGGGTGGTTTTCTATGTATCATCTTTTGAAATTTCTCACAAAGCTGTTGAAATGATCCAATAGGCACGCATAGTCCTTCTCAGCATAGTAGTAATGCCCGGAGTTTTCCAGTATCTGTACCTCTGCGGTGCTGTTTTCCTGCAAGAGCCTGCTTGATTTGAGGGAAACCAGCTCATCCATTTGGGATTGGTAGCAGTAACACGGCGTCGTCAACGCGCCCAGCTGTTCTCTGACAGCTCTCATTTCCCGGAACAGTTCCAGATACCGCTTTGCCCAAGGGATATATTTCCAAAATCTCCGGTCCGGCGCAATACCGTAGCAATTCACCGCCGCCTGGGTCCACAGGTCGTCCTCTCTCACCCGGTCCAAATAGACCCGCATAGAGCTGCGCAGCATCCGGGGTTTTAGAAACAGCTTCAGCGGCACCGCCAGCAAAAACAGCCCCTTGACCTTGCCGGGATGCTTGATCGCCTGCCGGATTGCAAACAGCGTCCCCATGGAATGCCCAACAATCAGCAGATTCTCGTGGCGCTCAAGCAGCGCCTCCACTTCCCTATCCACCTGGGTCTTCCATTTTGCCATAGAGGTGTTCGCAAAGTCGCTCACACCTGCTCCATGACCGTCCAGCAGCACATTCACCACAGAGCATTCCGACGGAACCAGCTTCACAAAATCCCGGAAATGGTTAGGAGTGCCGTTAATGCCGTGGATGAACAGCACCGCGGTATCGGCATCGGAGCATATCCTTCTGAATTCTTCATGTTTCATAGCATCAGCACACCACGCTCTGCCAGGCAAAGGGCAGCAGATCGGAAGCCTTGACCTTTACCAGATTGCCATTTTCATCATTGACGATCACACGGATCTCCGGGCAGTACTCAAACAGCATCTGGCGGCAGTTGCCGCAGGGAGCGACCACCCCATTAGTCGCCTTTTCGTGTACAGCCACGATGGTATCAAATTCCCGTTCCCCGGCGGAGATGGCGATGCCCATGGTAATGTACTCTGCGCAGGAGCCATGGATACCATCGCAGTTGACCCCGGTGTAGACCTTGCCGCTGCCGCACAGCAGCGCGCAGCCCACGGTATGGTTGTACACCCCATCGTCAAAGTTCTTCTCCAGGCACGCAAGCCCCAGCCGGATCAGCTCGTGATCCTTTTCGGTTATTTCATAAAATATCATATTGGCCGCTCCTTGCTGTGAAAAAGTGTTACATTTATGTTTTATCATAAATAGCACATTGTGACAAGTATGAATGTGGTACCGGCCAGATTTGTTTGCATTTTTGCCTTTGGCCAAAATAATAGTAGCCACCAGTTTACGAACTGGTGGCAGCAACTGCCCCCGGACAGTTGCATTTACGGTCTTCAAATCTGTCCGTTTCGGTACCTCCAAAAAGAAAACGCACACCGAATGGTGTGCGTTCCTTTTTGGAGGTACCGGCCAGATTTGAACTGGCGGATCAGAGTTTTGCAGACTCGTGCCTTACCACTTGGCTACGGTACCATATGAAACAAGGAACGCAAACGCGTTCCTTATCTTTTTTGGAGCGGGTGACGAGGCTCGAACTCGCTACCTCCACCTTGGCAAGGTGGCGCTCTACCGGATGAGCTACACCCGCATCTCGGTTCCCAAAGGGAACCGTGGTGCCTCCGGTCGGAATCGAACCAACGACACGTGGATTTTCAGTCCACTGCTCTACCGACTGAGCTACAGAGGCATATTGAGCAGAGCATAAAGCTCTGCTCAGATGCATTATTGGCGACCCGGAACGGACTCGAACCGTCGACCTCCAGCGTGACAGGCTGGCGTGCTAACCGACTGCACCACCGGGCCAAATTGTGGTGGGAACAACAGGGCTGGAACCTGTGACCCCATGCTTGTAAGGCATGTGCTCTCCCAGCTGAGCTATGCTCCCTTACCGCGCCCCGAGGTTTATTACCTCAGCGACGGGTATTATTATAACCACAGATACCCTATTTGTCAAGCTCTTTTTATGATTTTTTTCCAAAAATTATTCCAGACAAAAACCGGCGCTTTTCCATAGAAACAGGGGCAAAAATCAGATATTTTTCAACAGTTCCCGGATATCCTCCGGGGTGAACT
>JAZPXW010000121.1:0-8253 GCA_045543895.1 Faecousia sp.
AGCTAGTCCGAAGCGGGGCGTTTTTTACCGCAGGAGAATCGGTGTATAGATAAAATCCTTGCCGATGCCTCTGCTGTTCTTGGCGTAATAAGTCACGCAGGCCCGGTAGTAGTAACAGGGCATAGAAGCATAGTAAGTAACATGGCCAGTATGGGAAACGGTGTTATAGTCGATCATTTGTGGGTAATCTTCCGCCTCAAAGATTTTTACCTTGGTCCAGCTTTCCCCATCCTTAGATTCGTATAATTCGATCATAGTGGCACCAATCTCTTCCATCTGTCCTCCGTTAGCGACCACATCAAACCAGACCTCTACGGAATAGTGGTCTCCTTTTTCAAGGAATGTCCAAAAAGACGAGAAGAAATTGCTGCCACGAGGTTCTACATTCCCTTCTGCCTGCACCGGAACTGCCAGCAGCAGGCTCAGTACCAAAATCATACTTACCAATTTGAAACTTTTTTTCACGATATTTCCGTCCTGTAAATAGAGTCGATCAGTTTGTAAACTTCTTCTCTCTCTATACCGGTATTGACGGAGCATTCCACTCCGTCCACCGTCCAGGTTACTGATATGTTCTCACCGTTGTCCATAACAAAGTGGGATATGTTCGAAACCTCATATTCCTCCACTCCATTCTCTTCTTTTCGATATTCTGAAGTAATTGTTTTCGTATATACCCGATAGGACAATATGATGTACCTATCCCTTGAGCAAAAGAAGGCACTCACCCTGTTCCCATCATACATCTGCACAGTTTTAAGTTCCGTCAGTTCGAAGCCTTCCGGCAGCCACATGGGGACTACGGGTTCTGTCGCGCCCAGCTCGGTGACTTTGTCGTACACCTGCTGCAGGCCAGGGTGATCCGTCTGGAATGTATGTGCCACAGCCGGGTCGGTGGTCTCCTGCTCCGGGTCAAAGAATTCAAACACGCTTTCCGTCCAGCGGACAAGCACATCCCACAAACTCTCCGCGCCCACCGTCCGGGGCAGAGCCAGGATCACGGTGCCGATCACAGCCACAGCCGCTGCCGCCCGGGCAAACCACATCCGTTTCCGGTTGGACTTCTTCGGCCTGTCCGTTTTTTCACGGTACCGGTCCCATGCGTCCTGAACCTGATTGGTAACCTGAGTTGGATATTCCATTTCTCTTTCTTGGATAACGCGCAATATTCCCAGCACCACCTCCTGGTTCGGTTCTTCCTTTAGGAGTTCCTGTTGCAGCTGCCGGTCCAATTCCGGAGTGGGTGTCTCCAGCCAGGTGTTCTGTTTCTCATTCATAGCAGATCTCCCTTTCGTTGCAGGCTTGCCACAGCTCTAGAATGCAGGAAAGCCTGGAAATAAACTCACAGTTAGTGGGTTTTCTGCGCGGCATCAGGCCATCGTACGAGAAATACCAATGCCACGCTGTTTGACTGCCGTTTTCCCAGGCAATGCGGATCGCTTCACGGATCGCCTGGTCTACCTGCTCTTCAGAATTCAGCTTACAGCTCACAGAGATTTCTAAGTAAATGTCCTTTGCCAATGCCCGGGTTGGATCTTTATGCTGCAAAAGGATCGCCCGCTTCAGATATTCAAAACCTACTGATTTCGTGGGCACTCCCAATTCCATCAGTGCAACCACCGTTACACCGCGAAGGTCGCATTTTTTCAGGTGCCGTGCCAATAATAAAACATGACGCAGTGTTTCACTAATGGTACTTTCCATATGCTCCCTCCTTCTCTTTCTGGAGCCATTATTGCACAGAAAAGCCGAGAAGTCCATCGAAAAAAGGCAAAGCGCTCTCAATTATAGCTATATCCCGTTAATTTTCCAGGAAAAGCAGTTCTTTTTTCTTCCGGAATTGACAGGACTCGACGGCGTGGTATAATAGAACAAATACCATTTACTTCTAAAAGGAGGCAGACGCTATGCAGGAGAACAATTCCCCCATGATAGAAGAAGATCTGACGGGCGAAACCGCAACGCCCATAGAAGAAGTTGCCTGTCCCCAGCCGCAGCAGCCGGAAGCTAAGCGCGGTGCCACCGGTGACCGGACCATTTTCTGGGTGCAGAGGATCCTGGTATGGATGTTCAGCGCGGCATTTTTGCTAGTGGGCATCGCTGCCGGCTGTCTGGCAGTTCACATCAGCAAGGAATACCCCACCGCCAAGCCCATTCTTTTGTCCCCGCCCAAGGCAGCGATCGGGCAGGTCACCGATATGATGGATGCGGTTTGTGACGGCGATTATGCCAAAGCCAGCACCTACCTGCTGGGCTCCCCCAGCCTGGGTGTGGCAGAGCCTTCTGACAATCCCCTTGCTGTACTGCTGTGGGATGCGTTTCTGGACAGCACAGAGTTTTCCCTGGTGGGCGACTGCTACACCACCGAGGTGGGCCTGGCGCAAAGCGTTTCCTTTACCTACCTGGATCCTGCCAGCGTTACTGTGAATTTGCAGGAACGCTCCCAGAAGCTGCTGAACCAGCGGGTGGAAGAAGCCGAGGATGTTTCGGAAATCTACGACGAAAATAACGAATACAAAGAATCCGTTGTAATGGAAGTTCTGAATGACGCCACCCAGGAAGCACTCCGGGAAGACGCCAAGCTGGTGACCGTTACCCTGACCGTGAATCTAAAGTATCAGGACGGCACCTGGTGGGTCGTGACGGACGATGCGCTGCTGGATGCCTTCTCCGGCGGAATTCTGCATTGATGGGAGAGAAAGCTATGAAGCGATTTTGGAATATAGCAGGCCCTGCGCTGGGGCTGCTGTTGAAGATAGCCGCAGGTCTCCTGTGCCTGGTGCTGACGTGCAATGTTTTGCTGTCCTTCCTTTTTACCGGCGGCACTTCCCGCACAAGCGCCCAAAACAGCGACACCAACTATGCGCTGACCGACCGCTACAATATGTTTGTTACCAACACCCTCAGCGACGCATTGGACGGTGTGCTGTCCATTCCCAAGACCTACTGGCTCAACGATGACGACCTGGTGGCGCCCATGCCCAACCCCGATGGCTACGGCTCTGCCAAGGATCCTGCGTCCCTGCAATGGCTGCTGGACCAGGCTGCACCGCTGCTGGACGGTCAGGACACGCTGTTTTCTGCCGATACACCCGTCTATGAGGACAGCGAGATCCGCTATTATTACGACGAAACCATCCTGTCCATCGCCTGGAAGCAGGTGATCGACCATGCGGTATACACCATCGCCGAGGTCAAGATCGCCGATCCTTCTCAGTTCCGCCGGTTTGTGGCAGATGGCGACTATTCCTCCGGCGCAAAATATTTCCCCTCGGAAATGGCCACCTCCGTCAATGCGGTGCTGGCGACCAACGGCGATTTTTACTCCTTCCGGGACGACGGCATCATCGTGTATGACAGCAAGCTGATGCGCGCAGAGCCCTGGTCTATGGACAGCTGCTTTATTGCCGCCAACGGCAATCTGATCTTCTCCCACATGGGACAAAACTACACCCGGGAAGCCATGCAGAAGCTGATCGACGACAACGGTGTCCGCTTTAGCCTGGCCTTTGGTCCGGTGCTGATCGAAGACAGTAAGCTGTGCCGGATCAAGGAGCCCTACCCCGTAGGTGAGGGCAACCAGTATTATCCCCGGATCGCCCTGTGCCAGCTGGATGAGCTGCATTATCTGATGGTTACCGTCAGCAATGAGCCGCCCTACGGTCCTGCACACACGCTGCAGATCTTCGCCGAAAATCTTTTGGACATGGGCTGCAAGATGGCTTATAATCTGGACGGTGGACAGAGTGCGACCATCGTTATGGGCAATAAAACCGTAAACTATGTTTGGCAGCGGAAAGTGAGTGACATCATTTATTTTGCCACCGCCATCCCGGATGGAGCGTAACCTATGGAAAGAATTGCATTTATCAGCGGCGATACTTTCATTTATTGGGGGCCGATCATTCTGGCGCTGGCCGGAGTGGCTGCCGCCGCGATCTATGCCGCATTTTATCTGATGAAAAGCCGAAACTTTCTTGCAATGGGTCTGAGCATTCTCATGACGGTTTTGCTGGCGCTGCCGCTGTCCCGGCTGGTGCACTGGTACTGCCGTCCTGCCAATTATTCCAGCTTTCAGGCTGCTCTGACCGATTATACCTTCGGCGGCTATGCCCTGCTGGGTGTGTTCGCGGCTTGTTTGATAACAGCCGTGATACTGCGCCTGGCCTGCATCTCCAAAAACCTTCCCCAGATGCTGGATTGTATGGCCATCGGCGGTGGCATCGGCATCGGCATCGGACGGCTGGCCTCTATGTTCAATTCTACTGACTGGGGTATGGTTCTGCCGGATAGCGTACCCTTTCCCTTTGCCTACCCCATTACAAACACCATCTCCGGTGTCGCAGAAAACCGTCTGGCGACCTTTATGCTGCAAGCGATGCTGGCAGGTGCCATCGTTGCCGCACTGCTGCTGTTTATGCTGGTGCAGAAGCTGCGGAAGAAGAAAATTGCCGACGGTCATATTTTCCTCATCTTCCTGCTTGCCTACGGCGCTTGCCAGGCCATCTGCGACAGCACCCGCCACGATGCCCTGTTTTTCCGCTCCAACGGTTTTGTCAGCATGGTGCAGATCATGGGTCTGCTGGGCTTAGTAACATCCATTGTGCTGTTTTCCGTACAGATGGTGAAAAGCAGAGGCTTTAAGTTCTGGCAGCTTCCCATTTGGATCGGGATCCTGGGTCTGCTGGGTCTGGCAGGTTATATGGAATACTATGTGCAAAGAAATGCGCACAAGGCCGTTATGGCATACAGCGTGATGGGCAGCTGCCTGGCAGTGGTCGTGCTGCTGGGACTTGTGATCCGCTGTTTAATCCGCACGAAAACCCCTGCAATGAAAGCGCAATAAAACCTTGGAGGTGCCAATATGAAAAAGCCGATCATCGCGATCATGTACGACTTCGACAAGACCCTCTGCACCAGAGATATGCAGGAATACACCTTCATACCCAGCATCGGTATGGAGGCAGACGAATTCTGGCAGCACGCCAACGATGTTTCCACCACAGAGGTGATGGACTCCATCCTGGCCTATATGTACTGCATGGTGGAAAAAGCCCACCAGACCGGCATCCCCCTGACCCGGGAATCTCTTGAGGCTTGCGGCAAGGATATCGAATACCATCCCGGTGTGGAAGGCTGGTTTGAGCGGATCAACCGCTACGCCGAGGAAGCCGGAGTCCAGGTGGAGCACTATGTGCTGTCCTCCGGCTTGAAGGAGATTATCGACGGCACCACCATCGCCAAGTATTTTAAGAAGATATACGGCTGCGAGTTTATGTACAAGGACGGTCAGGCCATCTGGCCCAAGCTGGCTGTCAACTACACCAACAAGACCCAGTTCGTCTACCGCATCAACAAGGGTGTTCTGGATATCTACAACAACACCGATCTGAACAATTCCCGTCCGGACAACGAAAAGCGGGTATTCTTCAGCAATATGATCTATATCGGCGACGGTCTGACGGATGTTCCCTGCATGAAGCTGGTGAAGCAGTCCGGCGGACACTCCATCGCCCTCTACCATCCCGGAAAGCACGGCAGCGCCGCGCAGCTGCTCCAGCACGAGCGTGTGGACTGGATGTTTGAAGCGGACTACACCGAGGGCAGCGCCCTGGACCGCACCATGAAAACGCTGCTGCAGCAGTTGGCCCATTTCAACAGGCTCAAGGGTCTGAACGAACAGCAGAAGAGAGAATTTCGTTAAGCAGCCGGAGTTTCTGCAGGCAACCGGCGACTGCCATACAACGAAAAAACAGCGGATACCGACCGGTATCCGCTGTTTTTCTATTTATTTTACGCCCAGGTGCTCATTCACATCGCCCATAACAAAGGCGCTTTCGAAGGAGTGGAAATCGGCTATGATCACATAGACATCCTGAATCTGGTACTTTTCCATCAGCTCAGCGACGCTGCCGCCGGCGGTGTACCGGTCAAAATACCGGGCATCGTAGTAGTGGATCTGCTTATAGTTGGAGGTCAGGAACGGAATGACCGTCAGACCGAAGGAGTCGGTGACCACAAGGCAATTTTCTGTTTGGTCATTGTCGCATTCCACATAGCGCCATGGTCCGCCCGGACCGCTGAGGTACACGGCATAGCGGTCATTTCTGGCTGCGTCAAAATTCAGAAAATCGATGACCTTATAGGAATCCGGGGCTGTAAGCTGCCGGTATTCCACCGGGATCTTAGGCATCAGCAGCTCCAGGGTATCCGGCTGAACCTTATAGTAGGCGGAGGGATCATCCCGGTAATAGGTGCCACGGAAGGGATCCTCTATGGTGATCTCAAAGTCCGAATCGTAGTTTGCAAGCTCCTTGCCTGCGCGGGCAGCCATCTGGGAATATACCTTGTGGGCGCCATAGGGCGTCCAATGGTTATCCGTCCGGAAGGACATATACTCTCCGTTCATAATGTGAGAGCTGAATATCTCGGGAGTATCGAAAGCATAAACATTGTCTGCGCCAAGGGCATTGACGATCTCATCCCAGGTACTGTAGAAGCTGACCTTGTTCTGGGCATTGACAAAGCGGTTGACGATCCGGGCAGCAGGACCCACGGTAAACATCAGCTTGCCGTTTTCCGGCAGTTGGGCCGCAAACTTATTGAGCACACGGGTCACCGCCATAACATTGTTCCGGTGGTAGGATTGGATCACCTCCGCACCGTAGCCGGTGTCCATAAACACACCAACATACTCCGGGAAGTCCTCCAGCTTGGCATCGGGCTTGGGCTCAATGGGAGGCACCTCTGACGGCCCAGTTTCTACGGTGGGTTCGGTGGTGGTGTCGGGCTCGGTGGTTTCGGTGGGAGCGGTGGTCGCCGGTTCCGTTTGATTCAGAAGGTCATCCAGCAGGTCCTGGTAATCATCAGATACCAGCGGGTCATCCACATCCCCCGCGATCAGCAGGTATTCGTCGTGGGAAGCGAAGCTGAGAAGGCTTTGCAGCCGGTTTACACCGCTGATCGCCTGATCCCGCAAGGGGAACCGGTCCAGCAGGTAGGTTTCTATCTCTTGGGAGAACCGCCCGGAGAACAGGCTGTCGCCGCTGACTTCCGGGAAGGCCGCCAGGGTACGGTTCTCTGTTTCGGTAAATTCCGCGTCCCTGGGAGCAAAGCCTGCGTAGTAGATGCCAAGCCCCACCAGCAAAACCATCCACAGGGCAATATAAACTTTGGGAAGAATTTTCTTTGCCATGGGAGCTCCTTTCAGAAACGGAAATAAAGGAACGGATTGTAGCTCTGGGTCACGATCCAGCACAGTGCCAGCAGGAACAGAGCTGTTGCCACCAGCGGCTTAAGCCACAGGGCGGCGGTGTCCAAAGCGCCCTTATAGGGCAGTTTTTTCAGATATTCCTTCCAGGGCAGACTGGCCAGCGCCGCTGCCACCAGGAATACCAGATAGTGCTTGCCGTAGTACACGGCAGCCGCATCGGAAAGTGCCGCTCCGGACAAGCCGAACATCACCTGCAGATGCGCCAATGCGTCGCCCAGGTCCTCATAATAGAACAGCACCCAGCCGATGAGCACCAGCAAAAGGGTAACGGCGATATTTATGAATGCCGGGAGCTTCTTTTTCAGATCCTTCAGCAGGAACTTCTCTGCCAGGAGCAGCAGACCGTAATAGATGCCCCAGGCCAGGAAATTCCAGGATGCACCGTGCCAGAAGCCGGTGAGCAGCCATACGATCATAATATTGCGGATATTCTTCCAGGTGCTGACCCGGTTGCCGCCCAATGGGATGTACACATAGTCCCTAAAGAAGGTGCCCAGGGAAATATGCCACCGGCGCCAGAATTCTGTGACGCTTTTGGATATGTAAGGGTAGTTGAAGTTTTCGAAAAAGCGGAAGCCAAACATATGGCCCATACCGATGGCCATATCCGAATAACCGCTGAAATCGAAATAAATCTGGAACGCATAGGCCACCGCCATCAGCCAGCTGCCGGCAACCGACAGGGCATCCCCTGCCCGGAGGCTGTCGGTAATGATGCCGCAGGTGTTGGCCAGCAGCACCTTTTTGGCAAAGCCAATGAAGAAGCGGATAAAGCCATTATAGATGCCTTCCGCATTTTCCTGGCGGCTGCTCAAACTGGGGGCAATATCGGTGTAATTCACGATGGGACCCGCGATCAGCTGGGGGAAGAAGCTGACATACAGCAGAAGCTTACCGTAACTCTTCTGGGCCGGCACCTTACCCCGGTACACATCAAGTCGGAGGCCAAGCGGTCTTAGGAAGACAACACTTGAAACCAA